>CBFHWX010000039.1:0-23163 GCA_965659445.1 Limisphaerales bacterium | reverse complement strand
GGCCGACCTCGCTGAGCAACTCACCGAGGCCAAGGGTTCGCGCCGCATTTTGATTGTCACAGACGGTGTGTTCTCGATGGACGGTTACCTCGCAAACCTCACCGCTATTTGCGACCTCGCCGATGAACACAGCGCGCTGGTGATGGTCGATGATTCCCACGCCGTCGGCTTTATGGGCGCGCGCGGCCGCGGCACGCACGAGCATCACGACGTGATGGGCCGCATCGACATCATCACCGGCACGCTCGGCAAAGCCCTCGGCGGTGCTAGCGGCGGCTACACCAGCGGTCGCGCGGAAATCATCGAGTACCTCCGGCAACGCTCGCGCCCCTATCTTTTTTCCAACACTGTTGCCCCAAGCATCGTGGCCGGGTCTATTAAGGCCATTGATTTGCTCAACGCTTCCACCGAACTGCGCGACCGACTTGAGGCCAACACAAAATTTTTCCGTGACCAAATGGCCGGCAGCGGTTTTCAAATACTCAAGGGTGAACACCCCATCACGCCGATCATGCTTGGGGATGCAGCTCTAGCAGCGAAGGTTGCCGATGCCTTGCTAGAAAAGGGCGTCTACGTTGTCGGTTTTTCTTACCCAGTGGTCCCTCAAGGCAAAGCGCGCATCCGTACCCAAATCTCAGCCGCACACTCTCGTGAAGATTTGACTTTCGCGATTGAAAGATTCGGCGAGGTGAAATCTGAGCTGGAGATATAACGATGACCAAAGGGCTCTCGGTAGCCGCGCGCGCCATCAAGTTGGCGCGGGAATTGCAGTCCTGCGCCGCCACAATGGTAACCCGCAAGGAACAGGTGCAGCTCGATGAACTGGCCGGAATGCTGGAGCATCCCGGAGATAAGGTGACGGTCGCACAGCTCACAGATCAGGCCTTCCGCCCACGTTCCGCCGCGCGCGGGATTGATCAGTTTCAACACCTGCTCGAAACACGAGGCATTCCGCGGTTCTTCAGTCCACTTGATAAACTGGCCCTGCATTTTCTGCGCCGCGCCGGTCAGCTCGTGGCCGGTATTGCGTTCCCTCTTTCCAAGCGCAAGATTCGTCAGGATGCCGCCCATGTCATTCTTCCCGCCGAACGCAAACCCTTGGTCGCGCATCTGCGCCGACGTCATAAGATGGATGCACGAGTGAATGTCAATTTTCTCGGGGAAGCCGTGTTGGGCGAAAACGAGTCAGCAAGACGTTTGGAGCAATGCTTAGCGGCGCTTGCCCTGCCGGAAGTGGAAGTGCTGTCGGTCAAGATCTCCACTCTCTACTCACAGGTTTCCTCGCTCGCCTTCGATCACACCGTTGAGGTGTTGTGTGACCGCTTGGAAAAGCTCTTCGAAGCCGCGGCAGAACAAAATTTCGTCCGGCCCAATGGCGATCGTGTGCCCAAGTTTGTTTATTTGGACATGGAGGAATATCGCGATATGCATCTCACCGCTGCAGCCTTCATGCGCACGCTGGAGATTTCCAGCATGAAAAAGGTCAGCGCCGGAATCGTGCTGCAGGCGTACCTGCCCGATGCCTTTGCCATGCAGCAACAGCTCAACATTTGGTCGCGAGATCGTGTTGCGGCCGGGGGCGTGCCCATTCGGCTGCGTATTGTGAAAGGGGCCAACATGGAGATGGAGCGAATCGAGGCCTCGTTGAATGGCTGGCCGCAGGCACCCTTTAATTCCAAGGAGGATACCGATGCCAATTTTAAACGCATGATACATGAGGCGCTGCAGGAGGAGAACCTGGCGGCTGTGCGCCCGGGCATTGGATCACACAACCTGTTCGATATTGCCTATGGATTGGTGTTGGCGAAGGATGCAGGCATCCGTAATCGGGTGCGTTTTGAAATGCTCGAGGGCATGGCCAACCATCAGCGCCGCGCCCTGGCCGATCATGCCGAGAATATACTGCTCTATGCCCCGGCTTGTCGTGAGGAGAATTTTATCAACGCCATTGGTTACCTCATCCGGCGACTCGATGAAAATACCGGCCCGGATAATTTCCTGCGGCACGCCTTTCACATGAATGTTGGAGATCCCCAATGGGAGCGGATGGAAAAAATGTTTCAGGAATCTGTCCATCGCATCGAGGGATTGCCCAGCCGCCCGAATCGGCAACAGGACCGCCATCTACCACCCAAGCAACCCAAGATCACCGAAAATTGGCGCGAGTTTACCAACGAACCAGATACCGATTTTTCCCTGCCACACCATACCGAATGGACCAGGGAGATCATTGCCACGTGGAAACCCCGCTGTGGCGAAAAAGCCAAGCACATCCCTCTCGCCATTGCGGGCGAAAACATCACGGCCGATCGTGACCTCATCGAGAGCACTGACCCTTCACGCCCCGGTACCGTTGTGGCTCGGGCTCCGCAGGCCAATTCCGATGACCTTCGCCGCGCTGTCGCCAGTGCCAAAGCAGATCCCGCCGGATGGCGCGGGCTGCCGATGAACAAGCGCCGCGCCATCCTCACCAAGGCCGCGCAGGAAATGCGTGAGGCACGCGCCGACCTCATCGGCGCTGCCATGGCCGACGGTGGTAAGCTGGTAACCGAGGCGGATGCGGAGGTGTCCGAGGCGGTTGATTTCACTGAATTTTATCCCCGCACCACGCAGGCATTTCACGATTTGCCGAACCTAACGGCTCGGCCGAAAGGCGTGGTGGCCGTGGTGTCGCCGTGGAATTTCCCCATCGCCATCCCGTGCGGCGGTGTGGCGGCGGCGTTGGCGGCGGGGAACACGGTCATCCTTAAGCCGGCGTCGGTCACCCAGCTGCCGGCGCATCTTATCTGCGAATGTTTCTGGCGCGCCGGTGTTCCGCGCGAGGCGTTGCAGATGACTCCCTGCCCCGGTCGGTTGGCGGGCGAGCATTTGGTGGGACATCCGGATGTGGACATGGTTATCCTAACGGGTGGCACCGAGACCGCGCAGTCGCTACTGGAGGTGTATCCGAATCTGAATCTACTCGCTGAGACTGGCGGCAAGAACGCCACCATCGTCACGGCCATGGCAGACCGTGATCAGGCAATCAAGCACGTTCTGCACTCGGCTTTTAGCCATGCCGGCCAGAAATGTTCTGCGACCTCGCTGCTGTTGTTGGAGGCGGAGGTGTTTGATAACCCAAAGTTCAAGCGCAATCTGCGCGATGCGGTAGAGAGCTTGGAGGTTGGTTCTGCGTGGGAATTGCAAACAAATGTGAATCCGCTGATTCGACCGCCGAAAGGGAATTTGCAAGAGGCTCTTCAGGAAGAGTCGCCCGGAGAGGAATGGCTTGTGCCTCCCGTGCCGTTCGCGGAAAACCTGCACCTCGTGACACCCGCCGTGAAATGGAACGTCCAACCTGGCGCGCCCACCCACCTCACAGAACTTTTCGGTCCGGTGCTTAGTGTGATGCGTTTTGAAAAACTCGACGAGGCCATCGATCTCATCCACCAAACCGGTTATGGTCTAACCTCCGCCATTGAGACCCTCGATGAACGCGAACAGGAGCACTGGCAGGGGCGTGTGCGGGCGGGAAATCTCTATGTGAACCGGCCAACTACCGGTGCGATTGTTCTACGGCAGCCTTTTGGGGGCAGAGGTAAAAGTGCTTTTGGGCCGGGCATCAAGGCGGGCGGGCCGAGCTATGTCACTCAGTTGATGGACTTCAAGGAAACGGGCGAGCCCGAGGGGGTAAATCTGATAGATGACACACTGCGAGCCTTGGATCTACGCGTGCCGACTAACGAATTGAAAGCCGCCTTGTGCAGTTACACCAAACAGGCACACGATGAGTTTAAATGCGAACATGATCATCAGCGCCTGCTCGGCCAGGACAATCTGCGACGTTACTGCCCTGTCGAACGCTTGTGTATCTGCTTGCACCAGGATGACACCCAATTTGAAATCGCGGCTCGGCTCGGAGCTGCGCATGCGGTAGGCTGCGGGGTCTCCATCGCTGGCCCCAATGCTGAGTCATGGAGCGATTTCGGAACCATTGTTTCCGAACCCAACACCACACAGTTCGACCGGCTCCGTTACGCTACCCCGGAGCGCGTCCCTGAATCCATCCGCCACGTTGCCCATAAGAAATGTATTTACGTGGCCGATACACCTGTGCTTTCCGAAGGGCGCCTTGAGTTACTCTGGTACGTGGAGGAACAGAGTCTCTCCAATGACTACCACCGATACGGCAATCTGGGGCCAAGGTTCGAGGAGAAACGCCAGAGTGCATCGAACTCAGATTGACCTTTCCTTGGTCTATGCCATACTGTGCCATGTCTCCATTCAAGCTCATTTCCTTGGGGCTGGTTGTTTCATCATGTCTGCTTTCGGCAGCGGACCTTGAGCGGATCAAATACAATAATCCAGGGCTAGTGGTGGACCTTGGAGTGGGGCTTTGGGCATGGCCGATGCCGGTGGATTGGGATGAGGACGGCGACCTCGACCTGCTCGTCGATTGCCCATGCAAGCCGTACAATGGCATTTGGTATTTTGAGAATCCTGGCGGCAGTAAGACTCCGGTCTTCAAGGCGGGGAAATACGTGCGGTCTTCACTTCGTAACATTCAGGTGAGCAGGGTGAATGGTAAACCACGCTATCTTGTTCCGGGCAATGAGGTGGGGGCGGATCTCACGAAGACAACAAAAATTTATCCGAGTGCAAGGGTTGAGAAGCACCGGAAAATTCGCGCCAATCAATGGAAATATGTCGACTACGATGGGGACGGCGCGTTGGATCTTATTGCAGCTGTGGGAGTATGGGATGATTATGGATGGGACAACGCCTACAACTCAAAGGGCGAATGGACCAATGGCCCATTACGCGGCTTCGTGTATCTGATGCGCAACGAAGGCAAAACGGCCAAGCTCAACTACGCGGCCCCCGTGAAGATACAAGCCGCCGGCAAACCAGTGGAAGTATATGGCCGGCCATCGCCAAATTTTGCGGATTTCGATGGCGACGGGGACCTCGACCTGCTTTGCGGCGAATTCGTCGACAGTTTCACATATTTTGAAAACACCGGGACGCGCAAGGCTCCGCGCTACATTGCCGGACGTAAACTGATAAACAAGGGTGAGATCATTCGAATGGACTTGGAAATGATCATGCCATCCGCTATCGATTGGGATGATGATGGAGACATTGATTTAATCGTGGGCGATGAAGATGGTCGGGTGGCGTTGGTCGAGCACACTGGGAAAGTAAAGGAAGGTCTGCCGCAGTATTTGCCGCCGGTTTACTTCAAGCAGGAAGCCGATGAAGTCAAGTTTGGGGCGCTGTCCACGCCCGTTGGGTTCGACTGGGATGGCGATGGGGATGAGGATATTATCTGCGGCAACACCGCCGGCTATGTCGCCTTCTTCGAAAACCTTAGCGGCCCAAAGGTCGAGCATCCCCGCTGGGGCGCTTCACGTTTGCTGCAAGCCGGCGGGAAAACACTACGGATCATGGCAGGAGCCAATGGTTCCATTCAAGGTCCTTGCGAAAGTAAGTGGGGTTATACTACACAAACGGTTGCCGATTGGGACCACGACGGATTGCCCGATCTCATTGTGAATTCCATCCTTGGTAGGGTTGTTTGGTATCGTAACATCGGAGCCCGGAACGCACCCAAGCTTACAGGTGCACAACCAATTAATGTGCAATGGAGGAAGGAACAGCCGGCTCTCAAGTGGGGCTGGATGCGCCCCGAAGGCAATGCGCTGCTCACCCAATGGCGCACCACACCAGTGGTGGTAGATTGGAATCACGACGGCCTCGAGGATCTCCTTATGCTCAACCACGAGGGATACCTCACCCTTTTCCCACGATCGAAACGCGGAGGCAAGTTGCTGCTTCACGAACCTCAACGCATATTCGAAACAAATAATCCTTTTGGGTATGTACGCCTAAACGCTAAAACCGCTGGCGGTAGCGGGCGACGGAAGTTGTGCGTTACTGACTGGGATGGGGATGGGCGTCTTGATGTGCTCGCTAATAGTCCCAACGCCGAGCTATGGCAAAACGTGGCCGATCGAGAAGGTATGTATAAACTCATCAACCGCGGCACTATTTTCCAGCGCAACATATCCAGCCACACAACAAGCCCAACGGTGGTGGACTGGAATGGCGATAAGGTGCCAGATCTTCTCGTTGGCGCTGAGGACGGATACCTTTATTATGGGCGTAATCCGCACAAGCCGTAGAGGAGGAGCGGCTAGCTCCGGTTAATCGTTCTCCTCATCCTTAAACCATTGTTCCAGGGCTTCCTCGTCGGGCGCTCCGAGTTCCTTGCCACAAACGTAGCAATGTTGCGCATCTAGCCGGTGCCCCTCAGCACTGCAATTTGAACAGCTCCGGGTGTTAGGGGCGAATGGGCCGTCAACACGTACCATCTCAGCGGATACGATCCCCGTTGGTACAGCGATAATACTATAGCCCATTATCATTACCACCGCCGCCAAGAACTGTCCCAATGGGGTTTTAGGCGAGATGTCGCCATAGCCGACTGTGGTGAGTGTTACAATGGCCCAGTATATACTCTTTGGGATACTTTCAAATTTTTCATTGTAAGGTTTCCATACTGCCTCGTTGGACTTGACTTCTCGCTTTTTACCATTAGGAGAATGCACTGTAATGCTCCCGACTTGGGTAGCCCCACTATTTTGTTCACGGGTGACAGCCCTCACAATGGCCATATTGGATTCAGAGACTTTTCCCACCCATACCCGTTGGTTCACGTTGATTGTATCCAAATTAGTTACTTTGATAGGGCGGCCTTCCACCAGGTACATCACCGATCCAATAATGGTTACGAGGATCAAGATCGTGAACAGGAATACCATGATTTTAGCCTGACTACTTCGCATGGCCTGCAGGATGGTTCGTGCTCCCTGTACGTGGCCAGCGAGCTTGAGGATACGGAAGATTCTCAGTGCGCGTAGGAACCTGAAGACCAATAGGTATTCGGCACCAGGAACAATCAGGCTCACATAGGTCGGCAGTATGGAAATCAAATCGATTATACCAAAAAAACTACGCGCATAAAGACGAGGGGATTCCACGCACCATAAACGGGTAAAATATTCCACAGTAAAAAGGATAGTGAATACCCACTCTGCTT
This sequence comes from Limisphaerales bacterium, assembly GCA_965659445.1. Taxonomy (GTDB): domain Bacteria; phylum Verrucomicrobiota; class Verrucomicrobiia; order Limisphaerales; family UBA1100; genus UBA1100. The sequence continues at coordinate 16,082 of CBFHWX010000039.1, read as the reverse complement.
TTTGCAGGAAGGCTTGTTGTTCCGCAGAGATGCTGGGAATTGTGTCCAAGATCACTGCAAGCACACTAACGATGATTGTGATAATCAGCGCTACGTCAAACGCCTTGCCTGCGGGGGCATCTGCTTCGAAGATAATCTTACGTACACGCTCACGCAGATCGGGTGCTTTTGTTCCAGCCTCAGCCATAACTCCTCCAAGCTTCTTTATACGTGAAAACTGCCTACAAAACAATGCGATTTACTTCATCATCACGAATGGCACACTGTGCGGATGCGACCACACTGGCTCCTTGAGATATTCCTATTGCTGGCCGCTTATGATCTGTCTGCGGCTCAGCGGCCGAATGTCTTGTTCATTATGGCTGATGACTTGCGCTCGGAACTTGGGTGCATGGGGGCGACACATGTGAAGAGCCCGCACATTGATCTGCTGGCTAAACGCGGTCGGTTGTTCATGCGTGCTTACTGCCAGCAAGCGGTTTGCAATCCTTCGCGTGCCTCAATGCTTACGGGGCTGCGCCCGGATACTTTGCGCATCTGGGATCTGCCCACCCATCTGAGAGAACAGAAACCGAGGGTTGTCACCCTGCCGCAACATTTCAAGAACCACGGCTATTTCACCCAATGCATCGGAAAGATCTTTCACAACTGGCGGCAGAATATTCAGGGAGATCCCCAGTCATGGAGCGTGGCACAGGTGCTGCACTACGCCACGCACGGCAGCGACAAACCCGAGGTAAAGGGAGGAATGCCGCCCAACCTGTCTAGAAATCCGAAGTGCGACATGCGTGATGTGCCGGATGAAGCGTATTTCGATGGCCGCATTGCGAATTTGGCGGTGAAGGCCCTCGGGGAGCTGGAGCAGAATAGGAGACCTTTCTTCCTTGCTGTTGGCTTCTGGAAACCGCATCTACCCTTCAATGCACCCAAGCGCTACTGGGATATGTATGACCCGGCAAAATTGCCACAGCTAACTAATCCCGAACGCCCGGCTAATGCCCCGGACATCGCCTTTCATGATGCCCGGGAAATGTTGCGCTCATTTAAAGGGAAACCACCTACACCTGCACAGATTCGTGAATTGCGTCATGGTTACTATGCGGCTACTAGCTACATGGACGCGCAAGTCGGCAAGGTGCTTGCGGAATTGGACCGACTTGACTTACGGAAGAACACCATCATCACTTTTGCCTCCGACCACGGGTTTCATCTTGGGGAACACGGTCTTTGGGCTAAGACCTCATGCTTCGAATGGGATGCCGCTGTACCGATGATTATCGCCCCACCCACGCTGGCCAAGCCTGGTGCATCGACCCATGCCCTTACTGAGTTGCTGGATTTGTACCCCACGATTGCGGAACTCGCCGGCTTGCCTAAGCCCAAGCACCTTGAGGGAGCCAGCCTCGTGCCGGTGTTAAAAAATCCAGCGGCGACTGTCAAGAAAGCGGCCTACAGTCAACATCCGCGCCCAGCCTATTATCATGGCACGCCCAAGGCGATGGGCTATTCTATGCGTACCTCCGACGTTCGCTACACCGAGTGGCGTAATTGGAAGACCGGGGAGATTATTGCCCGTGAATTATACGACCACCGAGTGGATTCCGACGAAAACCAAAACATTGCCGTCACTGAGGGCGACCTTGCACAAAAACTTACTGTTAGGATGAATATCCAGTTTCCTCCTATGGCGCATCCGTAATACACTTTGCATTTTCACTTGATTCAACTAGCCTAACGGCATGCAAATTCACATTACCCGAGGGGAAGACTCGAGTGGTCCATATTCCTTGGAAGAAGTGCAGAAGTATCTGGCGGAGGGAATTCTCTTGCCTGATGACATGGCATGGCACGAAGGGCTTGAGGAATGGGTTTCCCTGTCTCAGCTCGTGGCTTCCGCTGCGCCCGTTACACCGCAACCAATCCCTGCACCGCCACAACCGGAGGTGACAACTACATTAGAGGCTCAACCGGCAGTACCGGCTGACCAGGTATCTCCTCAACCTCAGCCAATCGAGCCGGCCTCCCCTCAACCAACCGCTGTTGCCCCTAAGGCCAAGAGCAAAAAAATGTTGGTGGTGGGAATTGTTGTGGGGTTGCTGGTCTTAGGCGGGGTGGCTGCGGGGAGTTGGATCTTCTTCTTTAAGGAAAAACCTCAAGTGAATGCAAATGTTGAGGGAGAGAATAAACTGGATGATAAATCGAAAAAGTCCAAAGGCAAAACCAACCCCGGGGGCACGACGCCAACTATTCCCGAACCCACGACGCCAACTATTCCCGGGGGCACGCCTCCGACTATTCCCGAACCCACGACACCAACTATACCCGGGGGCACGACTCCGACTATACCCGAGCCCCCGCTGCCAGAGGCACTTGCCCAGCTTGTGGAAAAGGCTGAAAAAGGGGATGTGGACGCTCAAGTGGAGCTGGGTCATGCCTATGACTATGGGGAGGGGGTGGCCAAGAATTCGGCTAAGGCCATGGAATGGTATCGAAAGGCCGCTCTACAAGGTGACGATTTGGCTCAGTACAACATGGCCGCATCCCTTTCACTTGGCGAAGGCATTTCAGCACCTGACAAGGTGGGTGCTTATGCATGGAGCCAATTGGCTTCCTCTAAGATGGAACTGGCTCAAGAGCTGAAGGCCGAACTAGCCAAGGAGTTGACCCAAGCCGAGCTGGCTCAGGCCCTAGACAAAGTGGCGGAGTTACGGAATATAATCGAAGCCCAAGCCAAGGAGCCGGTCAATCCGGAGACTAATACTCCCGAACCATTGTTGCCGCCACTACCTGGATCCAATTCTGAACCAGTCAATCCTGAGACCAATACCCCAAAACCATTGTTGCCACCATTGCCCGAACCCACTCCCGAGCCAGGCACGGACACTGCCTCCGCAGCTATTTTAGATAAAGCGGTTCGGGCAAATATTCGCAAACCTGACGGGGAATTGACCGCCGAGGATTTTGCTAGGGTTAAAACCATCAATATTTTTGCCAGTTTGCGTGGACCTAAGGTTAAAGATTTGGATTACCTCAGGCAGTGCCCCAATCTGCAGGCTATTTTGTTGCAAGGACACGAAGTAAAAGATCTTACACCTTTGATAAACCTCACCAGTCTCACCAAGATCAACCTAAGCTCGAACCAGGTTTCTGATCTTTCTCCGCTCGCCAAGTTACCTGTTCTCAAGGAGTTATGGATGCAGAGGAATGGCCTCGCCAGTGTTGCCCCATTGGCTTCACTCAAGACGCTTGAAAAGCTGTATCTTGACGGTAATAAGATTCAAGACTTAGACCCGGTTGTAGGGTTGAGTAGGCTGCAGATTCTGGGGATTGATGGTAATCAGGTGGAGGACCTGAAGCCCCTTGCGGGCTTGGGTAAGTTGGAACGGCTGACTATCACCGGGAACCCTATCAAGAGGGTTGATGCCCTAGCAAAGTTGGTGAACCTAAAATCCCTGACTTTTTCCCCACCTGTGGGAACTGATTTTGCAGCGGCTCTTGGAGGCCTCGGACAGCTTGAATCTATTAGCGTTGGCAGGACAACCCTCAGGGACTTGGCTGGGTTGGTGGGAGCGTTAAAGAACCGGGACTCCTTTACTTCCCTAATGATTGACAATTGTGGGGTGGAAGATATCAGCGCCCTTGCGCAACTAAAGAACCTGACCAGTCTCCAGCTTATGAGAAACGAGATCAGGGATGTCTCTTCACTATCCGGCATGACCAGATTGAGCACCCTAATTCTTTCACAAAACAAGGTTACAGATCTACGGCCGCTGGCGGAGGTGCCCAATCTGGGTACTCTTTGGCTTTCGGGGAACCAGTTCAAAGATATCAGCCCGTTAATGAAGTTGAAGAAGCTCCGGATGGTAACCATTCGTTCGGCCCTTGTTCCTTCTTCTCAAATTGAGGAGTTGCGAAAAGCAATACCAGGTTGCCGAGTGGACAATAAAGCAGCCACCTCATGAGAAAAATAATTCTTTTTTCCATCCTTGCGACTGCGGCAATTTTTGCTGCAGACAAAAAAACGGCACTTGATCGGTATGTGGCCAAACCGGATCCTTCGTATCGGTATAAACTGGCACAATCCCATTCTTTGGAGGGAGCCACGGCGTTTGTGATCGACATGGTTTCGCAGAGGTATCTTACACGCAAGGAGGTGGATCGGCCCGAGTGGCAACATTGGGTGACCATTGTAAAACCCGACCGCGTGGAACACCAAACGGGGCTCCTCTATATCGGCGGTGGGGCCAATGACGGGAAGCCCCCCAAGCCACGCGAAGAATTAGTGCGGATTGCCTTGGCCACACACTCGGTGGTGGTGGGAATAGGAATGGTGCCCAATCAGCCGCTCGTTTTTTCCGGGGAAGAAAAGCAGCGTTCCGAGGACGCCATCATTGCCTACACTTGGGACAAGTATCTGAAGAGCGGTGATGAGAAATGGCCATTACGTTTACCCATGACCAAGGCGGCAGTGCGGGCCATGGACACGGTTACTGATTTTCTTGCGAGTAAAACAGGAGGCGGGCTCCAAGTGGACCATTTCGTGGTAACCGGTGCCTCCAAGCGAGGCTGGACCACCTGGAGTACTGCGGCAGTAGACAAGCGGGTGGTAGGCATTATCCCAATCGTGATCGATATGCTTAATACAGAACGTTCTTTCAAGCATCACCAAGCCGCCTACGGTTTCTATGCCGAGGCAGTGAACGATTACGTGGAGATGAAAATCATGGATTGGATAGGTAAACCTGAATTTACCAAGCTCAAACGCATTGAGGACCCCTACGAATATCGGGAGCGGTTCACGATGCCTAAGCTCCTTCTCAACTCTGCGGGTGATCAGTTTTTCCTACCCGACTCCTGGCAGTTTTACTGGCATGGCCTCACGGGGCCCAAGCACCTGCGCTACGTACCTAACACCGGTCATGGTCTACGCGACAGCGATGCCATCGATAGTCTTGCCGGGTTTTATCATTCCATTTTAAACAAGACACGGCTACCTCGTTACAAATGGGAAGTGGACAAGATAGGGGCGATTACCGTGCGCACAAAGGATAAACCCAAGGAGGTTCGTCTTTGGCAGGCAACCAACGCAGATGCCCGTGATTTTCGTATCGACAAGCTAGGGCCGAAATGGACCAGTGTTCAACTTGAACCTACCGGGAATAAAACGTATGCCGCTAGAGTTTCTGATCCGCCAAAAGGCTGGACAGCGTACATGATCGAGCTCACTTTTCCAGGCAAGTTGCGCCCCCAGAAATTCACCACCGGTATCGTCGTCACACCCAAGACATTACCTTTCGCCAAATAAGGTGCAGCGCCTATCAGGCATCGACATCGTCGTATTGGTGGTTTACCTCGCTTTAGTGGTAGGGTTGGGAGCGTGGTTTGCGCGTCGCAACCGGACCTCTTCGAATTTCATGACTGCCAGTGGCACAGTGCCCGGCTGGGCAGTGGGGCTCTCTATTTTTGGCACATACCTTTCCAGCAACACCTTTATCGGTGTGCCGGGCAAGGCGTACGGTGGTAACTGGAATGCGTTCGCCTTTAGCCTCACCTTGCCGGTTGCCGCGTGGGTGGCCGTAAAATGGTTTGTACCTTTCTATCGCAGCTCTGGCGAGATTTCAGCCTATCATCATTTGGAAGAACGATTCGGTCCATGGGCGCGCACCTACGCAATGGTGTGTTATTTACTGACCCAGTTGGCACGAGTGGGGGCAATTCTTTTTGGCGTATCACTGGCCTTGCATGGACTGACAGGTTGGAGCTTACCGGTGGTCATCATTGGTGCAGGCTTGGCCGTGACCTTCTACACGCTCATCGGAGGCATTGAGGCGGTGATTTGGACGGATGTCATCCAAAGCTTAATGTTGCTGGTTGGCGCCGTGGCAATTGCGGGATTGTTGATTGTGGATCATCCCCACGGCGCGAGTGAAGCACTACATTTGGCGGCAGACGCAGACAAATTCAGCCTCGGTAGTTTCGCGGTGAATTTCACACAATCCACATTCTGGGTAGTCATCCTCTTCGGCCTATTCATCAATCTTAACAACTTTGGCATCGATCAAAACTTCGTGCAACGATACCACACCGCGTGTGATGATGCATCTGCCAAGCGCTCGGTGTGGCTCGGCGCGTTATTGTACTTACCTGTGTCTGCTCTCTTCTTCCTGATTGGTTCATTGCTCTTCAGTTATTATGAAGCCAGTCCAGTGTTGCTGGAGGAATTGCAGGCTTCCTATCCTGATGGTTTTGCCGATAACGTGTTGCCACACTTCATCGCCAATAAACTACCTCTCGGGGTGGCCGGTTTACTGTTGGCTGCTATCTTTGCCGCTGCCATGAGTAGTATTGACACCAGCCTCAATAGTTCTGCCACCGTTACGCTCAAGGATTTTTTTCAGCGCCATCTCAAGCGGGGTGAGAACGATAAAGATGCGCTTCAAATCCTGCGGGGAGCCACTCTGGCATGGGGAGTGCTTGGTACTGGTGTTGCCTTGGCGATGATGGGGCAGAAAAGCCTACTTGATGCTTGGTGGAAACTCTCTGGAATTTTTGCCGGGGGCATGCTGGGTCTGTTCCTGCTGGGCCTCATCGCACGCAAAGCCGACAACGCCTCCGCCCTCATAGGTGTGGCAATCGGCGTGCTCGTAATTTGCTGGATGACGTTTGATAAAGCGGAGTGGATCCCCAAAAATATCCGGAGCCCGTTCCATGCCAACATGATTACTGTCATTGGCACGCTCACCATTTTTCTAGCGGGATTGTTGCTGAGCCGGTTGCGGCGGCAAAACTGAAGTTCCTGAAGTCTTCCCTCCGCAGAGAAATCTATTCCTCTACTACGAGTACCACCCGTTTGGCTTCGCGGTCGATTCCGAAAATTTTCCCTTGCGGAGCCATGGGCAACATGGGAAGGAGTTGTTCCGCCACAAGATCCCCAATTTTTTCGGGTAACTTGCCTTTAGTGGCGAGCCACATCTCCAGCGCATCATTTAAAACTTCAAGATTGTCAATCGGATCATTGCTAATCAATTTCCGGGCAACAAGCTCGGCGGGTGAAAGCTCGGTGATGGCTGGGTTCGTCTCTTCGGGTTTTATCTCGGGCGGTGTAGGAGTAGGCGTGACTTCAATCGGATCAGTTACTTCCCCGGGAGAGGGTGTCGGTGGGTTTATAACTTCAGGAATGATTATCGGAGCAACGATTTCCTTGGGTTGCGGGGGGGGATTCCCCGGGACAGTCTCAGGCTCAACAGTGGGTTGAGATTGGGGTTCAGCGGTTTGGGCAAAATCCAGCGCTTCCTGACTACATCCCGCCAAGATCACAATTGCAATCGCTAAACCCAACCATTTCATAAAAAGCACTACAGACAGCCCAGCTTCACTCTGGAACGTACCAGAATCAGCCTAAAAGTCAATTCCTGGAGCTAAACCTTTGTGCCAGACGAAATTCTGAGGCTGTCGGATCATAGGGAAAGACGAATTTATTCAGGGTTATTCTGAGGTTTTTCACAATGGACAACTCCGCTGGACGCCGAACAGTCAATCGCCTAATCTGTCGCCCATGCCGCTGGCGGATTTTTCGGCCCAAAAAGGCGTCGTCACCCTGCTCCAACGCAGTTTGGAACGCAGAAGGTTGGGGCATGCATATTTGTTTACTGGGCAGGATCTTTCGGAACTGGAAGCCGTGGGCAATGTTCTGGCACAGACGCTTAACTGTCAGCAACCCTCGAAATTAGCGAGTGATGGCACGCCGTTGGACGCCTGTGGGCAATGCGCGAGTTGTAAGAAAATCGATCACGCCAATCATCCCGATGTGATGGTCGTTCGACCGGAGTCTAAGCTACGGCACATCACGATCGGCCAAATCGTCCGCCGTCCATCCAGCCCTCCGCGTGTCTTGCATGATCTGATCAACAATAAGGCAACCGAGGGGCGGTACAAGGTGGCGCTGCTGGTGGCTGCTGATCGCCTGAATGTGGATGCCGCCAATTCATTGCTCAAGACTCTTGAGGAACCTCCCGAACGAACAGTTTTTGTTCTGGTAACGACGGAACCGGAGCGCCTGATTGATACCATTCGGTCACGATGCCTGCGGTTGACTTTTGCTGGGGATGGACAGCGGAAATATGGCGCGGCAGAGCTGGACTGGCTCTCAGAATTTGCCGCGATGGCGGCGGAGGGAAAAAAAGATTTGTTCGGGCGCTATCGCCTTTTGGGTATTCTGGTTGAGCGATTGAGTGCGGTGAACAAAGAGATCGAGACGGAGGTGGAAAGAACCTCGCGGCTAAATGATCACGATGAAGTGCCGTCGGAATTACGACAACAATGGGAGGATGAGAACAAAGCGGCCGTCATGGCTGAATATCGTTATCGGCGCGCGGGATTTTTGGCTGCACTGCAGGGATGGCTTCGTGATGTGTGGCTGCAATGCAGTGGGATAAGCGATGAACGGGCCTTGTTCCCGGATTTATTGACAGAGGCACAAACTGTGGCCACACGTCTTTCGGTCAGTGAAGCAGGGGAAAATCTGAGAGTAATGGAACAAACGCAACACACACTGCACACAAATGTATCCGAATTGCTCGCACTGGAAACAGGATTGTTGAAATTGAAGTTGTGAGACGAGCGTGCAGCCGTTAGATTTTTGCCCGATGAAGATTCTCTTCCTCAACGGCCCCAACCTAAACCTTCTTGGACAACGTCAACCGGACATTTACGGCACCACCACGCTGACGGATATTGAGGCCGCGGTGCGTAAGCAGGCTGAAGGGCGCTCCGAGATTGAGTTTCGTCAAAGCAATGATGAAGGCGAACTGGTTACCTGGATTCAGGACGCTGCCGACGCTTCGGAAGCGGTTGTGCTCAACGCCGCCGGCTATACGCACACGAGCGTTGCTTTGCGCGATGCTATTACTGCGAGCGATGTGCCGGTGATTGAAATCCATCTCTCCAACATCCATGCGCGTGAGGAATTTCGGCACAACTCGCTCATCGCGCCGGTCTGCAAAGGACAAATTTGCGGTTTCGGTTCGAGCTCATACACCCTTGGGCTTGAGGCAGTTTTATCGTTAAAGAATCAATAAATATGCCATTTATTTAGTGTTTATGAAAATAAATGTGTATTGTGAGAATAATATGCTCTTGACCGATTGAGTCCGATTGTCACGATATCGCGCTGTTCAAGTAATGGTAACCAACTTGAAATTTTTATCGGAAAGCCGAGCTGCCGCCATTGGCGAGCTGCGATGAATCGTTGATTTTCATTTTCCATGAATATTAAGGATATTAAAGCTATTGTTGATCTCATGAAGAAAAACGCTGTCTCAGAGTTTGAGATGGAAGAGGGCGATTTAAAAATTAAACTCAGGCGCGAACCCAACGAAAGGCCCAAGAGTGAGGCGGGGGTGGTGCAGGAAGCGGCAGTGATGGTGCATACTCCAGCAGCCGCACCAACTGCTGCAGCATCTATAACGCCCGCACCGGAGCTGGTCAACGTAGACCTTGAGGTGAAGTCGCCGATGATCGGGACCTTCTACCGGAGGCCCTCACCCGACTCAGATCCGTTTGTGGAGGTGGGTGCCGCTGTGGAGCCGGACACCGTCGTGTGCATCCTTGAGGCCATGAAGGTGATGAACGAGATCAAAGCCGAGGTGAAGGGCGTGATCGCCGAGGTGCTGGTGGAGGAGGGCAAACCAGTCGAATACGGTCAAGGGTTGTTCCGTATTGAGCCCAACTAGTTGCACGGTTTCATTCCAGCTTTTCCATGTTTGAAAAAATTCTCGTAGCCAACCGCGGTGAGATTGCTGTGCGCATCATGCGTGCCTGCCGTGAGTTGGATATTCGCACAGTGGCCGTCTACTCAGAGATAGACGCCAATTCCATGCACGTGCAAATGGCCGATGAGGCGATATGTATTGGCCCGAGCGTGAGCTCGGAAAGTTATCTCAAGCGTGACCGGATTATTGGGGCGGCGGAGATTGCCGATGTGGATGCTATCCATCCCGGATATGGCTTCCTTTCCGAGGATGCCCGCTTTGTGGAAGTTTGTGAAAGTTGCAACATTGCCTTCATTGGGCCAGATGCCAGCGTAATGAATGCCTTCGGAGATAAGCAGACCAGCCGCGAACTGGCTGAGCGCGCTGGCGTGGCAGTGCCGCCCGGCTCAGACGGGATGGTAGAGGATGAATCCTCCGCCCGCCAGGTCGCCAAGGAGATTGGTTATCCGGTAATCATCAAGGCTGTTGCCGGTGGGGGTGGCCGTGGTATGCGAGTGGCGCATAACGAGGTTTCCCTGCTTACAGGATATCACACCGCTCGCACAGAAGCGGAGAAAGCATTTGCCAATAGCGGAGTGTATATTGAGAAATTTATCGAGAACCCCCGCCACATTGAGTTTCAAATTCTTGGTGACACAAAGGGCAATATTATTCACCTCGGCGAACGCGATTGTTCCATCCAACGCCGCAATCAAAAGCTGATCGAGGAGACCCCCTCACCGCTCATGGCGGAATTGCCGAATTTGCGCAAAACGATGGGGGACGCCGCGTTGCGAATTGCCCACGAAGCCAACTATGTGAATGCTGGAACGGTCGAATTTGTGGCTGATGAGAAGGGTAATTTCTTTTTCCTGGAGGTCAACAAACGCATTCAGGTGGAACACCCCATTACCGAAGAAGTTACAGGAGTGGATCTTGTGAAGCAGCAAATCCTCATTGCTATGGGCGAGCCATTGCGGATGTCGCAGGAGAATATTACGATGACCGGCCACGCCATTGAATGCCGGATCAACGCCGAAAATCCGTACGCTGATTTCACGCCCTCTCCTGGTCGTGTGGAGATGTATTATGCACCTGGCGGCAACGGGGTGCGAATTGACAGCCACGTATATGCTGGGTACACCATTCCTCCCACTTACGATTCCATGGTCGCCAAGCTCATCACTACCGGAAAGGATCGACGCGAGGCCATCGCCCGCATGAGCCGCGCGCTCGGTGAGTACATGATCACCGGAGTGAAGACAACAATTCCAATTGAGCAGGCCATCATGCGCGATCCAAATTTCCGTCGTGGTAAATACGCCACAAATTTTATCGAGAACCTCCTCGCCAACCGCCGCGAGATGATTGAGCGCGACGCGTAACCGGGCGCGCAATGAAACCCCTCGCCGAGTGCCACCTTTACGCTTTTGTTGACAGTGCTTACCTCAAAGGCCGTGAACCGGACGATCTTGCCCGCCAACTCTGCGATGGTGGAGCCGATCTCATTCAATTGCGCGCCAAGGATTGGTCTGCCGATCGTCTCCGTGAAACGGCGATGAAACTACGGCCGATTACCCAATCTGCCAACGTGGGTTTAGTGATCAATGATCATTGGAAAATTGCTGGTGAAATCGGAGCTGATATTTGCCACCTTGGGCAGCAGGATTTTTTTGAATTGGGTTTTACTTCTGTGGCGGATTTGGAGCCACCCAATCCACAACTCAAGCTTGGACTTAGCACACATGCACCGGAACAAGCAGAGCGCGCCAAGAAGGCTCGAGCGGATTACCTCGCCTTTGGGCCTGTTTACCCCACCCCCACCAAGCCCGGCCGTCCAGCCGTGACCTTGGACTATGTGCGCTGGGCTGCCGCGCATACCGATCTCCCATGGTTTGCTATCGGAGGTATTACATTGGAAAATATTGAGGATGTGCTGGAGGCTGGCGCCCGTCGAATATGTGTGGTGTCCGAGATTTTGAATGCGCCGGATGTCACGCGCGCTTGTCAGCAATTCCGTGAGCGGATAGGCTCCGTGTCTCTTGACTGAAAGATAAATCATGAGTCTGCTTGTTGTCGGAACCACGGCCCTCGATTCCATCAAAACCCCCTATGCGGAGAACCCCCGCTTGTTGGGTGGCTCTGCCAGCCACGCCGCGATAGCCGCAAGCTTTTTCACTAAGCCACACTTAGTGGGTGCAGTGGGAGATGATTTTCCCCGCAAATATATCAACCTTTACCGAAAGCATGGCCTTTGCCTTGAGGGGTTGGAGCAACTGTCCGGACAAACCTTTCACTGGTCCGGGGAGTACGAGGTGAATATGAATAACCGCCGCACTCTCGATACCGTGCTCGGCGTAATTGAAGGCTACAGCCCTTCGTTGACTGCCTCCTACACTAAACTCCCCTACGTGCTCCTCGCCAATATTGCACCTGATGTTCAGGGCCGCGTACTGGATCAAATGCGTAGCGCCAAGTTCATCGTGGCCGACACTATGGACCTTTGGCTAAACATTGCGCGTGAACCACTGCTCAAGCTGCTCAAACGTATTGATTGCCTTGTGCTCAACGATAGTGAAGCTTCACAACTCGTTGAGGAAGATAATGTCATCGCCGCTATGCCGCGCATTCACAAACTCGGCCCAAAATATGTGATCGTGAAAAAAGGTGAGCATGGTTCCATTCTATCCAGCCCTAAGGGGTTATTCATTGCCCCAGCCTATCCTTTGAAAAAGGTGATCGACCCAACTGGCGCAGGCGACTCCTTTGTCGGTGGCCTTATGGGATACCTCGCCAGCAGCAAAGGCGGCTTGGAAAAGAATCTACGTGCCGGACTCATTCAGGGGAGCGTTACGGCGAGTTTCTGCTGTGAAGGCTTTGGGTTGAAAAAAACTACCAGAATCAAAAAAGCGGATATCACCAAGCGCGTCCGCGAATTGACCAAGATGGCCGGTTGGTAAGAGATGGCCTTAAGATAATCTCTTTGAAAGAATTTCTAAACTTCAGCGGGTGTCGTACAATGGTAGTACGTGAGCTTCCCAAGCTCGAGACGTGGGTTCGATTCCCATCACCCGCTCCAACTTCATTTAAACCCATAAAAACAGAGTTATTCTGATTTTTCCTCTTTACGCTGAGAGGTGAAGGGTTAGGCTTAAGCCTATGTTTGGTGGAGTGAGACTTTTTTCGTGAGCCGGTGGCTTTTCATATTGATTCTGACGATTTCGTTAAGTGCGGCGGATCGGTTTGATTACCATTCCATTCGCAAGCAACCCACCGTTGTTGCTCGTGGTGTTTATGAGGGTGAACTGCATTTTCGAATTGAAGGCAAGGCGCGAGTGCAGGGAATGCAGGGGTTCGGCGCGGGCTGGAGTGGAGGCAGTCATTTGCTGTGGGATGGCGTAGTGGGCGATTCAAATGTTTTGGAGTTTGAGGTGGGGAAAGCCGGCAATTATTCATTGGGCATGCAGTGGACTTTGGCGCCCGATTACGGAATTTTTGAGATTCAGCTCAATGGAAAGGTGATCGACCCTGCGCTCGATTTATATTCGACCCGCGTGGAGTTGGCAAATCTGAGTAAGCTTGGAGAGTTTAAACTCAAGGGCGGTATGCAGCGTATAGTAATAAAGCTCATCGGCGGTAATCCGAAGGCCAAAAAGTTTCGCGGCAAAGGGTATTTATATGGGCTGGATTATCTGAAGCTTACTGATCTATCGCCAAAGCCTGTGGAGCCGGAACAAAAAGAGGAACAGAAGCGAGTAACTGTGGGTTTTGCAGAAGCGCGTGGGCTTATGAAGCAGCATTGTTTTCGGTGTCATGGCGCGAAGAAAATGAAGGGAAAAGTCGACTTGGAGGCTTTGGTTCAGCGTGCTGATCTATTAAAGGATGTGGAGTTGGCACGGCATGCAGCAGAGGTGTTGGCGAAAGCAGAAATGCCTCCAGAAGATGAGCCGCAACCGAGCCGGTTGGAGCGTGTGAAACTGGCGGCGTTTTTTGAAGGAGTGGTTGATGAGTATGTTTCAAATAACACTATTCTGGAGCCGGTAGTGATGCGGCGTTTGAACCGATATGAATATAACAATGCGGTTCGCGATCTACTGAAGCTTCGAGGAGATATATATCCGCTGCCCGAGAAGGTCATCCGTTCCAATAACTATTTTGATCCTGCTACTGGCCGTATGCCTGATGCGGTAAGTGCAGGTAATCGTACTCTAGGTAAGAATATTGTGGAGAAGCAGATTCTTAAAGGAGTTGATCCTTTCGCAATCGATCTGCAGGCCGAGCATGGGTTCAATAATCAGGGCGAACAGCTGAATGTACCGCCGATCCTGCTTGAAAGCCTGTTGAAATTGGGTCGTTCGGTCGTGAACGCACCGGAGTTTGATGGGTACACCGCTCTGCGCGAAACCTTTTTCAAGGGTGACGGCAAACCTGTTGAGTCACGTTTGCGCTCTTTTTTAGAACGCGCTTTTAGAAGGCCTGTAGATAAAGTGACCTTGAAGCGTTACGTGGCGTTTCATAATACGGAAAAGAGACGCACTGGATCTTACGCGCAGGCGATGAAGTCAGTTGTTGCTGCAGTCTTGGCGTCTCCGAAATTTATCTATGTGGTGGAAGGAAAAAAGGAAACAGCAGATAAATCTGTAGTCAGTGATTATGAGCTGGCGCAACGATTGGCACTTTTTCTTTGGAGTAGTATTCCAGATGAGCCGTTAATGACTGCGGCAAGAAAAGGTGAACTCAGGAAAGGGGCTGTATTGGAACAGCAAGTGCGCCGAATGCTTAATGATACCCGAAGTCGCGCGTTGGCCGAGAACTTCGCGCGCCAATGGCTGCGGTTAGATCAACTCATTACCGCGGTCCCGGACTTCGATCGTTTTCAGGTTTACTATTCGCGCATTGGTTGTGAGCAATGGAAGTTCGGACTGCAAACCATGGTTGAGCCATTGCTGCTATTTGAAAGCGTACAGGTTGAAGACCGTTCGATCATGCTCTTCATTGACAGCAATTACTCCTTTCGTTCCGATGAATTGCAGGCATGGTATGCCAAGTCTGCGGCACCTTTTGGGAAGCGCGGCAACCGCAATCGTTTCAACACACATAATCAGAATTTCCGTAAACGAAATCTCGCCAGTCGACGTGAGGGTGGGGTGATTACCACAGCAGCGGTTCTAACCATGACGGCTACGCCATTACGCACCAGTCCGATCAAACGTGGAGCATGGGTAGCTACCGTGATCTTCAATGATCCGCCTCCGCCACCCCCTGATGTGGTTCCCGAAATTGAGGCCGATGACGCTGCTATTGAGGCCAAGGGCCTCACCATTCGAGAGCGACTTAAGCAGCATGCTTCAGACCAGACTTGTGCGAGTTGTCATGCCAGAATTGACCCTTTGGGGTTTGCCCTGGAGAGCTATGATCCGATTGGTCGTTGGCGTGATAAATACCGGAGTGGTCTTCCCATTGATGCCAGCGGTAAACTTTTTGGTGAGGCGGAGTTTAAGGATGTCACCGCCTTCAAGGATGCCATACTGAAACGTCCCGAGAAATTTATACGTGCCTTCAGTGAGCACTTGCTCAGTTATGCTCTTGGGAGAGAGTTGAAGGTAACAGACAAGCCGGCTATTGATGAAATTACACGTCGAGTTGTAGCAGATCACGGACGATTTTCCACGGTAGTAGTTGAGATTGTCAAGAGTGTGCCATTCGGTCATAAAACCAATCAGAACAAACGTAAATGAACGTCCTTAAACATAATCAAATCCCGAGACGGACTTTCCTGCGTGGTTGTGGGGCGGCACTTGCACTGCCTTTTCTGGATGCAATGCAGATGCGCGGCGCGAGAGGAGCTAAGGCGCCCAAGCGCGTAGCGTTCTTTTATACACCCAACGGCGTGGCCCAAAAGGCATGGCACCCTGCAGAAGCCGGCCATAACTTTGCTTTGAGCCGCACATTGCTACCATTGGAACCAGTGCGAAATAAGATTTCCCTCTTTACGAATCTGGGACGAGTTAAGGTCCCTGGTACTGATGGTCATGCACAGGCGGGAGCATGTTATCTCAGCACCGCCGCGCCTGATGAATTGTCACCGGCGGGTTATCCTCTCAAGCGTACCATTGACCAAGTGATTGCTGATACGGCAGGAAAATTCACACCTTTTCGTTCGTTGGAACTTTCCTGTAACAGTTTCACTGATAATCGTGAGTCGGTTTATATTGACAACATATCCTGGTATGGCCACGGGCATGTAGCCCGGTCTATCAAGGATCCGCGCAAGGTTTTCCAGCGTTTGTTTAATGTTAAGGAGCATCAGGCTAATGCCAGTGTGCTGGATTT
>CBFHWX010000038.1:20716-23229 GCA_965659445.1 Limisphaerales bacterium | reverse complement strand
ATCTTACGGAGTTCACCGACTTGAAGAACTACATCAGTGACATCGGTACCAAGGACTTCAATGGTGTAAGCTTGTTTGATGGCACGTCCATGGCCGTAACCAAGGACAGTGATGCGAACACGTGGAGCCTGAATGCCACTGCGCTGAATGGTGCCGATCTTGTTTCGGTGATTGCATCCGGGTTCGTGGTGACCAGCACGCTGGCCACAATGACCACGGCGATCGAGTCCGTTTCCACACACCGTGCGCAGATTGGTGCGAATATTCAGCGCCTGCAGCTCACCAATGAGCAGGTAGGCATCCTGAATGAGAACCTCGCCGCTTCGGTGAGTCGTATCACTGACGTTGACGTGGCTTCAGAAAGTACGCGCTTTGCGAAGTACAACATCCTTGTGCAGTCAGGCACGGCGATGCTTGCGCAGGCCAACCTTCTACCACAAAACGCCCTGCGTCTGCTCTCGTAATCTAGAGACAGATAAGAGTACATTTTACTCAACAACAAGCGGGCGGCCTTTTGGCCGCCCGTTCTTTTTGCAAAAGAAAAGGTGTCGGCTTTTCATCAAACCTAGAAATGCCGATGGAGAAAAACCAACTCTCCCTTACTGCCTCAACCCCGAATTTGTCACTTCAAGTTTGCGTAGGTGTACTGTAGTACGTAGTGTCCTGCGCAATATGAAGGCGGCCTATATCGAGCAGACGGGTGGCCCGGATAATTTAAGATACGGAGACCTGCCTGATCCTACGCCTACGTCTGGCGAAGTGCTTGTGAGAGTGGAGGCAGTATCGGTCAACCCTATCGATACGTACATGCGCGGCGGGATAGTGCCGGCGGAGTTGCCGATGCCGTTTGTCGTGGGTAGTGATCTTGCTGGTACTGTGGAAGAAGTGGGTGTAGGTGTCACTCAATGGAAGATAGGCGACCGTGTGTGGGGCGCGAACCAAGGTGGGCATGGTCGGCAGGGCACATCTGCAGAGTTAGCGTGTGTCAGTGAAGAGTGGCTGCATGCGATTCCGGAAGGAGTGAGTGGTGAAGATGCCGCATCGATTGCGCTAGTGGGTATTACTGCGCACATTGGCGTGGTGTTGCGAGCAAAGGTGCAGGCGAGTGAGACAGTTTTTGTGAATGGTGGGTCTGGTGGAGTCGGTTCAATGGTAGTGCAGATGTGCAAGGCACTTGGTGCGCGGGTTATTGCTACGGCGGGCAGTGATGAGCGTGCTGGCAACGCGAAGGATATGGGAGCGAATGATGTCATCAACTACAAGACAGAGGACGTTGCAGCACGCGTAATGAAGCTAGCCCCAGAGGGTGTAAACGTGCTTTGGGAAACGCGTCGTGAGGCGGACTTTGAGCGGGCACTGCCCCTGCTCGCCAAACGTGGCCGCATGGTGGTAATGGCAGGACGTGAGGCATCTCCCGTGCTGCCGGTTGGCCCGTTTTATGTGAAGGACTGCTCCTTGCACGGTTTTGCCATGTTTAATTACACGGCCGAGGAACAGCGCCAGTGCGGCGAGGATATCAACCGCTGGATGGCCGAGGGGAAACTGAAGGCAAACATTGACCGCGTGATGCCGCTGAGCGAGGTAGCAGCGGCGCATCGATTGCAGGAGGAAAACACCATTCACCTGGCCGGCACGTTGGCAGGGAAAATTGTTTTGAAGCCCTAGCCCTTCTCATCGCCGGAATCTTCGTTCACATTTTCATCATCCGGAGCCGTGCTTTCCTCATCTTCTCCATCATCAGTTCCGGCAAATTGTGGCTCAGGTAAAAAGCCGGCAACAATCCAGCCTAGCGCGAAAACAAACAGCCCGATCCCTGCTGCGGTGTAAGCCATTTTCTTCGGGCCGGACATTTCATCCGGGAACAGTGATGAGGCCGCAATCGTGGTGGAGATCCATGCGAAGCTGGTGCCAATGAGTCGGCCGCCAATATTTGCAGCAAAGCTTTCGCCTGTGCCGCGAAGATGTAACGGGAAGAGTTTGGGCAGCATATTGCCCCAAAAAGTGAATTGGCCAATTACGAGAAAACCACAAATGAACATGCCGATATAGGCGGTATTTAGGCTATTGTTAATGAGGAACGCAAAGGTGATTGGAAGTACGAACATGCCGGGCAGTTGGAAAAGGCGAAGTACGCGTCCGGACGGAGCGTCTTTCATCGTACTAGCTAAAGTTGTTAAAAAAAACCATACGGGAATGCCCAGAACACCGCCAAATATTAGGCCTTTGCCAGCGCGGATGAAATGGTCATTAAATGAACCTTCAAAGCCTCCAAGGCCTTCCAGCACAAGGAATACTGCTAGTTGTGTCCATCCTACAAAGGCCCAAACACTGGCGCTACCACGGGCGATGATCATCACGATGAGCAGTGCCATCATCGCGCGCCCAAATAGACCGCCCACTTCCTGAACCTTGGTTACCTTTGCCGCCGCAGCCTGCTCGGCTCCCTTGCCGGCTTTGATCCCAGCAATTTTGACTGGCTTGCCAGTTTTACCTGCCTCCGTTGCCTTGGTTTG
>CBFHWX010000038.1:0-20706 GCA_965659445.1 Limisphaerales bacterium | reverse complement strand
TGGGCGGCGGTACTAGCCTGTTTAGCCGCTTCCACAACTTGCGGTGTTTCGGGGATGATAATCCGCATCTGCTGTAGCGATCCAAAGGCTGCACCGTAGGCGAGTGCAAAGAGAATGGTCGCGACAATGGTGGTCTTTCTAAGTTGCGGTGAGAAGAGTGCCCCAATACTGGCACGCTTGAGTTTACCGGCGTCCTTTTTCTTTTGCCATTGCGGTGATTCAGGGAGGAACGGGCGAATAATGATTAGCGGAATTGCAGGGATTAGTCCGCTCATCAAAGTGTACCGCCAGGCAGCTTGATTACTTTCTTCAGAAATCGTGCCCAGTAAACTGGGAATTTCCGGTAAGCTCGTAGCATGGGTTGCCAGCCAATAATTCACAACAGCTACGGAGAGCCCCCCCACCGATGAGAACGCCTGAGTGTAGCCCAATACCTTTTCCCTCTGTATGGGGTTTGGGAATAATTCGGCCAGCCAAGCCACCGCTGCGACGAACTCTACGCAGACACCTACAAAGACCAAGCACCTGAAAAATAACAATTGCCAGGGATTTACACAGAATCCGGCACAAAAAGCCGCAAAGGCGTAAAGCAGGATGCTGAATGTTAGAACACGGCGACGTCCGAAACGGTCAGTCAGCCACCCCCCAAGCAGGCCGAATATGCCGCCACAGATCGCCGGGATAAAAAACAATCTGCCCACCCACTTAAAAAACTCATCAGAGCCCGGCTGGATACCCGCAATATCAAGAAGGGCAGACTTGGCTACCAGTGGTAGCATCAGTAGTTCGTAGATATCAAACAAGAAACCAATGGTGGCAATAAAGCATATCAGCCATTGGGTGCGGGTGAGTTTAAGACCAGGGCCGGAAGCAGCGTCGTCGCTCATGGGTGGTTCTTATGCCGAATAGATGATGAATAAACAAGCTCATAGTACGTGAACGTACAATTAGTTTGTGGACATGGCTTCGCGAATCAGTTTGCGTTGGAGGTTGCTGTTTGGTTTCCTCGCCCGCTCATGCAGCGATTTGCCACCATTACCGTTATTGGTCGGGACAAGACCGGTGTGATTGCGCGCGTTACAAATTATCTCTTTGAGAAAAAGGCAAACATCGAGGCCTTGGAGGAAGCGGTAACGCGTGGGCAATTCAGCATGGTGCTTCAAGCTTCCTGGAAGGACGGCCAGTTGAAGCCGGCGGCGCTGAGGAAGGGTCTCAATGCGCTGGCGGCTGACCTAGGGATGGAAATCAAGCTGCGACTTACTGAACCAAGCCGCAAACAGCGCACAGCCATTATGGTCACGCGAGAACCGGCCTGCCCGGAGGCGCTTTTAGAGGCGTTCAAGAAGGGGCAGTTAAAGAAGGCGGAGCCGGTGGTGGTCATTGGCAACCGGCCGGATTTGGAGCCCTTGGCCAGAAAGCACAAATTACCTTTCGTGCACATTTCATGGAACGACCGCAAGCGTGCGGAGAAGCGCGTGCTGGAGGTGCTGGATAAATACGAGGTGGACTTTGTAGTGCTTGCGAGGTTTATGAAAATCCTCTCACCGGACTTCGTGTGGCGTTACAAAAACAAGATCATCAATATCCATCCTTCACTTTTGCCAAGTTTTCCCGGCCCGCAGGCATACCGTCAGGCCTACGAGCACGGCGTGAAGATTATTGGCGTCACGGCGCACTTTGTGAGCATGCACCTTGATGAGGGGCCGGTCATCGCGCAGGAAAGTTTTCACGTGAAACCCGACTGGTCGCTGAAACAAATCGTTGCTGAAGGCCAAAAGCGCGAGGCCAAGGTGCTGGTGAAGGCGGTGAAACTTTATTTAACCAAGCGACTGGACGTCTACTGGGGGACCGTGAAGCAGGTGTGAAGCTGATTTCCTGGAATGTGAATGGCCTGCGTGCCGTGCAGAAAAAGGGCTTCGCTGATTGGTTAAAGCGAGCCAGGCCGGATATCCTTTGCGTCCAGGAAAGCCGCGCGTTGCCCGAACAAGTGGAGCCTGATTGGCCGAAGGGATACGAGGCGCATTGGAATCCCGCCGAGAAAAAAGGCTATGCTGGTGTGCTGACCTTAACGAAAGCGGCGCCCAAGAAAATCACGCGCGGAATCGGCAAGGCTAAGCATGATCGTGAGGGGCGTGTACTCACCGCGGAGTTTGATGATTATTTCATCGTCAATGTCTACGTACCCAACGCCCAGCGCAGCCTTGCGCGTTTGCCGTACCGACAGCAGTGGGACCGCGACTTCCTTGCGTATTTAAAGAAACTCAAGCGGCGCAAGCCGGTGGTTTTTTGCGGTGACTTCAACGTGGCCCACAGGGAGATTGATCTGACGCACCCCAAGGCCAACAAGAACAACCACGGCTTCACGGCTGAGGAACGCGCAGGCTTCGACGCATTCGTGGCCGCTGGTTTCGTGGACACGTTTCGCGAGTTTGAGAGTGGCGGCGGGTATTACACATGGTGGAGCAACATGCACAATGCCCGCGCGCGGAATGTAGGCTGGCGGATTGATTACGTGATGGTGTCCAAAAACCTTCGGTCGCGGTTGAAAAAGGCCTTTATCCTGCCGGAAGTGATGGGGTCAGACCATTGCCCGGTGGGGATTGAGCTGCCATAACTATTTCGGCCGTTTCCAGATTGGTACTTTCTCCTTCATCTCATTGATGAGAAACTGGCACGCGGCAAATGCCTCTGCCCGGTGAGGGGCAATGACTTCCACCCAAAGTGACGGCTCATTCACAGATACAATTCCCACACGATGGACCAGGCGCACGGACTCTACGAGCCAGCGTGTATCAATCTCAGCGAAAATTATTCCAAACTGGTGTCGCGCCATATCCTCGTTAACCTCGTAGTCAAGGGCGGTGATTGGTTTACCGGCCTCCTCGGCCCGGACGACGCCGTTAAATATCACCACCGCACCCATGTTTTCGCTCAATTGACGTTCGGCGATGAGAGTGGCCTCGACGATGGGATCCGGCGTGATGGACAGTTGAGTTTTCATCCGCCTTGGACGGGAGGGAAAAGCGAAACTTCGTCCCCATCATTAAGCACATAATTGTTGTTTTGATATTCAACACCCACGGCCTTGAGCGTGCTGTTTTTCATTTTTGCAAGTTTTGGAAACTGTTTCAGTATCTGGGTGTGAAGCTCGCCGAGTGTGGTGTCTTCAGCCAGTTCAAGGGTGGTCTCACGGTTTTCGGTAAGGTCGCTAAAATAAGACCAGAATTTGACCTTCACGGTCATTCATACACCTCGGATTTCAAAATACCTATGAAAGGAAGGTTGCGGTATCTCTCTGCGTAATCAAGCCCGTAGCCGATTACGAATTCATCAGGCACTTCGAAGCCGACGTAATCGGCAGTGATGGCCTCGGCTCGGCGAGAAATTTTCTCGAGCAACACGCAGCTCTTCAAGCTGCGAGGTTGCAAGGCGGTAAGCTTGTCGATGACGGCGCGAAGAGTTTTGCCCGTGTCGAGAATGTCGTCTACCAACAGTACGTCACGGTCGCGGGCCTCGAGGCGAAGTTCCTTGGTGAAAACTAATTCGCCTGGCGTAATGCCACTGCCGTAACTGGAGACGCCCATAAAATCCAAACGCATGGGTAGGGTGATGTGGCGGACGAGGTCGGCGAGGAACGGTACGGTGCCGGTGAGCAGGGCCACAACCAACAGGTCTTTGCCGACAAAATCACGCTCGATGTCCGCCGCCAGTTCACGTACGCGCACGGCAATTTCCTTTTCGCCAATGAGTACGCTTTCGACTTCGTCGCGTAGGTGTTTAGGCGGTGGCGTGGTGGCGGGCATGTCAGATATGTCTAGAGTCGTCTTCGTCCTTCTTGGTGTAGCCGCTATCCTGTCGCTGGAAATTGACTTCGTTCTTTTTCAAGTAGATTTCGTAAACGTCATCGGCGCTCATCCCTAGCACCTGCGCGAGGCTAATTAAAAAGTGAAATAAGTCTACTACTTCCACGCGCGCATTCTGCTCGTCGAGTTTCTGATACTTGGCCCACCATTTCCACGGCACACTGTCGGTGAGCTCGGCAATTTCTTGACTCATGGCACGACAGTAGTTGAGCGTCCACTGGGTTTTTTGCTCATCGGACATGTCATCAGTGTGAACGCCGATACGTTTGTTTAGAGCCTTTTGCATGCGGAATAATTCGCGAAGTTGATCATGTTGGTCCATCAATCCAAGATGCGGTGCGGATGGTGGTAGGTTCAAGGCGAAGTTATTAGGAGCGACGACAAGCACCTTTGGGCGTGACCCGGCGCAGCGGTTGTTTTATAAGTGGGGATGCTTGCGTTGAGCTTACTAGAAGGCGGACCAATGGGTTGGGTGCTGTTGATTGCTAGTGCGCTCGCCTCGGTGGTATTTGTTGAGCGCCGCCTTGCCTACCATCGTGTGCAGATTGATACCACCGCACTTCTTGGCGGTCTTAAGAATGTTCTTGGACAGAGTAATCTCGTAGAAGCCATTGGTATTTGTGATGCCACGCCGAGCCCTACGGCTCGCGTGGTGAAGGCAGTTTTGGAAAATCACGATCTGCCGCGTGATGAGGTGAAGGAAATCCTCGAGCAATACGGCTCGGAGGAAACTGCGCGACTTGAGGATCGCATTGGTATTCTGGCCACCATCGGCCAGATCGCACCTTTGCTTGGCTTACTGGGGGCAGTGTTGGGTTTCATGAAAACTGGCGAGACTGTGGTTACGGATCATCATGCCCATTTCTCCACATCTATGATGCCGCTGGCTTTTGGCTTGGCGATCGGTATTCCCTGTTATGTTGGCTACAATCATCTCGTGTCAGTAGTGGGAAGTATTGTTTTGGATATGGAAAAAGCCGGCCTGAGCGCTTTGCAGATGGTGGGAGAAATGAATAAGTCTAGCCGAAAAGGAAGGCAAACAAAGTCAGCGTCAAAAAAATAAGATAACTCTCGCCAAATGAGAATCTGGACTTGGTTTAAAACAAATGAAGTTCCGCCGTCAAAATCGATTGATTTGTGATCTGCCCGGGGCTGTGCCCATTGGTTGTGCTATGTTTTTGATGCTGTTCTATTTAATCACTAACTCGGCTTTGTTGCTGGTCGAAGGAGTGCGGGTGAGCTTGCCTGAAGGAGTTGGGCAAAGACCGACAGGATTTGCGAATTCGGTCGTCGTGGCGATTGACAATCAGCACCGTCTATATTTCTTGAACCAACAGGTGAAGCTTCCGAAATTGCGAGCGGAACTTAAACGACTGGTAGCAGGCGCTGGCGATGCGGGGCTCCTGCTCGTGTTGAAAGCAGACCGTGCTGCCAACAATGAGGCAATTATAGAAATTGTTGTGATGGCGCAACAAGCCGGTGTTCGACAGACTTGGTTAGCCTCTCGTCCCCGGCTCTTTGAACGGACACCTCGCAAACAATGAGTACTCCGGCACCAACCGATCGCCGAATTGTTTCAACGCGTTGGGGATTTTGGGTGTTGGTTGTGTTCGGGCTTCAAACCGGCTTTCTATTATGGGTCTCACGACAAACCCCTCCCCGCCTAGGTTCGGAGCCAAGTTCCGGCATCCAACTGATTGAAGGAGTTAATCACAAGTTGCTTCACGAAATGGCGTACGAAGATCCTGAACTCTTGTCGCAACCCAATCCACAGGGGTTTTCGGAAATCTGGCTCAAGCCTAGGCCCTTGGTTCACCATCCTCATCGCTGGTCACCGCCAGATATCGAACTACCTTATCCATCGAATTTGGTTTACGCACCCCTTTATGCGGCATTGGCCAGCAATGCGCCTCCACGGGCGGTTGCCTTTTTGAAACCTCAGCCGAAACTCTCTCCAATGGACGTGCCCTCTTTGGAGCTGCGCCGTTCAAATTGGCTGGAAATTACTGGCGACCTCAAGAACCGCCAGTTGGCAAAATCCGTTCCATTGATTAGCACTTGGATCCATAAGGAGCTTCTGAAGCCAACCATTATACAGGTGATGGTCGATGCCAATGGAGTGGTTTTTACAGGCAGTTTAATTGGTCTTTCGGGATATGATATTGCAGATAAAGTGGCACTTGAAATTGCGCTGCAAACGATAAGGTTCCAGAGGCTAACCAATGCCTCTCCTGACGCTCCTCTTACCACCGGTGATCTGATTTTTCACTGGCACGGAAATCTAAACTCCGTGACCAATCTAACAAAACGACCGAGGTAAGATGATTGCCTCGGAAATTATTTTTCTTTTTTTAATTGTACTAATGTTCGGTTGGGCGGCGATTGCTTTTTATACGCGACGGCAGGATATGAAATTTGATCATACCTCCAGTCGCGATCATGTATTTCGCTGCGAGGGATGCGAGTATGTCTACACCGATGACGGTGATGTCGAGCGGTCCTTGTGTCCCGAATGCGGGAAGATGAATAACTCCGTGCAGTTTTAGCTGCTGGCCTTTACCTCAATTACATCGTGGGGCTTTGACTCGTGCAGGCTGGCGGAGCTAATGCGAATGTAGCGAGCTTTTTTGCGAAGGCTTTCTAAGTTGCTTGCGCCGAGGTAACCCATGCCACTTTGAATGCCGCCGGTGAGCTGCTGCAAAACCTGGTCGACAGAACCGGAAACTTCCTTGAGTGCCTCTACTCCTTCTGCGGCAATCTTGCGGGTGGTATCCACTTCGGCGTATCCATAACGCGCAGCACTACCGGCTTTCATCGCGGCTAAGCTCCCCATTCCACGGTATTGTTTATAGCGTTTGCCGCTAATCTCAACTATGTCGCCGGGAGATTCCTGACAGCCTGCCAACAGGCCGCCCATGATGGTTGCGTTGGCAATTGTCAGTGCTTTTACCACATCTCCACTCTTGGTCACACCGCCGTCAGCAATAATGGAAACACCTTTGGCTTGGGCTCCCTTGGAGGCAACGTATAACGCGGTGAGTTGTGGGATGCCGACACCTGCAACAATACGCGTGGTGCAAATGGAGCCGGGACCTTGGCCAACCTTGATGGAGTTGGCGCCGCAATCGGCCAAGTATTCCACGCCGCTGGCGCTAGTAACGTTGCCGGCGATGATGGGCATTTTCGGGCTTGCGTCGCGAATTAATTTAACGGTTTCTCCAACTCCTTGCGTGTGACCATGGGCGGTGGAAACGGCTATGGCGTTTACGCCGCGATCAGCCAGTGCGTCGACATGATTGATGACTCGTTCATGGTCGAGTTCGCCCTGCTTATCCCGAGTGGCGGAAATAGCCGCGCCGCAGAGTAGTTGAAAGTCGCTGTCGCGCGCAGGCTTGAGCTGGGCTTGTGCCTCTTGCGTAATGCGCTCGACATCGCTCAGGGTGAAGAGACCGTGTAGATGATCCTTGTCGTCCACCACCAGCAGCTTGTTGATTCCGGGGTGGTCGGTGAAAAATTGATCAGCAACCTTGATGGGATCCTTCTCCAATTCTTGTTGTTTTACAACGTGCACATTTTCGCGAGGGATAGCTGCATCTGATACCCGGCGGTCGGCGTAACGAGGTTTTACAACGCTGCCGGAAAGAAGGCCGGCAAGTTTGCCGGTGTCCTCGACGACCGGAAAAGCACTGAAGGAATAGCGCCGATTCTCAATAATCTCGAGCACGTCACCCACACTGAGGTCGGGCGTCACGGTGATGGGTTCCTGAATGAGTCCGTGCACGTGGTTTTTCACGCGGCTCACTTCCTTAAGTTGCTGTTTCTCAGACATATTGTAATGGATGAGTCCGAGGCCGCCGTTAAGCGCGAGCGCAATCGCCATGCGATGCTCGGTCACGGTATCCATATCTGCAGAGATGAGCGGAAGGTGCAGCTCCAGTCCGTCTGCCAAGCGGGTGTCAAGCATGGTGTCGCGTGGCAGAATTTCTGAAAATTGTGTAGCCAAAGTTACGTCGTCATACGTCAGGCCAATATGTGCATGTTTTGGGAAAAAGGTATCAGCAGGCAAATAGAACTGCGAATCGGGATCGTTTGGATTCTGCGTAGCCGCCATGGCCGAACATGCCTGAGGAGAGGTGGCTTTGGCAAGCGGGAAAGTTTCAGTCTTCTACAATCCGCTTGGTGAAATTGCTTGATGATTTTCCGGGTACATGGCCGAGCACTGTAATTCGGCCGCCTTGCTCCTTCACCACGGCGCGTTCCTCAGCGGGCAAATCTTCCACCGCATAGTCGCCTCCCTTCACGTACACGTCTGGCATTGCGGATCGCAGGAAATTTGTGGCGTGAAGATCGTTAAAAACAAGAACGGCATCCACCGATTCCAGCGCGGCCAAAACGATGGCGCGATCCTCTTCTGTTTGGATCGGTCGATTAGGGCCCTTGAGCTCACGCACGGATCGGTCGCTATTCAAGCCCACGAGTAGTGCGTCGGCTTCATTGCGGGCTGCCTGGAGGTAATTCACATGTCCTACATGCAGGATATCAAAACAGCCGTTGGTGACGGCCAGAGTGAGGCCCTTGTTGCGCAGGTCCTCGCGCCAGGTAGGGAGGGAATCAGCTGAGAGGATTTTATCGTAGAAATTCAACAGGCGAATTCTGCGGTAAGCGGCAAGTGCTTGTCAATCGGCGGTCTGCGGCGTAAGTTTTACTCGTGAACGCTGAGGTCACTTTGGTTCAAGTTCGCGGGATTCTGCCCGCCAACAGCGGTGCGGCCATCTTTCTTGGAAACGAGGAGAAAGTTTTCATCATTCAGGTGGAAACCAATATGGCGCAAGTCATCGGAAATTTTCTGCGTGAGGCGCCCAAGGAACGCCCCCTCACACACGATCTGCTCGCCCATGTGTTTCAGGGCTTCGGTATCGAGGTGGAACGTGTGGTGATTACTGAGTTAAAAAATTCCACCTACTTCGCGCGCATGATTCTCAAGATGGAGAATGAGCTTGGCACCAAGATTGTTGAGCTTGATGCGCGTCCCAGCGATTGCCTGGCCATCGCATCTGCTCAGAAGGTTCCCGTGTACGTTTCCAACACCCTCTTCGAGGAGGTGGAGGATATGTCGGATTATCTCGATCAGATTAACGAGAATCCTGGCCAAGAAAGCGACAATGAGTAAGGACTCAACGCCGGAAGGCCCACTGGCACTTGTCCATGGCGATGACGACTTTGCTGTCGCTCAACGCGCGCACCAAATCCATAAGGTTTGGTGTGAGGAGGTGGACAGCATGGACCATGATATCATCGAAGCTACGGCTGCCACTGCCGGTGAAGCTTCCAAGGCGCTGGGTCGGCTGCGTGAAGCCATCGAGACTCTCCCTTTTTTTGGGGGAGAGAAGGTGGTGTGGTTCAAGGATTGTAATTTCCTCGGTGATGATCGCACTGCCAAGGCTAAGGACGTTAGTTCCGGTCTCTCTGACTTTGCTTCGCTTCTCAAGACCTTTGAATGGGCTGGCGTGCGTTTACTCATCAGCGCCTCAAAGGCGGACAAGCGAAAGACTTTTTACAAGACTGCATCCAAGGTTGGACACGCCGAGAGCTTTGAGGCGTTGAGTCTCGATGATCGCGACTGGCAGGTCAAGGCCGAGCAAGTTGTTGCGTCCAAGCTTAAGGCGCTCAAAAAAAAGGCCGATTACGAAGCTGTTGCCGAGTTGACGCGCATGGTCGGCCCGAACTCCCGCGCTCTGATCAGCGAATGCGAAAAGGTTGCGATATACGTTGGTGAACGCGATAAAGTAGAAGTCGGCGATGTGCAGGCCATCGTCATCCAGGGAAAACATGCCAAGGCTTTTGCTCTGGGCGACGCGCTGGGTGATCGTGATTTGCCGCGTTTGCTCAAGCGGCTGGACGAAGATTTGTGGGCGGTGAAAACTGATCGCAAGAAATCCATCATCGGACTGGTGGGGGGCTTGGTGAGTAAAGTGCGGTCGCTTCTCTTTGCCCGTGAATTGCTGGACGCTGAGTGGCTCAAGCCCACGCGCAGCTTCCCACAGTTCAAGCCGCAAATCGACTGCCTTCCGGCCGATTCCTTTCCGGCGGATCGCAAGATTAGCCCGCTGGGACTGCATCCTTACGTGCTGTTTAACGCCGTGAATCAGGCGTGTAATTATAATAGTGCTGAGCTGGTGCGCGCGTTGGAATTGCTCATGCACTGCAACCGCCAGCTCGTTTCCAGCTCGTTGGATGACACGCTCATCCTGCAGCAAACTCTTACCCAAATCGTCGTTCGCAAAGCAAAAGTTGCCTAATGGATTCCAAACTTCATGTTGCTATGGTCAAAGGTGTAACGTGCGTGAAAGTGGATGGTCCGGCCAATTTTGCTGTTACTGTGGATTTCAAAACTCTCGTGCGACAATGCTGTGAGGAAGGCGGTCGCGTGCTGTTGCTTGACTTAAGTAATTGCATAAATATGGACAGCACCTTTCTTGGCATACTCATGGGCATGACCAGTCGGTTAAACCGAATTGAACTGCTTAACCCCAGCGAGCGCATCATCGATCTGCTCGACAATCTGGGGGTGTTGGAATTACTCACAGTGGGGCAGGGAATCAATCCGTTTGATGCGGAGCTCACCCCGGCCGATCCGGTATACGTTGACAAGCGGTCGCTCACAGCGGCAAGCCTAGAGGCCCACAAGTTGCTCATGAAAATC
This sequence comes from Limisphaerales bacterium, assembly GCA_965659445.1. Taxonomy (GTDB): domain Bacteria; phylum Verrucomicrobiota; class Verrucomicrobiia; order Limisphaerales; family UBA1100; genus UBA1100. The sequence continues at coordinate 10,140 of CBFHWX010000038.1, read as the reverse complement.
AATCCGGAAAATGTGCCCAGATTCAAGGATGTGGCTAAGTTTCTTGAGGAAGATTTGGAGCGGCAATAGTAGTTTGTGACTAACTTCCCATTGGGTTCGTCAATGGTATTCGCTTAACTCCAATTCTTAAATGGCCAATCTGGATGGACTGAACCCTGAACAACGCGAAGCTGCTGAGACCGTTCAGGGTCCGATGCTCATCTTGGCGGGTGCAGGTACGGGCAAGACCCGTACGATCACCTACCGCGTGGCGCATATGGTTGATCAAGGTGTTTCACCACAGCACATTCTAGCGGTTACCTTCACCAATAAAGCTGCGCGCGAAATGCAACAGCGCGCAAATAAGCTCATCCCAAAGTTCCCTGCACGAGGGGATGATAAACCATTAAAACCGACCATTTGTACCTTTCACTCCCTGTGCGTGCGGATTCTGCGGCGGCACATTGAAAAGATTGGCTACAAGCGCAATTTTGTAATTTATAGCGAGAGTGAACAACTGGGAGTCGTGAAGAAAATTCTGTGTGCCATCTCAGGCAAGGATGTAAAAGCGAATCCGCGCGAACTGCACAGTCTGCTTAGCCGCCTTAAAAATTCTGGGCCCAACGGTAATGTTTTTGGAGATGAAGAGAGCCTTGCAATGGCGGATCATATTCGCAATCGCTATGACACTGCGCTTAAAGCGGCCAACGCGGTGGATTTTGATGATCTGTTGGTTTTGACGCTGAAGCTGTTTAAAGAGCATCCTAAAGCATTGGAAGAATGTCGGGCTCGATACCAGTATGTGATGGTTGATGAATATCAGGATACAAATGCAGCGCAATTTGAGCTGGTGAAAATGCTTTCGCAGAAACATCGTAATGTGTGTGTGGTAGGCGATGACGACCAGAGTATTTACGGATGGCGTGGCGCGGAGATTTCCAACCTGCTGGATTTGGAGGAATATTTTTCCGAGCTCAAGGTGGTTAAACTGGAGCAAAATTACCGCTCCACACATGTTATATTGGAGGCGGCTAATGCGGTCATTAAGAATAACCCTCGGCGAAGGGCAAAGGAGTTGTGGTCTGCACAGGGGCGGGGTGAATTGATCCGGATTCATGCCTTTGGTAATGAAGAGGAAGAAGCGGAGGCAATCGTAAGTGAGATCGAGTTTCACCGCATGGCTCGTAGTATTCCGTGGCGTGACCACGCTATTCTGTTCCGCACCAATGTGCAGGCACGCCCACTGGAGACCGCACTGCGCAAGGCGGAGGTGCGCTATCACCTGATCGGGGGCCAGAGTTTTTTTGACCGCCGGGAGATTCGAGATTTCCTTGCGTATATGAAAACACTCATCAATCCCAATGACGATGCAAGTCTGTTGCGCATCGCCAACGTGCCGGCGCGCGGCCTGAGTGATGTGACACGCGAACGCCTATTGGCTGCCAGTCAGCAGCGCGAGTGTTCGGTTTGGAAGGTGATGCGGAACGACCTCGTGATTCATGAGTTCCAACCCAGAGTCCGCCGGGCCATTGAGAGCTTTGTGCAACTCATAGAAAATTTCCGAGCGTTGCTAAAGCAGGATTCCCTGTTACTTGCAAAATGGGCTGAAGAGTTTCTTTCGGATATCGATTACGCCGCCGAACTACGCAAGAGTGAGAAAAACCCCGAGAACGCCGAGAATCGTATGCGCAATCTGCGTGATCTGGTGTCCACCATGGATGATCGTGGCGAAACACTTCTACCAGCAAGCCGTCTTGGTAAATTTCTGGACGACATCACACTCGACGCTGAACGCGAGGCCGAGAAGGAGGAGGCTGGGGACGCCGTCACTTTGATTACCACGCATAGTTGCAAGGGGCTTGAATTCCCACACGTGTTTCTCGTGGGTGTGGAGGAAGGATTGCTTCCACATTCCCGGTCTGCCGTGGAGGGGACACTGGATGAAGAACGCCGTCTTTTTTACGTGGCTATCACTCGTGCCATGCGCACACTGACCATCACTCATTGTCTCAATCGCAGAAAATACGGCCAAAACTTTCTGTGTCATCCTTCCAGCTTTCTTAAGGAATTGCCGGAGGAACTTTGCGAAGATATGGATGTTGCTGCCAGTGAACCCGTTAGTGTTGACGATGGTAAAAGTCTCTTTGCTGCGATGCGCGAGGGACTTGACTGATAGCATAATCCGTTGCCTGATACTTTTTTTGGCCCTATCTTTCACTCATGACGATCCTTCTTTTGTCTTATTGGCCATCGGGGTTCTTATTGCGTTCATGCTTGGGGCTGCCCTGAAAACCTTGGCTGAAATCAAAAACGTATGAAAAGAGCTACGGACCGCCTTGATGAACTTTCTGCTGAATTAGGGCTCTTTTCAAAGGTGGGCAGGAATTAATCGACGACACCCTGAGCAGCAAGCGTGCTGCTGAGTAAGTGCAGGACAAATAGAAAAGACCCCCCGTTGCGGCTGCGGTTACTTTTTCAGATTATATGCCAGCAGGATATCCTGATCGCGAATGTACAGGACTCCGTTGCTCACCACCGGATGGGGCCAAGCCCGGGCGCGGGAACGGTTGGGTTGGTCGAACTTGCTGATCTGGTTGAAAGTCTGTGGGTTCAACTCGACGAGCGCGATTGGGCCGCTTTCGGAGCGCAGGATAATTTTGCTATCGACCACAACAATCGAGCCTTTTCCAACACTGCGTTCGCGCCACATTTCTTTGCCGGTCTTGAGATCTACACAGGCAAGGGTGCCACCACTTGAGCCATAAACATAGTCACCTACCCGAATGCAGCCGCCATGGTGGTTGGCAATGGATTTGTTGGCATAGGTTTGCTTGGTAGAAAACTTTTTATCGTTGTAACTGACTTTGAAACCGTTACAGCCGACTCCATAAGCGCTGCTGACAAAGACGTGACCCTCGTGAAAGATGGGTGTGCTGACAGTGGCCGTTTTGCCTTTGCGTGCAGCTTTCCAGAGCACCTTGCCGGTATCAGCGGCGAGGCCGACAACATTTGCGCCGGTGAGCTGGATGTACTGCCGTTCTCCGCCAAACTCACGGGCAATGAGTGAGCTGTATTGCGCGCCATCGGTGAAGTCCTTGCTTTGCCAAATTGGTTCGCCCGTTTTCTTGTTGAGCGCAACCACCGCACCCTTTTTGCCGCCAGGGGTGACGATAACTTTGCCCTCATCAATTAGCGGACTTTCAGTATAGTTCCACCCTCCGGAGCGTCCGCCGAAATCTCCGGTGAGACTTTTGCGCCAGATTTCCTTACCAGTGTCAGCTTTCAGGCACACAAGATCGCCGTATTGCCCGAGTGCATACACATGCCCTTCATCGACCGTTGGGGTACAACGTGTGCCCTTATAATTACCGCCGGTCTTACCGACCCGTTTGGATGTCCAAATAATTTTTCCGGTTTCGGTGCTCAAGCAGTACACGTGACTGGCATCCTTGCCATCGCCCATGGTGTAGATGCGCTCACCGACTATGCTCACGCTGGAAAAACCCACACCCACGCCCGTGGCTTTCCATAACAGCTTGGGGCCGTCCTCCGGCCATTCATCGATCAGGCCTTTCTCTGAGGAGACACCGTCACGGTTTGGCCCACGCCATTGCGCCCAATCTCCGGCGAAAGTGGTAAGAGTTAAGGTGGTAAGAAGCACCAGCGCTACGCAAAATTTCATGCGGTTGATGCTACCGATGATGGGGCAGGGGGCAACGAAAAAAGGCCGGTAATGGTCGGCTAAGAAAAGATGTTTAGCTGAGTTATTTCCGAAGGTCATAGGCGTACAGCGTGTCCTGATCCTTCAGGTACAGTATGCCGTTGCTGACAATCGGGTGGGACCAGGCACGGTGCCGGGTGCGGTCGGGCTGTTCAAAACGGCTGATTTCCTTGTAGGATTTCGGGCTTAGTTCCACCAATGACACTGGACCTTTTTCGGTGCGAAGAATGATCTTGTTGCCCACCACAAGGATCGCGCCCTTGCCCGCACTCGCCTCATTCCACATGACTTTGCCTGTGGCCAGATGGATGCATGAGAGCCGTCCCCCATTGGATCCGTACACATGCTCACCTACACGGATAACCCCACCGTGGTGGTTGGCCATACCCGCGCTACCGTCATGCTTGTAGGATTCTACGGCCTTAAACGTTCCGCCTTCATAGCTGACCTTAAACCCGTTGCAGCCCACGCTATATGCGCTGGTGACGAAGAGACTCCCTTTGTCAAAGATCGGTGTGCTAACTACAGCGGTACGGCCTTCGCGTGGAGCCCTCCAGAGTAGTTTCCCATTGCTGGCATCAATGCCTGCCACGCTTTCACCAGTGAGTTGGATGTACTGTCTGATGCCTCCGATCTCGCGGATGATGACCGATGAATAGCCAGCTCGATCGGTGAAATCCTTACAGCGCCAGATTTCCTTTCCGGTGGCCTTGTTCAGCGCGGCAACAGTCCCCCGGCTGCCGCCTGGGGTGACCACCACTTTGTCTCCATCGATTAGAGGCGATTCGCTCCAGCGCCATCCACTCATCATCGCTCCACCGAAGTCTTTGGCCACGTTGACCCGCCACGTTTCCTTTTTTGTTTTGATGTCAAAACAAACCAGATCTCCCTGTTGACCCAGCACATAAACTTTTCCATCTACAACCGTTGGCGTTGAGCGTGGGCCGGGATATTTTCGGTGACCGCCCGGTTCGCCCACGCGGCCTTTCCAGAGGTGTTTGCCGTCAAGGTTGAGCGCAATGAGGTAACAGGCGTCTTTCAGATCACCCAGCGTGTAAAGTACACCGCCTGAAGTTGCCACACTAGAGAAGCCTCCGCCCACGCCATTGGCGCGCCAGAGCAGCTTCGGCCCGTCAGCAGGCCATTTTTCAAGTAGATTCTTCTCAGGGTTAACCCCATCTCTGTTGGGTCCACGCCATTGTGGCCAGTCAAGGGCCAGCATGTTGAAAGTGATGAACGTAGTCAGTGTGCCAATAATAATGCGCATGTCTGTGGATGTTGTTTAAATGTCTTGTTGTAGTTGGGTTATTGGTTGAATCGTACTTGCTGTACAACGCCATTGGCAAAGCCAAACCAGACTGTGCCGTACTTTTCGCCCTTGGCGTTGGTGATATTCATGCCCATGTAGCCTAGCCAGCCGCCTTGAGTCTTGTCCGGCTTGCCGAAGACCTGCTGCACGACAGCCTGGGTTTTGTTTCGGTAAATGGCATCGATGGATTTGGTGTTCACGCCTGCCGTCCAGACGAGGGTCTTGCCCACGGGCTTGGTGGGGATGGTAGGTTTGGTTGGGGCGGCGGTCGTGCCGCTGGCCGTAGCGCCACCGTTGCCCGCGATGTAGCAGTAAATGTATTCCTGATCACGCAGGTATAGTTTTCCGTTGGCAACGACTGGATGCGTCCAGACCTTGCCGCGACTGCTCCGAATCTTGGATTGTGGTTGCAATCGGAAACGACCAGCTTCACGGAAGCCGGCAGGAGTGGCGGGCGCCAGAACGACTTCGCCGTTGGATTCGTTTACACAGATGATCATTCCATCGGCGATCGTGATAGCCCCCTTTGCAAGCGTGCGGCGATCGCCGCTCCATACCTCACGACCACTGGCAAGATCTTGGCAGATCAAGCCGCGTCCGTCACTGAAACCGTAGAGATGTTTCCCGTAAAGGATAACGCCACCGTGATGATTTTTCATCACCGAGTTTTGCCATATGTTACTCACTCGGTTGCCAGCTTCGATGTTTACCAGCTTACATCCCGCGTTGTAACCGCTGCTGGTGTACACCTTGCCGTTGGTAAAAATAGGTGTGGGGATCACGGCCGTCTTTCCGCCCCATTTAGATTTCCAAAGCACATTACCGGTGCGCGCATCAAGGCCCACAAGGCTGTTCATGGTAAGTTGGATATACTGCCGCGCGCCATTGTGGTCCACGGGAACGATGGAGGAATACTGTGCGCCATCGGTGAATTGTCGACTGCGCCAGAGGATCTTACCGGTTTGTTTGTTGAACGCTGTCACCGCCCCCTGATTCCCTCCGGGAGTGCAGAGGGCGAGGTTGCCGTCTATAACTACACTTTCGGTGTAACCCCATTTCGGGGTGCTTCCGCCAAGGCGGTTCATGCTCGCTTGCCACAGGGTGCGGCCACTGGTGTCAGTACAGATGAGGTTGCCCTGGCCGCTCATGGCGTAAACACGGTTATCTTGAATAGTTGGTGTGCCGCGCGGGCCATTGCCCCAGCCATTTTTTAGTTCGGAGCCGATATTGGTGGCCCAAAGTTCACGGCCGGTATTGGCGTCGAGGCAGATCAACTGCTCAGTGCTACGACGTGAGCCCATGGTGTAGAGTTTGCCTTGGGCAATGGCGAATCCGGAATAGCCCAAACCTGCTTTATTGAACAGCCATGCGCGCCGTGGCCCGACTTTCGGCCATTGCTTAAGCAGGCCCTTCTCGGTGCTTACGCCATCGCGATTAGGCCCGCGCCATTGTGGCCAGTCCAGGGCGAAGGAAGTCTGCAGGCCTAGGGCAAGCGTGAGGAGAGTGAGGGTTGTACGCATCATGAATCTGTTACCAATTGGATATGGTGAAGAGAGGATTGATTCAATCAAATTGGCTGATGTGCACCGAGGCATCTAGCTAGTCTATCGTTGGTAAAGCGGAATGTAATGATAGGGCATCGCGAGCATTGTCGTGTAAACTGCGGTACTGAAGATGGGGCCTACTCCGCTCCGTCCACTGGCATCCCATCGATAAAATGAGCCTTCTTTTTTAACGTTTTTGACTACTGAGTCTCCGACAACTTTATACCATTTTTCCCACGTCTCGCCGCCAATCATGTATTGAGCTGGGGCCGCGTAGAAGCTGCCGTACACATACCATTCTTGCGAACTGCGATGATTGGCAATGAGATACTTGGAACCTTTCAATACTAGCGGGTCGTCGTACAAGCCGCATACCTGAAGCGAATAAATCGCGGCGGCCGTCCGGGCAAATCCGGGTGAGGATCCGGGTTGATAGCTGAAACCTCCGGAGCTGGAATTGTGACAGGCCTTCACATATTTCACGGCATTGTCGATGGTGCGTTGCGGGACATCGATCCCTGCATTTTTTGCTGCGCGCAAAGCCACCACCTGCAGTACTGTGACGGAAATATCCGCATCGCGCACCATCGGCCGGTAGCGCCAGCCTCCTTGAGGATTTTGGCTGGCGATAATGAGCTTGATGGCGCGCTCGAGCTTCGGGCGTATCGCCTTGGATTGCGTTTGCCCATAGAGCTCGCCCAAGGCGATGGTGGCAATGCCATGGCCGTACATGTACTGGCCGCTGGCGCGCGCGCCGTAGATGCCGTCCGGACCCATGATATTCAGGAGATAATTCATACCCTTCTTCACCGTCTTGCCATGTGGCCCTTCACCGGGAAGGTTGCCAGCGGCTTGGAGAGCGATAAGGGCGTAGCCGGTAATTGCCGCTGGATGGCCGCGTTCCATCGAACTTTCACCCCAAGAGCCATTGCTCTTTTGTTTGCTGGCTATATATTTCATCGCACCTTCAATGATCTTCTCCCGTGCCGGGGTAACCTTTACGGTATCCCTGGGGCGGGGCTTGGCGCCCGAAGGAGCGGCAGCCTCAGCGAGGTGAGCTAAAGCGATGGCGATTAATAAAGTGATCTTAGTTAAGCGTGACATATTTTCTTTTCGACGTTAGCGGAAATAATCCATTCAGGAGAGTTCTGTATGCGCCGTATTCTAGGGTCCTCCGCTTAAGTGTAAATCCTGTAATCCCAATGTTCATTCTTTATCTGCCAATTTCTGTTCTACTTTGCCGGCCCAGTGCAGATAAAGCGCAGGAGCCAGTGAGATGAAAAAAGCGACAAAGGTAAGGATGTCCACCGCTCTTGGTGAGATGGGATTTGGAAAGATGTGGTCCAATACATATTTGATGAACGAATTGGGTAGCGATTCTTCACCAAGCTTTGTTTTCACCTGCCAGTGCCAGTCTGTCAGTGGGCAGTAGCCGATACCATATTTGAGGCCCAGCAGGAACCAGCAACCCAGTACCACTCCCATCAGGATGAGGTGCGCCTTACGGGTGCGCGGGAAAATCCAGCCAATCAGGCAGGCAACAATCAGCAGGACGTGAAACACGCCGATGATAATGTTGAGTAGTTGCAGCATTGGTCATAACCCCAATCGTACCGCGCGGTCATTTAGCTGCATCTGCCACTTCTGGAGGTAGCTGTATTGGTGGAAGAGTTTTTCAATGGAGTCGCAATCCCAATTTGAGTTGAGAGCTTGGGCTTGAGTGTCGAGTTGTTGAAGATTCTGGACGATGGTTTGCTGGAGAGTGTTGACCTTTTCCAGCCAATCGAGCGCTTCAGGATAGGACTGGGCTTTTAATAATATTGAAGTTTGTTTCTCCCGCTCGTCGAGGTATTCATCGACAGGCTTCAGGAGTTGGCCGACTTCAATGAAGAGATCGGCGGTCTCCGGCAGGATGTCGTGGACCTCGGCGGGTTTTTCACCACGCTCAAGGGTGAGTAAATGCTGCAGGCGACCCTTGGGGTCGCGAAGAATATCGTGTGCGGTGTTGAGCTTAGTGAAGCCTTCTTGGGCGACCGCTTTCTTGGCAGGGTCGGTGAACTTGTCCGGATGTGTCTCGGAGCTTTGGGTGAGAAATTTTCCCTTTAACGCCTCGACGTCAAGCCATGGTTGGCGCGGTTCATCAAACAGCGCGAAGGCGTCAGTCATGCTGGAGGTTTTCGAGCTTTGTCTTCATCGCGTGTACTTCAATTTCAAGCGACTTGACCCGTTCATTTAGGTTTTGATCGGTAACCGTTGGCTGTTGCTTCCTTTTGGAGAAGAAAACGATCAAAGCCACGATGCCGCCAACTACAACGGCCAGAACGACGAAGGCAATAATCAATGCGATAATCGAAAAACTCATAACGCCCTTATCATGCACTAAAGCTTTCGCCGCAGGAACAGGTGGTGGCGGCGTTGGGGTTGTTCACCTTGAATCCGGAATCCTCAAGACCACTATTGTAATCCAGCTCACTGCCGGTGACATACAACGCACTCTTGGGGTCCACCACCACGCGTATGCCTTGGCTTTCCACGAGGATGTCGCGGTTGGCCGGTGTGTCCTGTAGATCCATCTTGTATTGCAAACCGCTGCAGCCCCCGCCTGTCACCGCTACCCGCAGAACGCCTTCGGGTCGGCCTTGGCGCTGGAGCAGGGCATTCACCTTCTCGGCTGCGGAGTCGGTAAGCTTCACCAGACGCTCATCGCCGGTGCGATAATTCACTTCGCCAATCGATTCCTTTTTGCGTTTACCCGCGAGCATGGTGGTATTGTAGTACAAATGCGCTTGCGAATAAAGCATTTCAAAAAGTCGTCTTTTTTGAGAGGGTTTTTCCAGCGTGAGGAGATTTGTTTTCACATTTCTGATTTTATTGTCGGGGATTTTGGCGGCGCAGGATTTTGGCGCCAAAACTAAGGTGAGCCTGCTGGTGGACCCAAGCACGGCCAAGGCCGGTGGCACTATTGAAGTGGGCTTGCTCCTGAAGATGCCCGAGGGCTGGCACACCTACTGGCGCAACCCCGGCGAGAACGGCATCGCTACCTCTATTAAATGGAATCTCCCCAAGGGTATCACCGCCGGGGCGATTCATTGGCCTGTGCCGGAGAAGGTGGAATGGCTCGAAATGTTCACCTATGCCTATCACCATGAGGTGCTATTAATCATCCCGCTGACACTCGCGGATGATCTCAAGTCGGGTAAATATGATCTCAAGGGCCAGGTGGAATGGCTTGAGTGTGAGGAAACCTGCATCCCCGGTGAAGCCGAGGTGGCTGCCGTGCTTTTGGTGGGCGACGAAACTAAGCCGGGCGAGCATACAGCCTTGTTTCAAAAATGGCGCAATCAAATGCCGTCCAAAACAGAGCTGACACAGCTCCCGGCCCTTTGGGCCGGTGAAGCAAACGCCAAAGGCGAGAGAGCATTGAGCCTGAAGGTGCCGGTGGATGAGTCTGGAGTAAAAGTGCATGTCCTTCCTTTTGCCACCACAGGCAACAACTGGTCCGTGGCGCATTCCACCGATTTAGACAAGGGCGATAAAGAAGTCACACTCACCAAGGTCATCACCAGTAAAGAGGGCAAGTGGCCAAC
>CBFHWX010000037.1:0-23521 GCA_965659445.1 Limisphaerales bacterium | reverse complement strand
ATGGAGAACCAGCGCAGTTGGGACGGTCACAACGACATTCATGGCAACCATACACAGTTTGCCGGTGAGACAGATAAACCCATTGCCGCGTTACTGGAGGATCTTTCCCAACGTGGTCTGCTCGATGAGACGCTGGTGATTTGGGGCGGTGAATTCGGCCGACTCCCCTTGGCACAGAAATCCAAGAAGCCCGGCCGCGATCACAATCCTCACGCCTTCACCTACTGGCTGGCTGGCGGTGGTGTGAAAGGCGGCGTGAGCTACGGCGAAACCGACGAGGTCGGCCACAAAGCCGCCGTCAACAAATGTCACGTCAACGACCTGCATGCGACGATGCTGCACTTGATGGGGATGGATCACGAAAAACTCACCTACCGCTATAACGGGCGTGATTTTCGCCTGACCGACGTGGCGGGCAATGTAATTAAGGAAGTGGTCGCGTAACTACGCTTTGGTGGCCTCTTTTTCGCGTAGGACTTCCTCGCGGCGTTCTTTTTTGTGCGCTTGATATTTCTTGAGCGCAGTCATGGATAATAAAAACCCGATTGCCCCGATAACCACTCCAAACATCGCTGCGCCAACCGTCCAACCGGCTAGTGCATAGAACAGGTCACCGGATTTCACCAGACCCACCACAGTATCCCAGATTTGACCCAACGGTTTGAGTTTGTCTGCGTCGGTCATGAACTCCTTGCCATAGCTGGGCAGTCCGAGAATTTTACTGCCGAGAATGAAGCTGGGCGGGATGGTGAGGAACGCGAATAGCTTGGCAAAAATAAACCCGGCGATGGAGGCGCCGAGGTGGCCCTTGAGATATTTGTTGATCGGATAGATCAAAAAGAACCCTAGTCCAAGTGTGGGGAAAAATATCAACTCTACAAAAATCCCATAGCCGACTCCGCGGGCAACCCGTGCGGGAGCGCCATGAGTCCGGAGGATTTTTAAGTAATCAAAGCGGGCCAGACGCCAGAGCCGGGTATACCAGGGATGCAGCGGCTTAACGGGAACAGGGGAATCCTCAGAGGGACTACCCATGGCTACTTGGCCTTGGCCACCACCCATTCAAAGGATATGTTCACTTCATCTTTGGTCACAATATTGCCGGTGGGTAGCTTGGGTGAGGGTGGGGTGATCCCAAAGTCGGTCATTTTCAGTAGCGCGCTACCGGTTACCGCCAATTGATCACCCTTGCTGGCAATGGTAATATTCATGGTAAGCGGCTTGGTTTTGCCGTTGATCTTGATTGATCCGTTGCTGGTGCAATTTGCCACCCCGCCTTTCACGCTTTTAACATTCAGGCCGGCCAGAGTGAAATCGATGAGTTTGTGCTTCTTCTCGTTCATGGCGGCGTGCATCACTTCGTCCATACGTTTCTTGCCACTCTTGAGTTGCCGCACAGGGATGATCACCTTGCCTTTGGTTTCGATTTTGCCAGGCTCAGCCAACGCCGAGGAATCGACCTGCAGGAAACCACCGACCACTTTGGTTTCCACCTTCCACTTGTGCACACTGGAATCACCATTGATCGTAAGCTTGCTGTTACCGAACTTGGCCCGGAAAATTTCAGCCTGTGCGGGCAAGACGAGGGTGAGGGCGATAAGGGTAAGGATTTTTTTCATACTGTTGTTAAATAGTTAGCTCATCTTCGGAAATTTCAACCCGTTTGCCTGTATTGACAGCCTCATTGGCTTTCAGTGCAATGACGTTTGCCGCGTAGCCTTCGGAGGCGGTTGCGGCCGGCAGGAGGCTGTTGGTATCGTCCAGCTGATCGGCAATATACGAGGCGATTGTCTCACTGTCAGCATCGCCGAAGGTGTTGGTGAAATCTTCAACTGCGCTTTTTACCTGATGTGAGTTGTAAGCGAAGGCTTCGAGACTGTAAAAGACCGGTGTCTGCGTAAAGGTGGATTCCTGATAAAGTTTCTTGCCGCCCTTGCCCAGCGTTGTCGCGCCGGCCGCGAGAACCACGCCGGGGGTGCCATAGTGCGGCATCTTGCGGGCGTATACTTCCCAGCCGATGAGCGGTGCGTCGGCCTCCTTGTACATCCAAGCCTGCGCGCCGCGCAGCATCACCGCACTGTTCGTGCCGTGCATCACCTCGTACTCGCCATCAAATGAGTTGGAGAGGGTGATTTCCTGTGTCATTGAAAAACCATTTTCGTATTCAAAGATCACATTTACGGTGTCCGGCACTTCACGGCCATCGCGCCACTGGACGGTGCTGCCGAAACCGTTCACTGCTACGGGTTTTAGGCTGAGCAAATGATTCACCAAATCGGCCTGATGCATTCCAATCTCGCCGGCAAGGCCCGGGGAGATGTCCTTGTTGAGGCGCCAGTTAATGGCTTTTTCACGTTCACGATTGGGTGACACATGACGCCAGCTGGTTTTTTTGTGCCATTGGGTGCGGGCGTGCACGGGTTTGCCGATGGCGCCTGAGCGCATGAAGGGAAACATGAAATGCCGCTGCGGTTCGCTACGAAATTGGAGGCCGGGTTGGAAGTTGAGCTTCGGGTTGGCGGCGGCGGCCTTGGCGATGGCGCGGGCGTCTCCAACGGTATGGCCCAGCGGTGCTTCACAGTAAACATGTTTGCCAGCCTTGAGCGTGTCGAGGACGATCTCCTTGTGCTGGTGTGGTGCGGTGGCAATGATAACGGCCTCCACGTTTTTATCCTTCAGCAGATCCTGATAATTTGCATAACCCTTCGCCTTGGGTGCCTCACGCTTGGCGCGGCGGAGCATGGCTCCATAGTGGTCGCTCACCGCCACGAGCGGTGCGCTGGGCAATTGCGCCAGGGATTTTGCAATCGCGCGCCCCTGCGGACCGTAGCCAATGAGGCCCATCTTGATGGGAGGTGTGGAGTCATCGGTGCGGCGCGCAGAATCTTTGCCGGTACTGTCTTGCGCTCGCGCTTCCATCGCCTGCATCATTGCGGTCATCGCTGCCAGCGAACTTCCAGCGGCAATAAAATCGCGTCGATTGACATTCTGTTTTTGATTACTCATGGAAAGGACCTCCAGTGTGCGGGAATTTTGGCCGATTGCAAGTCGGGAGGAAAGGCTCGACCAATTGCCTTTACCCCGCCGTTGTACGGATTACCATTCGTGGATGCAGTTTCTCATTTGGATTTCCCTCGCGCTGTGCCTGTTTGCTCAAGCGGGTGGAACGAGGATGAACGTGATTTTTATTTTGGTGGATGACTGGGGTTGGGCAGATGCCGGGGTACAGGGGAGCGATTTCTTTGAGACTCCGAATATCGACCGGTTTGCACAGGAGGGAATGCGGTTCACCCAAGCGTATACCGCCGCGTCGATTTGCTCGCCCACGCGGGCGGCGATCATGACCGGCAAATCCCCCGCGCGTTTGGACATGACCATCTGGCATGAGGGTGCAATGCAGGGTGGCCCGAAGAAACGCAAACTGCTTGAGGCCAAGGCGCAACCCAACCTGCCACGTGAGGAGATCACGATCGCTGAGTTGTTCAAAAAACAAAACTACTTTACCATGCATATCGGCAAATGGCACTTGGGACGAGCGGCGTATTATCCAGAGACACAAGGGTACGATGTAAACATTGGTGGTACCTACTGGGGCGCACCGGCAACGTTCTATCATCCCTACCGTGGTCCGTGGTCAAAAAATGATCCCGAACTTCGCTACGTGCCGGTGGGGCCTGGTCAGCCGGGTGATTACCTGACCGACAAACTCACCGATCACGCTCTTCGACTCATCGAGGAACAAAAGGATCGGTCATTTTTTCTGAGCCTGTGGTTCTACACCGTGCATACGCCCATCGAGGGCAAGCCCGCGCTGGTGAAGCATTTTGAGAAAAAGAAGCCCGGCAAATTCCATAACCATCCCGAGTATGCCGCAATGGTGGCTAGTATGGATGAAAACGTGGGCCGTGTGCTGCGGAGACTTGATGAACTTAAACTTGCAGACAATACAGTGGTCATCCTCACCAGCGACAATGGGGGCGTGGATTTTAAGACCAGCAAGTCCGGCAACATTGCCCCGACCCAAAACGCGCCCTTCCGATCCGGCAAGGGCACGCTTTATGAGGGTGGTATTCGCGTGCCACTGATGATCCGGTGGCCCGGCTTGACGAAACCCGGGACCGAATGCGGGATGATGGTCACCTCACAGGATTTTTTCCCGACATTGGCAGAAGGTTTTGGCCACAGGGCTGGGGATTTGCCGAAACACGATGGCGTGAGTCTGCTGCCACAATTACGCAATCCCAAAACCCGGCCGACCCGAAAAACGCTTTACTGGCATTACCCACACTACTATCCGCGCATGACACCCGGTAGTGCGGTGCGCGAGGAGAACTGGAAGCTCATCCACTATTATGAGGATGATCGGATGGAACTGTTCAACCTGCGCGATGACCCAGGTGAGACAAAAAACCTTACTGTAACGCAATCCAATCAAACCAAGGTACTGCGTGCGAAGCTGGACAACTGGCGCAAAGCCACCGATGCCAAGGCTCCCGTGCCGAACCCGGATTGGCTGCCACGAAAATAGTGATTGTCGATGAGTGTATTACTTAAGCGCGTCCACAACGTCCTGTAGCAACTTGGTGTTCTTGCCGCGGCTTTTCCAACCGTTGTCGCGTAACAGCTTGATGAACTCTGCATTACCAATCTTTGTTTGGCATTTCTTCAGTAGCTCAGCCTCATCAAGTTTGAGTTGCTTGGCCGCAACTAGGCAGAACGCCTTGATGCTTTCCTGAGCCTGCAATTCCACATTTGGCTCTGCAGGACCATCGGTAAGTTTCAGTGACCATTTGAAGCCCTCGATCAGATGCTTATGGTAGGTTGGGTTTTCCCAAGTCGACCCATTATGACCAAGGTTAGTGAAGAACACTCGCCCTTTACCAAAGTTGCGCACCCAGCACACTGGCACGTGGTAGGGCATCTGTGGCTTGCTCTTGGCCATGTTAAGACTGAAGAGCACGCGCACAGAACCCGGTTCGAAATTGTTGTACTGATAAATCTCATCCTTCCACATGAACTCCTTGCCGAGCATGGCAACGGTTGGGTGATTGGGTTCATGATTCAAGAAACCGTTTGTGCTGCCGCCACCCCAAGGGTGCCCAGCGAAACTGCCGTTAATCATCGAGACGTAGCCTTTATACTTTTTGAAGGTGTCCGCCGCACTGTGTGTGCCCACGAAGCCTTTGCCTGACTTAATGAATTCCATCAGTGCATCGCGTGGATCACCCTCTGGCAGCAGCATGCCAGTGGTGTAGAAAAAGATGCCGTCAAACTGCTTGAGATTCTCCCGCGTGATGGACTTGATGGCGTCCTGTGAATTTACAGTTGTGAACACACCACTCGCTTTGCCGATCTTCGCCAACACGCGTTCTACTTGGCAGGTTTCTTCACCCTTGCGGTTTACAGGTTGGTGGCGGAATCCACGAGACTGGGTGATCACCAGAATCTTTTTTGGCGCAGCCTGTGCCGGTAGGTCCAGAAGTATTAATCCGCCCAAGGCGGCCAGTAAAAGAAATCGAAATTTGTGTTTCATAAAAGGAGTCAGTAATGAGACTTGCTTGTGAGCCCGATAATTCAACAGGGAAGCGGCAGTCAGTCAAGGTTTCTCCGGATAGAAAAGCACTTGTCTTTTTCAGAATTTCACCCTAAATTGATGTGCCATTTTGGCTCAACTTAGCTAAATTGTTCTTTCGAGGCAAAATGGCGCGATAATTAATGACCTCCGAACGCACTAGTTTTTTTGAACGAATTGTCGGGCGCATGGACCGGCTTGATGCCGAAGGATTGCAGACGGTCGTGCAACGGTTGGCGCGGGAGCGTGATTTTCTCGGTACACTGTTCGACACTATTGAGGATGGCGTGGTCGTGCTTGATTCTAAGGCCCAGATTTCCTGGCACAACCAATCCGCCGAGCATCTCCTCGGTTTGCCGTTGGAACAATCCGAAGGCAGGTCCATCGTCGGATATTTGCCGGGGCTGGATTGGAAAAATCTATGCACCGGTGCGACTAGTGATAGCCTTACCGTTACCCGACATGAACTAGAGTTGACATATCCCCTTCGACGTTTTCTACGCGTGTACACCGCCGCGCTGGTTGGCGAAGGCTCTAGCGGTTTGGCGGTGATCATCAATGACGCCACCGAACAGCAGCAGAAAACCTTTGAGGTGATCGAGAGCGAACGGGTGGAGGCCCTCACGCTGTTGGCCGCCAGTGTGGCGCATGAAATTGGTAATCCACTCAACGCGCTGCACATCCATTTGCAACTCATGGAGCGTGAGATCAAGAAGCTCAAGGCCACCGATGCAGATGCTCCTGCGCCCGCACGTAGTAGCGATCCGGACGCCCAGGCAAACCACACCGCTTCGTTGCGTAAGCTCGACCAATATCTTGACATCGCCAAGGGTGAGATCAATCGGCTGGATTACATCATTAGCCAGTTCCTCCAAGCCATCCGACCCACACGGCCGGAGCTTAAGCCTGTGTCACTAAATGATATTGTGGCCGATACGCTGATGCTGCTCGATCCGGAAATTAAAAATCGTGATATTACGCTTGAGTGCAACTTGGCTGCCAGACTTCCCGCCGCCCCGCTCGATGCCGCGCAGGTGAAACAGGTGCTCTTGAATCTGATCAAGAACGCCGTTCAAGCCATGACCCATGGCGACAAGCTAACACTCACCACGTTGGCGGATGCCGATGGCGTGTGGATGCACGTGACCGACACTGGCGGTGGCATTTCGCAGGAGAAAATCAACCGCATCTTTCAGCCCTACTTTACAACCAAGGAAAAGGGCACCGGACTCGGTCTGATGATCGTGCAGCGCATCGTGCGTGAACACGGCGGTCGCATCGAACTGGAAAGTCACACCGGGCAGGGTACTACTTTTCGGTTATGGTTTCCGCTCACCGAACATCAACCGTTGCGCATTGCCGCTGGCAAAACTGAATCTACTGATTGACCATGTTGAAACCCACTGTGCTTATTGTTGACGATGAACGTCCCACCCGCGAAGGCCTGCGGGCCGCACTAGAGGACCGTTATGATGTGTATATCGCTGAGGATGGTGCGTCGGCTATGCGCTTGCTGGAGGAGGATCCCTTCGATGTGCTGCTCACCGACCTGCGCATGCCGGGAGCGGATGGGTTAGATCTAATAAAGCGTGCCAAGTCGTTATCGAAACAGCCTATTTGCATCCTCATGACCGCCTACGGAAGCGAAGAGATGGCCGTAGACGCCATGCGCCAAGGTGCAGATGATTACATCGCCAAGGGGCGTTTGCAGATTGATGAGCTGGAAATGCGTATTGCTCGCGCACTGCGTTCACAGAATCTAGAGACAGAAAACCGCGCGTTGCGCGCGCAGATCGAGACCAAGTTCGGCCTCGACCATATCCTTGGCCAGTCGTCGGCAATGCAGGAGATATTTGAAATTGTGCAGCAAGTTGCTCCTGCGCGCGCCAGCGTGTTGGTGCTCGGCGAAAGCGGTACCGGCAAGGAGCTGATTGCTAAGGCCATTCACGGTCTCAGCCCACGCGCTAAGCAGCCACTGGTTACCGTCCACTGCGCCGCGCTTTCGCCGACACTGTTGGAGAGTGAGTTGTTTGGGCATGAGAAAGGCGCCTTCACCGGCGCGCACGAGCGACGAATCGGTCGTTTCGAGCAGGCCCATGGCGGCACGCTTTTCCTCGATGAGATTGGCGAGATCGATCAGTCAATCCAGGTAAAACTTCTTCGATTCCTTGGCGAACGCACCTTTGAACGCGTCGGCTCCAACAATGCTCAAACCGCCGATGTCCGCCTTATTGCCGCCACAAATCTCAATCTCGAAGAGGAAGTTGGTGAGGGAAACTTTCGAGAGGATCTCTTCTTTCGCTTGCGTGTGGTAGAGATGTGCCTGCCTCCCCTGCGCGAACGCGGAACCGACACCATCCTATTGGCCAAGGCGTTTCTGAAGGAGTTTGCTAAGGAAAACTCCAAGACCATTGAGGATCTCCATCCCGATGCCGTGGAGGCGTTGATGAATCATTCTTGGCCTGGTAACGTGCGCGAACTACGCACCGCCCTTGAGCATGCCGTGGTTCTATGTCGTGGCAATTCTATTACCTTGCGTGACCTGCCACCGAGTGTGCGAGGCGAACCCGCCGTGGCATCGCATTCAGCGGTCCGCGATATGCTTGGAAAAAAAAATGTCACAATGGAGGATGCTGAGAAGGCCGTGATTATCCGTGCCTTAAAGGAATGCAACGGTAACCGTACAAAGGCCGCTAAGAAAATCGGCATGAGTCGTCGTACGCTGCATCGCAAGCTCCACAGGTACAACCTGCATGATCTATAGTTCGTCGATGACCATAATGAAGATGACATGCGCAATTCCGAGTTGATTGACGTGAGGAAATTTAACTTTCGAAACAACGTGATCCATCGGTGGGGTGCCTACGGATTGCGTGTGCGAGCGGAATCCAACGGCAATATCATGTGCAACTTTTTAAGGTTAGGTTTCAATGAAAAAAAATCCAGAAGGCCGTCCTGTTTTGATGGGAAAAGAGGAGCCCCAAAACCTCTGTGTGGCGATTCATGGAGCTGGAATATAGGTCCTGGTAAGTTGAACTTCAACACTTTGGGCACAATTTTGAATCCTACACAGGCGTACCGAAACATCCTTCAACACGTCGGAGCCCGCCCTCTGGGCAAGGTTGATCAGGCGCTGCTAAAGGGACTCTAGGATTTCCCAGTCATGAATTGCGGCGATTGAAATGCTTCAAGCTTGAACGACCCGGCGGAGCACCAGTTCTACGTCGATCTCATCGAAGCTGCCCGGGATATTGCTTTGTGGCAGCACAAAATTCATTAACTCCCAGCCTCCAGCACCCCACTCGTTGAGCTCGTCCTCGGACACATCGACTCGTTTCACAACTTTATATTCCCACGTCTGCATGCGGCAGTGTAGCGTTGGAAGGCTCTTGGGCCAACTTGTTTTCGGTAACAGTTTGTTATGGTTTTGTATTCCAGGTCATTTTGAAGTTATAATATTGGGACGATGTGTCGGGTTGATGTCATCGCCTCAGACGATGCTGCTGGCAATCTTATCAATTCGACCAAATCGTCGACTTCGTCTATAATGGCTCCAACGAGACGGATTCCGTGCAGACACAAATCAGAGACAGCCTGAGCGTTCACACGGCCAATGTGAATATTGCCGAACCGTATCAGTTCATTCCGCCACGGAAGGGCACGTTTGTCTCCAGTTGCCTGAAGCCTTTTCTTCCGTGGTACATGAGCAAGAGCTGGGGCATTGTGGATCACGAGATTCGCGGGTCGGAAAAATTATCAGCTTCACTGGCAGCGGGCCATGGTGTGGTTTTAGCGCCCAATCATGTGCGCGAATGCGATGCCATCACGGTGGGTTTTCTAGCAATCAAATGTCGCTGCTATCTCAACATCATGGCCAGTTGGCACGTGTTTAAAGGCAGTTGGTTTCAGTCTTTCATGATTCGTCAGGTGGGTGCCTTCAGCGTGCACCGTGAAGGAATAGACAAGACCTCACTCAAAACGGCCATCGAGATTCTTACTGGTGCAAAGCGACCACTCGTTCTTTTTCCCGAGGGCTATTGCGCCTTTCACAACGACATTCTCAATCCGTTGCAGGAAGGCATTTCATTGATTGTGCAACGCGCGGCGCGCAAACGCGAAGAGAGTGACGGCCAAGTTGTTGTGCATCCCGTGGCCATCAAGTACCAGTATGCCGGCTCGCCAGAGGAAACTCTTGGGCCGATGCTGGCAGGCTTGGAGCAGCGGTTGGGCTTGAATGTGCAATTTCAACATTCGCTTCTGGACCGTGCCCGCAAGATCGGAGCGGAATTGCTCAGCCTAAGGGAAGTGGAGTATTTTGGAAAGGCGCAGTCCGGCGCATTGTTTGAGCGGCAGGAGCGGCTCATCGAACACCTGCTGCAGCCCATTGAGGTACAGTGGGATCGATCCGGCGAAGGCAGCAGTGTATACGAACGCGTGAAAGCGTTGCGTACTGCGTTGTTGCGCAAGTTGGTGGATGAGAATCCTGATGCGGAAACCAAAAAACAATGCTGGGACCAACTGTCCGACTGCATGTTTGCCCTCCGGTTAAAGTCATTTCCGGCGGATTACTTGAAGGATAGTCCCTGTGTCGAGCGCTTGCTGGAAACCGTTGAGCGTTTTGAGAATGACATTGATAACAATATTCCCACGCGACCGTACCGAGTGGTGATTGAGGTGGGTGATGCCCTGCCCGTATCCCCAAAGCGCGATCGCAAAGGCCTCGGGATCATGCAAAAAATCGAGGTCTCCCTTAACGAGATGCTGAATCGGTTGGCCACGGAATGTAACCAGCCGTTGCCAAAACAGGATTGCGATGCCGGATCGGTTGAGGTAGAGAGCTCCGAGCCGGTTCGTCCGAGTGCGGGCATCTCGGCTTGATGCATGATCACCCGTCTTTTTGTTTTCTTGCTATCTCTGTCTCCCGGCATGCGCAAACGCGTCTGGCGCTGGTGGTATCAAACCATGGCGCGGCGTCATCGTGGGGCGGACTGGACCTTCATGAACTATGGCTTTGCCGACCCTAAGGCTGAACCCCTCCTGCTGGAGGAATCCGATGAACCCAATCGCCTACTCATCCAGCTTTATAATCACACTGCCAGTCAGCATGAACTCGACGGATTGAAGGTGTTGGAGGTGGGCTGCGGCAGAGGAGGCGGTGCCTCTTATGTTGCTCGCTATCTCAAGCCCGCTGCGGTCATCGGCATGGATCTCTGCCCGCAGGCAGTCTCGCTTTGTGATGAACTGCATGCGGAGGTTTTAAATCTGTCCTTTAAGGAAGGCGATGCTGAGGCCATGCCCTTCAAAGATGAGTCGTTTGACATTGTTCTAAATGTCGAATCCTCCCACTGCTATCCGAACGTGGAAAAATTCCTGTCCGAAGTGAAGCGTGTGCTTCGGCCCGGCGGGCGTTTTCTCTACTGCGATCTAAGGTTGGGGGGCACCCTGCCCAATCTCGAGAAACAACTTGCCGAGTCCGGCCTGAAAAAGATCCGGCAAAATGACATTGCTCCTAACATCGTTGAGGCACTCGATCGCATTAACGATCGCAAGGAAAAAGCCATCGAGCAAAACGTGCCGTGGTATGTGCGCAGTGCCTTTCGTGATTTTGCAGCCGCCAAGGGCACGATTGCCTATGAAGCCTTTCGCACCGGTTCCGGCAGCTATATCAGCTGCATGATGGAAAAGGAGTAAGATAATATTTTATTTTGGTGAATGAACTGAATCGGTCGTAATGAATGGGATAAACCCAGAACCCAAGAAGCGTCCGGTTGTAGCCACAGTCTTTGGCATCATCATCATCATCCAAGGGACACTGACACTTTGTTGCTGTTTTCCTTTGGGTATCGTAGGAATGTTAACACCGGACTTTGCAGCAGATTACCCACAGAACTACATGCCCTTTCTCTATGCCACGATGTTCATTAGTGGGGTTGAAGTCATATACGGGTTAGTTGCAGCCATATCCCTTCTATTTAATAAATCTTGGGCCCGAGTTCACACGGTTATTTGGGCCGGTCTTTCGGTGGTCACAAACCTAATATATCTAATGGTTGATTATGGATACTTTGGTGTTAAATGGAGACTGGAGTCGGAGGGTGGGATTATTGGATTTGTATTTGAGCTCATAATTTATGTTGGCTTTTTCATCTTATATGCATTGACGTTATTCTTTATGTCCCGGCCAAACATTAAGGAATACTTCGGGCGTTGAATCAGCCGCTTTCGCATTGACGCGAGGCTTGTCGCCCTTTCAACTTCCTCCCATGTCCAAGCATTTTGTATCAATTGCGACGTTTTCCATTTTGGTCGGCCTGAATTTGCAGGCTGAAGTAAAGCTTCCTTCCATCTTCGGCAGCCATATGGTGCTGCAGCGTGATCATGCTAACCCAGTTTGGGGTTGGGCTGCTCCGGGCGAAAAGATCACAGTTTCCATCGCAGGCCAGTCGCACAGCGCCACAACCGATAAGGATGGCGCGTGGCGGGTGAAGCTCCAGCCACTCAAGGTCAACGCCAAGGGGCAAACGCTGATGATCAAGGGAAGCAACACGATCACGATCACTGATGTACTGGTTGGCGAGGTATGGGTGTGCTCGGGTCAGTCGAACATGGCGATGTCTGTTGATCGTGCTTACGATCCAGATCTTGAAATTCTCTCGGCCAAGTATCCGCTTATCCGACTGATTTCCGTGCCTCAGGTGGGTACGCAGGAGCCACAGAATGATTTTAAGGGTGAATGGGCTGCTGCCACACCCGAAACGGTAAAAAGTTTTTCTGCGGTCGGCTTTTTCTTTGGCCGTACTTTGCACCAAGCACTGGATATCCCAATAGGGTTGATTGATAACGCATGGGGTGGTTCAGCGGCTGAGGCGTGGATTCGGCGCGATCGGCTGGCCAAATTGCCTGCAGCCAAACCTTACATGGAGCAATGGAAGAAGACTGAAGCCGAATATGATCATGAAAAGGTGAAGGCACAATTCAATGAGCGACTGGAAAAATGGAAGGCAGCTGCGGCAGCGGCAAGAAAGGCTGGCAAGCCGGTGCCACGGCGTCCACGGAATCCTCGCAACCAGATGACCGGGCAGCATCGGCCTGGCAATCTCTACAACGGTGTCCTCAAACCCACCATTGGCTACGGCATTCGTGGGGCGATTTGGTATCAGGGCGAGAGCAACAGCGGCCGCGCCAAGGCTTACCGCAATGTGTTCCCGCTAATGATACAGAATTGGCGTGATGAATGGGACCAAGGCGACTTTCCTTTCTACTGGGTGCAGCTGGCTGATTTTCGCGAAGAGCTGAAGGAACCCGTTGATGACAACTGGGCTGAATTGCGCGAAGCGCAGACAATGACCATGGACAGGCTCAAGAATACGGGTGAAGCAGTCATCATTGACGTAGGTGAAGGGCGCGACATCCACCCGCGCGACAAGCAGACGGTGGGCAGGCGCTTGGCCCGCTGGGCCTTGGCCAGGGATTACGGCTTGAAAATTCCTTATCAGAGCCCGCGCTATAAAAGCATGGAGATTAAGGGCAATAAGGCCATCCTCACCTTCGACCATGTGGGGCTTGGTCTGTACAGTTTTGACGTCAGAGATCCCAAGGGCTTTGCCGTCTGCGGCAAGGACAGGAAATTCGTTTGGGCAGACGCGCGCATCGTGGGCAAAAACCAGGTGGAAGTGTGGGCCAAAGGCATCACGCCAACCCAGGTGCGTTATGCCTGGGCAGTGAATCCGGTTTGCACACTGATGAGCCGTGAAGGCCTTCCGGCCACGCCATTTCGTACCGATGATTTCCCGATGGTGACTGAAGGCAAGTAGAGGCGTTTGGGCATTGACGTGCGCGCCCAATGACGGTGCAATCGCGCCCATGACCAAACGTTTTCTTTTCCAAAGTTGTATTGTCGTCATTCTTTCGGCCTTTTTTGTTCAGGCTGAAACAAAGCTTCCCTCCATTCTGGGCAGTCATATGGTGCTGCAGCAGGGTGAAAAATGCCCGATCTGGGGTTGGGATGAAGCAGGCACCAAAGTGACGGTGAGCTTCGCTGGCCAATCTCACACCGCCAAGACCGGAAAAGATGGTCGTTGGCAGGTTAGTCTTACCGCGATGAAGGCGAATGCCAAAGGCGCGGCGCTTACCATTAAAGGCAGCAGCATAGTGAAACTGGAAGACGTGCTCGTGGGTGAAGTGTGGCTATGTTCCGGTCAGTCCAATATGGAATGGACGGTGAGTCGTTCAGCCAATCCCAAGGAAGAAATTGCCAATGGAAATCATCCCCTCATCCGTCACATCAAGATTCCTCATCGGCCCAGCGCCAAGCCTGAAAGCAATGTTTCTTCCACTGGATGGCAACCCTGCACCCCCAAGGTTGTGGCCAACTTCACCGCGGTGGGTTATTACTTTGGTCGTCATCTGCACAAAAAACTCAATGTGCCCATCGGCCTGATCGGCAGTAACTGGGGAGGTACGCGCATTGAACCCTGGATCCCACCAGTCGGTTTCAAGAGTGTGCCGGCTTTGAAGGCGAACTTTGCTGATAAACTTGACCAGTTTCCAGCCAAGCGCGGTAAGGGCGTTAATCATCAGAGCCCGTTGGCTTTGTATAATGGCATGATTCATCCGCTCTTGCCTTACACGATCAAAGGGGCGCTGTGGTATCAGGGCGAGAGCAACAATGGCGAAGGGATGTTGTATTACGATAAGATGAAGGCGCTCATTGCCGGTTGGCGCAGTGTTTGGAACAATCCCGAGCTGCCCTTCTATTATGTGCAGTTGGCGCCCTTCCGTTATGGCAGTGATAATGATCCGCGCTTGCCGGGAATCTGGCAGGCCCAGCTGGAAACCCTGAAGGTACCTAATACGGGCATGGCGGTAACCACAGATATAACTAACGTCAGGGATATTCACCCCAAGAATAAGCAGGATGTTGGCAAGCGCCTCGCCTTGTGGGCCTTGACCAAGGACTATGGCAAGAAGCTCAAGAGTCAATATTCAGGCCCCATTTTCTCAAAGATTGATCATGCTGAAGGCAAGGATAGCCTGACTGTTCATTTCCAGAAGGACACGACCGGAGGGCTAAAAACCAACGACAAGAAAGCCGCCAGCCATTTTGAAATTGCTGGTAAGGATGGCAAATGGCATCCAGCCAAGGTGACGATTGTTTATGGCGATCATTTGATTGTGAAAAGCGATGCGGTAAAAAGCCCGGTACATGTGCGTTTTGGCTGGCACCAAATGGCCGAGCCTAATCTTGTAAATGGAGCAGGGCTGCCGGCTTCTCCGTTTAGTACGGCCTTTAAATAAAGATGCGCCGTTTATTCTTTTCATTATTCGCATTCGTTGCCGGAATATTGCCGGCGGCTGATGCGGATTTTCATCTCTATCTCTTGATCGGCCAGTCGAATATGGCTGGACGTGGCAAGATTGAGTTGCAGGACAAGGTAGCGGTTCCTCGTGTATTGATGCTCAACAAGGCCAATGAATGGGTTTCAGCAGTGGATCCGATCTCCTTTGACAAGACCATCGCTGGCGTCAGCCTGGGACGTACGTTCGGCATCGAAATGGCCAAGGCCAATAAGGAGGTGAAGATTGGGCTTATCCCCAGTGCAGTGGGAGGTACCCCCATTCGCCGTTGGCAGCAAAATGGTGACCTGTACAAGGCGGCGTTGAAGCGTACGAAACTTGCGCAGAAAGATGGCGTGATCAAGGGCATCCTATGGCATCAAGGTGAGGGCGATTCAGGAAAGGAAGCGACGGCCAAAATCTATGAAGCTCAACTGCATGCCATGATCACCGCTTGGCGCAAGGACTTGGACGGAGGCAATATCCCCATCGTTGTCGGTGAGATGGGTCGCTTCTATAAGCGTGCAAAGTTCAAACACGTGGTTGATACCGCGCTCAAGGCGTTGCCCAGTAAGATGAAGCACGCTGCATGGGTTTCTGCCGAAGGTCTTGAGCATAAGGGAGATGTGGTACACTTTAATGCCGCCAGTTACCGCGAGTTGGGCAAGCGCTACGCGGCAAAAATGCAGGCACTGATAAAGTAAGAGATCATGAAATCCACCCAGGTAATTCTTGTATTGGGTCTTTTGGTCGGCGTTTCATCTGGAGTCGTTGGAGCCGAACTCTCTGCTCCCGAAAAAAACTTTGAGGCCTTGTGGAAGACGTTTCATGAGCGTTACGCCTTCTTCAAGCTGCGGGGGGTGGACTGGCAGAAGCAGCACAAGACTTACCGTCCCAAGGTCACCAAGGACACCACCGATGAGCAGCTTTTTACAATCCTGTGCGATATGTTGAAACCTTTGAAGGACGGCCACGTGAATCTCAAGGCCAAGGGTCTGGGAGCGAAAAAGAAATCATTTAACTCGGAGGATACTCCTCGTTTTTTCAAGGAATTCAATACGGGCAAACTTGAGAAACAATTTGGAGCCATGGTTCTCAAGACCCTGAAAGATAAGGGCTTTGGCGAACAAAAAGAGGCCACCAAACTACTGGTGTATTCGCGCAATAAGGATTACGGCTATCTCCTCATCACGGAGTTTGAAGGGGTCTCCAAAAGAAACTTGGAGAAGGGTTTGGACAAGGCCTTGAGTGAAATGAAGGGGATCAAGGGGTTAATTGTGGATATCCGGCTTAACCCCGGCGGTACTGACCAGTGTGTCTACCAGATCACCAGCCGTTTCGCTGACAAGAAGCGAGTGGGGCACCATCGCAAAACCAAGAATGGACCGGGCGAAGATGATTTTGGAGAACTCAAGATGCGCCACCTGACCCCCGCTAAGGACACCTTCACCGGTCCCACGGTTCTGTTGACCCACGATGCCTCCTTCAGTGCGGCTGATGTGTTCGCCATGCTGATGGCTGACTTGCCGCATGTGACTATCATTGGTGAACCTACTAATGGCATTTTCTCCAACATGCTCGAGAAGAAATTGCCCAATGGCTGGAAGTACACGCTTTCCCATCAGGTTTATTATTCAGCGGACAAGACCTGTTATGAGGGCAAAGGCATCCCGGTGGATATTAGGCTGATCAATAAGCGTACGGACTTAGAGAAGGGGATCGACCCGCTTATCATCAAGTCGCTGGAAGTCTTGTCCGGCAAATAAGGTGTTATTCGACGCCCACAACCATCTGCAGGCCAAACGTTTTGCTGGCCGACAGGACCAGCTATTGGCCGAGTGCAAAGAACTTTCACGAATGGTGGTCAATGGCTGCTGTGAGGAAGATTGGCCGGAGGTGGCCGCGCTAGCCAAAGCGCACCCGCAGGTGCTGCCGAGTTTCGGGTATCATCCATGGTTCATTCATGAACGCACTGGTAATTGGGAGAGTGAACTCAACCGTTTCTTTGATGCGCACCCGGCTGCCATTGGAGAAATCGGCCTTGATAGATGGAAGGAAGGCCTCGCATACGAAGGGCAGGAGGAAGTCTTTACCGCTCAGCTGCGCATTGCTGCCGCCCGTAACCTGCCCGCGAGCATCCACTGCCTCAAGGCTTGGGGTCGCCTCTTGGAATTACTGGAGCAAGGGCCGTTACCTTCGCGTGGTTTCCTGCTGCACAGCTACGGGGGATCGGCTGAGATGATTGGGCCTCTGGCAAAGCTGGGTGCCTATTTTAGTTTTCCTGGCTACTACATGCGCGAGGCCAAGGGCCGGCAGCGTGAGGCTTTTACACAAGTACCTCCTGATCGACTGCTTATAGAGACCGATGCACCCGATCAGTTGCTGCCGGAGAAAATGCGGGAACATGCTCTGGACGATCCGGAAGGAAATCCGATCAACCACCCGGCCAACTTGCGCGGAGTTTATCGGTTCGTGGCCGGGATGCTGGCTGAGCCGTTGGAAAAATTAGAAGCACGTGTGGAAGAAAATTTTCTGTGCTTGTTTGAGGGGTTATAGCGGGCTTGATGGCATGATTTTCGTGTAATTATCCCAACGGCTTAATCTTCCCCCTTGAGCCTCAATTGATCTCCAAGAGTTCTTTAACATCCCATGGGAGGACTCGGTCCTTGTGCGCGGCACGGATACGCTTGACGTCTTTCTCTTCCACTTGACTTTTGCCGCCCCAAGCAGTTCGAACATAAGTTAGGACATCTGCGATCTGCTGATCTTTCAAGGCAAGGCCCAGTCCGGGCATGATTTCCGGATGACGGTATCGACTACCGCTTACTTCGATCGGGCCCTGTACTCCGTGTAGTACGATACGGATTAGGCGATCAGTAGAACCGGTTACCCAGTTGGAATCGGCCAGTGGTGGGGCAAGATTGTCTGCGCCTTTGCCGTCAGCCAGATGGCAGGTGATACACAAAGTATTATAGACTTCGACCCCGCGCCTTACTGCTTCGCCATGATCGCCCTTCGGCATTTTATTGATCTTCGGTGGTCCGCCAGATTTAGCGATTATCTCGCCCTTCAATCGTTTGACCATCTGCTCACTAAGCTTGGACACCTGTTCGAGTGTACTTTTGTTTAAGGACTGTACTGCAGCGATGGCCTTGGCCTGATCGGCTGTTGCGCGCATGCGTCCAGAAACTACCAGCGCAGTCATCTGCACTTTGTGGTGTTTGTCTTTCAGGCCGGTTTCGATGGTTGCCAGGTCCAAGGCGTTCATGCCTTCCAGGGTCCATAGGGCATGAATCCTCGCCAACTGATTCTTTGCTGATCTCGCAGCCTTCTTAAGGAGAGGCACGGACTTGGGGTCATTGCGCTGCACTAATAGACGCTGGGCTGTATCCCGCCACCACCCGTTCGAATGGGACAGGGTTTTGACCAGTTCAGTGATTGATGCCGACAGGAGCCGAGGCTGTGTCTTGTCACGTCCCTTAGCCGTGTAGACGATACGGTATATGCGGCCCATACCCACGGGCACTTCAAGTTTACGCTCTAAAATATAAGGCTTTAGATAAAAACTTGTGACGTAGACCTTGTGCTGCAAAATGCCTCGGTAGAGATCTACAATATAGATGCAACCATCCGGGCCACTATAAACACTGACCGGTCGAAACCGTTCGTCAGTTGAACACAGGAACTCACGTTTCTGGAAATCTTTGTCGGCAAAGAGTTTGTGCTCGGCTGTGCCAAGACCTTTATCTGTCTCCTTAAATAAATGACTGGTAACAGCGTTTGCTGCGGGTTCTGGAATAAAAGCCGCACCAGCGTATTCCTCAGGATAGCGGACTGCTCGGTATACACCCGGCCCGGAGATCGCTGTAATCCGTGCTAGGCGGCCATCTTTGCGTAGCATCTCTGGTTTGTAACCTCGGTTAATCCCCGGGTTCGGTCGGATGGAATTGATGTCACTCGTGCGAACGGCTGCGTTGGCGAAGCCCTTGGGGTTATGATACATCTCCCAGTCACTATTCAAATACCGGGAGTTACTCGTCGAGTAGAGTCTCCCGTAGTCGTCTTGGCAAATTCCCCACTGCCCGCGAAACCGTGCGGTGCTGGTAATCATTTTGCCGTCACGAAACATGAAGCGCTTATTGCTCTTGGCATTGTACATCCAGTTGTCTAGGCACGGGACTAGACCGTTGTCGGTGTGTTCGACCGGCCCTTGTCTGGCAAAACTGGCAACCTTGGTTTTCTTGTCACATTTAAGGTCACCATCGGTGTCCTGGCAGAACCAGATGTTCGGAGGCTCGGCAACCAACACTCCCCCTTGGACCATGGCGATGGCGCGAGGCATTATTAGGTCATCAAGGTAATCCGTCTTCTTATCGGCTTTGCCGTCGTTGTTTGTATCCTCAAGCACCACCACCTTACCTACCTTTAAAGACGACTCACCGGTGCCGGCTACATCAGGCATATACCCGCGCATTTCAACCACCCACGCACGACCGTTGCCATCCCAAGCCATACATACGGGATCGACCACCATGGGTTCGGCAGCGAAAAGTTCCAGTTTGAAGCCTAGAGCGATCTTAAAGGTGGAGAGAGCCTTATTCGCTGGGATCGGGGCCGACGGGCCCAGTTCCCACTGCCGCCACTTGGGCGGGTTAGTCGGCGTATCTCCCTTCTTCTTGTCAGCTGCGGGTACAGATGGGAGCAGCAAGGTTATGAAAATTATAAGAAACAGCGAGGAGCGTTTCATTATTACCTCAAGTACAATCCAAGATTTAATGCATTTATACATTTTGCTGTTCAGATTTCTATCCTTTCTAAACCAATTCTCCCACCACAAAACCCGCCGCGGCTAAACCGAAGGCACCGGTGACTTGAGTTGCTGCACCCAGCCCACTTTCACAGTCGAGCTTCATTGATCCTTCTGATTCCGCCTTCTCTTTGCATACAGTGCCATCAGCTTGCGGATACATCACAGGTTCAGCCGAATACACGCAGGCCACACTGAATTTTTTAGTACCGCGTGGGAATCCGTGCTTTTGGCGTAACTGCTTGCGCACCTTGAAGAGCAACTTGTCGTACTTGGCGCGGTTCAAATCCGCCACCCTGACCGCTGTGCCATCGCGACGCCCACCGGCCGCGCCGCAGGTGATAATCGGAATATCCCGCTCCCGGCACTGGGCAATCATCAAACATTTATTGGAGACCCCATCAATGGCATCGACAAGGTAATCGTAGCACGTTTTCAGGATGCTAGCGGCAGTTTTTTCGGTGAAAAATTTCACGTGGGTCTTCACTGTGCAATCTGGGTTGATACGACGGATGCGCTCGGCCATTTCCTGCACCTTGGACTTGCCCACCGAATCCTCAAGCGCATGAATCTGGCGGTTGGTGTTGGTGAGGCAAACTTCATCCAGATCAATCAGCGTAAGCTTGCCCACACCTGAACGCGCCAAGGCCTCGGCAGTCCAAGAACCCACTCCGCCAATGCCCACGACACAAACGTGGGCGGTCCGCAGTTTCTCCAGGCCAGCGGCCCCA
Source organism: Limisphaerales bacterium (assembly GCA_965659445.1). Taxonomy (GTDB): domain Bacteria; phylum Verrucomicrobiota; class Verrucomicrobiia; order Limisphaerales; family UBA1100; genus UBA1100. Next base: position 3,075 of record CBFHWX010000037.1, on the reverse strand, counting down.
TACAGGCGGGCAATACCGCCAAAGCGTGCGGTGTACTCGTCCATTAACGGCCGATCTGTTGTTTCACCGCTTCCTGAAAGCTCTTGCGCACGGGCGAGTTGTCTCCATTAGGAAAGCCCGCGCGTTGAATCATCATCACGACAATAATTCCGCGCTTGGGATCAGCCCAGCTTTGCGTGGCATACGCTCCCCCGTGTCCGTAGGTGCCGGTCGATAGTGTCTCTGTTACGCCCATTGGTTCCTTCACCACCTGAAACCCGAGTCCCCAACTCATGCCTTCTACAAAACCGGTCTTGATGTCTCCGGTTTGGGTTCGGGTCATGAGTGCAGAGGTTTCTTGTCTTAAAACCCGTTTTCCATTGAAGGTGCCACCATTAAGCATCATCTGGTAAAAACGCGTAACATCGTCCGCAGTGGAATAGAGTCCACCGGCCGGATAAGGCGTGCGTTTGCGATTACTGATGCCGCCGGCCAGAAAGCGTACCTCCACCTGCTGCAATTCGCCGTTCTTGTCAGGGCGGTAACTCTTGGCAACGCGCTTGGCCTGCTCTTTTGTGGGCCAGAAGGTGGTGTTCTTCATTCCGCACGGGTCCAAAACGCGCTGCTGCAGTAATTGTGCAAAGGGGATTCCACCGACCACTTCCACAATTCGGCCGAGGGTGTTGATTCCGGCATTGCTGTAGGACCATTTGCTGCCTGGCTCGAAATTAAGCGGTGTTTTGGAATAGCTCATCACCAGTTCACCGAGTGTGCTCTCGTAGCGCGGTGTACCGGTATTGGCCAAGCCGGAGGTGTGCATGAGTAAATCCCTGATGGTGATCGCTCGCGCGGCTCGCTTGAGAATCAGTTTCCCGCCCTCGCGTTTCTCGATCATCCATTGGCTTTTGAATTCGGGCAGGTGCTTCTCCACCGGATCTTCAATCGAGAGCTTCCCTTCCTCCTGCAGTTGCAGCACGCATACGCTCGCCATCGGCTTGGTCATGCTGGCGATCCAGAAGAGATGATCAGCCCGCATCACTTCCTTGGTTTTCAGGTCGGCATACCCCACCGTTTCCAGGCTGAGCACCTTGTCTTTGGTGGCGATTGTAGTGACACTGCCAGAAATAATCTTCTCCTTCACAAAAGCCTGCATCCGCGCGCGCACAGGCGACACGGGTTCCTTGGCTTGGCTCCAGGACGAAGCTGTGAAAACAACGAGAGCAAGTAATGATCGTTTCATTTTAATTGTTTACACGATGTGTTTTGTGGATGGCTGCCTGCGCAGTGCACTTGATGAGGATCTCGTCGATGCAAACATGCGGCGGGCGCGTAGCCATCCACACCATGGCCTCGGCAATGTCCTCTGCTACCAGTGGGTCAAGTCCCTCGTAGACCTTGTCCGACTTGGCCTGATCACCCTTGAAGCGAACCATGGCAAATTCTGTTTCCGCCAGACCCGGATCCAGTGTGCCGACGCGCACACCAGTGCCGTTAAGCTCCAGTCGCAGCGACTGGGTGATCTGTTTCTCGGCGGCTTTCACACCGCAGTAGACGGAACCGCCCTCGTATGCAACACGGCCGGCGATGGAACCAATATTGATGATCGTGCTGCCGGGGTTGTCGATCAAGAGCGGAAGGCACGCGCGGCTCACGCGCATCAAGCCCAGGAAATTCGATTGCACCATTGCGTCCCAATCGGAATCTTTGCCCTCGGCCACCGTGTCGGCTCCGTGCGCGCCCCCGGCGTTGTTGACAAGCACATCAACCTTGTCCGTGAGCCCTTTCAGCCAATCCACAAACGCATTCACGCTATCAGTGCAACCAACGTCCAATTTCTTGAAATGTGCTGAGGCCGCCCCTACTTTTTTGCAATCGGCCGCAACAGTCGCCAGTCGGTCTACTCGCCGCGCGCCAATGACGACATTCGCGCCTTCCCGCGCAAAGTGCAGCGCGCCTTCCGCGCCGAATCCTGCTGAGGCGCCTGTGATGAAAACCCACTTGTCCTTGAGAGATGTATCCATGCGTGCGCAGATGATGGCGGCTAGGCGCTCAAAGGCAAATTTCTTTTCAATCGTGCTTGAATCCTTACAATGCCTCCATGAACCGTGTCGCCTTCTCTTTATTTGTCGTGCTCTGTGTTTTTTGCGTGGAAACAAAAGCCGTAGACAAGCCAGTTGCCACCTATTCCATTGTTGCCTTCGATCCGACCACGGGCGATCTGGGCATCGGCGTGCAGAGTAAGTTTTTTGGAGTGGGCTCCGTCGTGCCATGGGCCAAGGCCGGGGTGGGCGCAGTGGCAACACAATCCTACGCCAACACCACCTACGGACCCAAGGGCCTCGACCTGATGGCTGCGGGCAAGTCACCGGAGGCAGTCTTAAAGATTCTAACCGATCCCGATCCCGGGCGTGACCAGCGGCAGGTGGGTATGGTTGATGCCAAAGGCCGTGCCGCCAGCTTCACGGGTAAAGGTTGCAATGCATGGGCCGGACACAAGGTGGGCAAACACTATGCCGCCCAAGGCAACATTCTCGCCGGTGAAGCCGTCGTAGCCGACATGGCCGCCGCTTTCGAGAAGGCGCGAAAAATACCGGACACCGAGCTGGCCGACTGGCTTGTGGCCGGACTTGCCGCCGCTGAAGCCGCCGGTGGTGACAAGCGCGGACGACAGTCCAGTGCCCTCCTGGTCGTGCGGGAGAAAGGTGGCTACGCAAGGCTGAATGACCGTTTCATCGATATTCGCGCCGAAGACCACAAGACTCCCATCAAGGAACTCGCGCGATTACTTGAACTGCACAAAAAATTCTACGCACACAGTCACCGCAACAAACCTGTGCGAAAAACTAAGTAACTTTTCCGCTGCTGCCTCTCTATTAGTCGTGTAGAATTCAGCCATGCGTAGTATGAGCCGCAATAATGCAGTCGTAATGACCACTGTATTAGTGGGTTTATTGGGCAATGCATTTGCAGTGGAACCCAAGTTTGATGCGGCGCAAGTGGAGTTCTTTGAAAAGAAGGTGCGTCCAATTCTGGTTAATCACTGTTACGAGTGTCACAGTAGTATTGCGAAAGAGGTGGGCCGGTCAGGACTGCGGT
>CBFHWX010000036.1:300-23538 GCA_965659445.1 Limisphaerales bacterium | reverse complement strand
CGGTTTACAAACGCGCCGTCGACCTCAGCACAAAGCAACTCGCCAACAAACGCCTCTACGGCGCCCAAGACATCACCTGGGCACTCATCAACAACCCGGCATTTTTGTTTAACCACTAAATCTCGACAAAAACATAAACTTTATTAGTATCTAAAAAACGGAGACAACCATGATTAGAATACCCGGACAACGTGGAAAAGATTTATGCGACAGCCACCTCGGCATGACTCGGCGCGATGTGCTACGCGTGGGAGGCTCAGGCATGCTCGGCCTCACTCTAGGCGGCATGCTGGAGATGCAGGCTCAAGCGAAGGAAACAAAAGGCGGCGGCCCCGGCTGGGGCAAAGCCAAGAGTGTCATCTTGCTTTATTTGCAGGGTGGCCCAAGCCACCTCGACTTGTGGGATCCCAAACCCGACGCGCCCACCAACGTGAAGAGTGTTTTTAAGCCCATCAAAACAAAGATTCCCGGCGTCAATTTCACTGAACTGCTCCCGAACCTCGCCAAGGTAAACGACAAATTTACCATGATGCGAACTGTAAGCTACACGCCAAATGGCCTGTTCAACCACACCGCGGCCATTTACCAAATGATGACCGGCTATACCACCGATAAGGTAAGCCCGTCCGGCCAGCTGGAACCGCCAAGCCCGAAGGACTTCCCGAACTTTGGTTCCAATATTACGCGCCTCAAACCACAGGAGGAGCCCATGCTCCCATTCGTAATGCTGCCGCGACCCTTGCAGGAGAGCAACGTTGTCGGTAAAGGCGGCTCCGCTGGTTTCCTCGGCAAGGCTTTTGACCCCTATACGCTGTACCCGGCCGGTGGTGACATGGACATGAACAAGATGGACCGTGTGAAGATTGATGATTTACAAATGCGCCCCGAGGTGTTCAGTCACCGTCTGCGTCGCCGCGCGCGCCTGCGCGATTCCATCAACGAAGCCATGCCTGAGATCGACAAGGCCGTGGCAAAGTTCAACCTGAACGAATATTACGATCAGGCGTTAAATCTCATTGTGAGCGGCCGCGCCCGCAACGCGTTCGACCTCAAGCAGGAGTCGGACAAAACCCGGGATCTGTATGGACGAAACACCTTTGGCCAAAGCTGCCTGCTCGCTCGCCGCTTGGTGGAGGCTGGCACACGCGTAGTAGAAGTTGTGTGGCCCAAAGTGGCCAACAGCGACAACCACTCGTGGGACGTGCATCAGGGTCTCGAGAAGCGAATGAAGACCCAGTCTGGCCCCATGCTTGACCGTGGCCTTAGCGGTTTGCTGACTGATATGGACGAGCGTGGACTTCTGAAAGATACATTAGTGCTGTGTGTCGGTGAATTTGGCCGCAGTCCGCAGAAAGGCCTTTCTACCAGCGGCAATAACAACGATGCCAACGGCCGTGATCACTGGCCCTACTGTTACACTGGAGTCATTGCGGGCGCAGGCATCAAGCGCGGAAATGTTTTTGGAAAATCCGACAAGACCGGCAGCGCGCCGGACACGGACCCCATCCATCCCACCGAGCTGTTGGCCACCATCTATCACGCCTTTGGCATCCACCCAAATACAATTGTTTACAACCACCTAAACCAGCCTCGCGAGCTGGTCAAGGCCGAGGCACAGCTCAAATTGTTTGGCTAAGAAAAGGGACAGATAATTCCAAGCCCGGCACCATGACCGGGCTTTTTTCTTTGCCCCTCACCATCTTCTTGCGCAAAGTGCCGCCGATGTTTTCCCTCGAAAGTAAAATTGCAGTGGTCACTGGTGGCGGCTCCGGAATAGGCCTAGCTATCTCCAAGACGTTTGCGCAACAAGGGGCAATCGTTGATATCTTGGAAGTGGATGGGGAAACAGGCGAAGCCGCTGTGAAGGAAATTACCGAGACCGGCGGTACGGCATCGTCCCACGTGTGCGACGTGACTCAACCGGACAAGGTGAAGGAAACCTTCGATAATATCATCAATTCACGCGGCCGACTCGATTGCCTCATCAACAACGCCGGCATTGCCCACGTGGGCAATGTGCTCACCACCAAAGAGGAGGATTTTGACCGTGTGTTCAGCGTAAACGTGAAAGGCGTATTCAACTGCCTGAAGGCCGGCGTGGGTCATATGCAATCGGCCGGGGGCTCAATCGTAAACATCGCCTCCACCGTGAGCATGATGGCTATTGATGACCGCTTCGCCTACTCTGCCAGCAAGGGCGCAGTCCTCACGATGACCTACGCCGTGGCGCGAGATTTCCTGAAAAACAATATCCGCTGCAACGCCATCCTGCCCGCGCGCATTCACACGCCGTTTGTAGACGGCTTCATCGAGAAGAATTATCCGGGGCAAACTGATGAAATGTTTAAAAAACTTTCCGAGGCTCAACCCGTCGGCCGCATGGGCAAATCCGAGGAAGTGGCTGCGATGGCGGTATTCCTTTGCAGTGACGAGGCATCCTTCATCACCGGCTGCCCTTATCCCGTTGATGGCGGCACCTTAAACATTCGTTAACGAATTACCAAAACCATGGGCAATTTAAAACTACATATCCCTGGACCGGTTGAAGTCAGCGAGGCGACATGGCATGCCATGAGCAAGACAATGATCGGCCATCGTGGTAAGGATTTTCAGGATCTGTACGGGAAGATACAGCCTCAGCTTGGGGAACTACTTGCCACCAAACAGCTCGTCTTCCTTAGCACCTCTTCAGCTTGGGGAATTATGGAAGGTGCAATCCGGAATCTAGCACAAACAAAACTTCTCTGCTGCATGTGCGGCGCCTTCTCTGACAAGTGGCTAAATGTCGCCGAACGGTGTGGCATTGAAGCTGAAGGACTGCAGGTGGATTGGGGCTCACCAATCCTACCCGAGGCCATCGACTCCAAACTAGCCACGGGCGAGTTTGACACACTCACATTAGTGCACAATGAAACTTCCACCGGAGTGATGAATCCGTTGGAGGATATCGCCGCGCTCAAGGGCAAGTATCCCGATGTGATGTTTATCGTGGACAGCGTCAGCTCGATGACCGCGGTGCCCCTACCCTTTGATCACCTGGGTATCGACGTACTTCTGGCCGGCACCCAAAAAGCCTGGGCGCTACCGCCGGGATTTTCAGTGTTTGTCTGCTCCGAGGGCGCCCTGTTACGAGCTGAGAAAGCAAAAGACCGCGGTTATTATTTTGATTTATTGGAATTTCAGAAGAATGCCGAGAAGAATATGACTCCCAGCACACCAAGCATCGCTCACATCAACGGGCTTTGTCATAAGCTCGATGAGTTTTTTTTGGAAGGACTGGATAATCGCTACGCGCGACACCGCACCACAAATCAAATGACCCGAGACTGGGCAACAAAACACGGTTTCACTCTCTTCCCAGAAACGGGCTATGAATCCATAACGCTGACCTGCGTCAATAACGGCGCCAAAGAAGGTGGCACCGTAGTGGATGTGCCAAAGCTACAGGCGTTGATGAAAGAAAAGGGCATTCTCATTAACGGAGGCTACGGCAAACTGAAAGGTAAGACATTTCGTCTCTCAAATATGGGCGATGAAACCGAGGAGACGATGAGTGATCTGTTCGCCAAACTCGACGCCTCGATAAAAGAACTGGACTAGAATTCACTAAGGAGAAACCGCCAGTTTTTCATCACTAAATTCCTGGGCCATCAGCACGCCCTGATCCTTGTACGGCTTTAGCATGAAATGGGTGACAGTGGAAATAACACCCTGAAGGGTCGCCAGTTTTTCGGAGACGAATGAGGAGACTCCTTTGAGATCTGAGCCCTCCACGACGACCAACAGGTCAAAGCCGCCACTCATAAGATGACAGCTATGTACTTCATCAAAGCGGGCTATCCGTGTTGCCAACCGATCGAAGCCGCCCTCGCGCTCGGGCGTAATTTTCACCTCGATCACCGCGCGCACTAGATCTACATCAAGCTTTTCCTCGTTGATCAATGTACGATAGCCAAGGATCACGCCATTGGATTCGTGTTCCTTGATTTTAGCCTCCACTTCAGCCTCAGGCAGATTTAACCGACCTCCAATCTGGGCTGAGGTGAGGGACGCATCATCGCGTAGTAATTTGAGCAATTCATCCATGGCGCGAGGCTACCGACATGGAACCCGATGGGCCACGCTTTTTTTAAATTTCACAAAACCACGGTTGCAGACCAACCAGCATGCCCAAAACGGTCGTGGTATTTCGCCCGAAGCCCTTCCGCCGATACGCGGTCTCTGGTAATAGCAAACATTGTTGAGCCACTACCCGACATCAATGCCGCACGCGCACCATTGGCAGAAAAAAAATCCTTAATAATCGGCAATACGACATATTTGGGAAATACAGCCGACTCCAAAGAATTGGAAAATCCTTCCAATCTGCCTTCAACCAGTGACTCCATCATCATCGCCGCTTGACCTTTGGCTCTAAATTTTTCGGGCATGCACCCAAGCGTTTGGTATGCCCAAGGTGTACTCACGCCAAAACCAGGATGAATTAGTAACACACCACAGTCTTTCAATGCCTTGAACGGTTGAAGTGCCTCCACACGTTCGCCGCGCCCCATGGCCAAGGCTGGACCATCTTGCAAAAAGAACGGAACATCCGACCCTAGGTTGGCCGCCAATATCTGGATGTGCTCCGCATTGATTGTATAATCGTAAAGTTCGTTCAACCCGCGCAATGTCATGGCTGCGTTGCTACTGCCGGCTCCGATGCCAGCAGCAATTGGGAGATTTTTAACAAGATGAATGCGAACACCGCCCGATTTGGTTGATTTCAGGAATTCAGACGCCGCCCGATGGACGAGATTATCGGCTCCCACCGAAAGCTGTGGATCATCGCAGGTCAATTCGATGCCTTTTTCTGCACGTTCAATGTGAAGTTCATCATACAACGGCAATGGTTGCATGATAGTTTCGATTTCATGGAAGCCATCTTCACGGCACCCCAAAACATTGAGTAGCAGGTTGATTTTACAGTGTGATTTGACGACGAGGCTCATGCGATGCCTAGTCATCGCCTGCATCAAAATCCGCGTCCTCCTCGGCCTGACGTCGGGCCATGAACCAAGCAATGAGCGTGCTCAGCTCGTAGAGTAATTGCAACGGCACGGCCACAAGGGAGAGGGTGACCGGATCACCGGTGGGAGTAATAACCGCCGCTAGAATGATGTTAGCCACCACTGCGTACATTCGCAAACGGTTAAGTTTCCTATAATCAAGTATACCGATTTTCACGAGAAAGAGCAGTACCATAGGCATTTGAAATGCAATCCCCATGCCCACCATGAACTTGCACACAAATCCGATATATTCTTCGGCTTGCCATTCATCAGCACCAAACCCCAACATTCCGGCAAAACCCACCGAGGCCCAGAGGGCCACCCACATGATTATTTTGTAACAAAAAGTAACGCCCAACATAAACAACACCGTTCCCATGCCCGCCAACTTGAAAACCCAGTTTTTCTCATTAACCCGGAGGGCAGGCAAAACAAACTGCGCGATGAAGAAAAGCACAAAGGGAATTGATATCGTGATCCCGCCATAGAGGCCAATTTTCAATGCGATAAAAAAGGACTTGAGCGGACCATAAGCCTTTAGTTGCACATGCCAGGGCACTGATGCAGAACTATTATTATCAACCTGCAATTCGAGCTCAAAGCGCGAGCTATTTACATCCAAATGCGGTCTAGGCACAAGACGAATGGCTGTTATTTCCGTGGTGTTGGTAAACGGGCCCTTGAGGTCGCCATTCTCAGCCAATTGCGTGAGGTCAGATTCATGAATATGTGAGACAATACCGCTGCCAAATTGCACTGGAATAGCTCTTGTTTTGGGATCCTTATTTACCTGTGGCTTTTGCTGTGCGGATTCCAGTGGTACAGTGAGAAACGCAACAATTTGAGGCGAGCCAATCAGGGCCACTATCATACCCACCACGACTGCCACGACACATTTCATCACCATGAAACGGAAATCTTCAAGGTGATCGAGAAAGGGTTTTATCGGGCCGCCAAAGCCCTCTTCCCCCGCCCCTTCATCATCATCCCCGCCTCCGTAATAACCACCATCATCCCCTACATGTTCATCATGATACTCATCGTGATGTTCATCATGGTAGTCATGATGATACTCGTCGTGGTAGGGATCGTCATAATGTGGATCGGTGTGGTCGGAGTCGAGTTCACCAGTGTGATGGGGATCCTCTGCTTGGTCATCATGCACAGACTCAGCTTCTTCAGGCGCTTCTTTAAACTCAGATTGTGGGGAATCGGCCTTCGGAAATTCCGACTCAGAGTCACCCTCCTCTGGTGCGGCGCCTAAGGGCAATTCACTTTGCCCAGAACTCTCGGTAGACGAATCGTCTTTTGGGAGGTTGCTCTCTGGTGGGTCGTCCCCGCCACCCGTAGATGAAGCCCCATGCTTGTCTTCAGGCTCCTTAGCCATGATGGAACTGTACGCTAAGCCTTCGGCTCAGAGGTGGACTTAGACTTCTTGGTTTTGGATTCCTCCTCTACCTCGGCCTGAGCACGCTTTTCCTCTTTGTCCTCAATGGGCCGTTGTTGTCGACTTTGTCGGTCATGGTCATCCTCATAATCCGGACGGTTCAGCTCACTACCGATATCGCTAGAGGCCTTCTTGAATTCGCGGATGCCTTTTCCCAGCCCACGCGCGAGTTCCGGCAGTTTTTTCGCTCCGAATAGCAGGAGAACGGCTAAACCAATAATTAACCACTCGGAGCCTTGAATGAACGCCAACATATAATTACTCATAAGATGCAGGTAGTGCTTTGACAGCCTAGCCCATTTCAATATTCAGTAAAGAAAAAAAGCCCCGGTCACTCGGGGCTTTGCCAAGAAGGATCTTGGCGGATTTAATTTGCCGGCTTCAGGAGCACGAATTCACCGCGACGATTCTGGGCGAAATCCGCCTCTGTGAGGCCGTTGGTTATCGGGATTTTTTCCCCATAACTGGTGGTTCGAACGCGGTCTGGAGTAACCCCGTAGCGAAGCAGTTCATCCACCACCGCCAAAGCCCGGCGCTCGCCGAGAGAGAGATTATAATCCTCCGTCCCACGCTCATCGCAATGACCCTCCACCAACAGGCTATGAGTGGGATTTTGGATCATGTACTGCGCCACAATCTCCACTTTCGGTAGGTCACCCGACCGCACCGCGGAGCTGTCAAACTCGAAGTGTACCATTTGCGCGAGAAACATATCCCGATCCTCAAGCTGACTGCCATTAAAGTTCCTGCCGAGGTCCGTGTTCTCCGGCGGAATTTCAACAATCGTTGTACCACCTCCCGTGCCTGGGTCGCCTGGATTCCCTCCAGGAATACCTCCTGTGCCACCGGGCGGCAAGGGTTGTACAGGCCCCGGAACGGTAATTGTTTTCACTATCGGCTCCATGGCCGGAATGTTGGTCAGCCCAACAGGTTTCTGGCTTTTACAGCCAACGGTAAAAATCGACGCCACGCCTAGCGCCAAAATATGATTGAATGATATTTTTTCCATTTCCGTTTACTCCTCCTTGGATGGGTGAATCTGTCCGCAACTCTCGCCATGGACAGACACAACATTAACAGGTAGAAGCCGAGTCAAGAGAGCACACGAATGGTTATTCAAACTCATTCGCAACCTCCTGTATTGCCTTCTACAAAAAACCATCATTGGTAACCCCAACGACAAAATCAACCTACGGCTCATTTGCCGCAGGGTCAAGCCCTACTGACCAGTGCCTGAGTTAACCTGGGGCACGGGAGCAGATTGGCGATTCGGGGCGGGGACGACCAACACAAACTCGCCACGCCTATTCTTGGACCGAGCCTCGGCCTTGTCCGATTCATCCACCGGCACCTTTTCACCATAGGATTCTGTGTGCATACGACCGCCGGAAATACCCGAGCGAATTAACTCCTCAACCACCGCCAAGGCGCGACGTTCACCGAGCGAGAGATTATATTCCTCAGTACCCCGTTCATCGCAATGCCCTTCCACCAGCAACAGGTGCGTGGGATTCTGTAACATGTGCGCAGCCACAACTTCAACTAACTGCACATCGCCCGAACGCAATGCCGAGCTGTCATAATCAAAGTGCACGCGTTGAAACACGTCCCGTTTGAAATCGTAAGGAACAGAAAACCCCTTAGTGGGATCCGTTGGCCATGTGTTTGGATTATCCGTTCCTGTGGGCCGATTGTTCGGATCATTGGGATTGCCGGGAGGCAATGGATTGGTGGGATTCGTCGGGTTAGTGGGATTCGTCGGGTTGGTTGCTACCTTTTTGGTGCCTGGAATCTGAGTCAGATCCGTCGTACCTTTTGATTTACAACCAGCTCCCAGCAACAGCAACACCGCGGCACTAGCTAAACTTTTATAGAATGTTTCTCCTCGCATTTTCTTCTCCTTGAATGATTGTGAGCCCTCCTCAAGCTCGTGGTTTCAAAACTACTTCTGCCAATCCGGCTGCGATGCGCTGCCCGCAAAGGCTGGAAGCATTTTCACCTGTTTCGTCGGCACGTCAACAATTGCGAGCATTCTCTTATTCACACCCCTGCGAGTAAAGATAAGGTTTCGACTGTTCTGAGCCCAAGATGGACCCTCCCCCGCCACGATCAACTCCGCCTTTCCACCATTAACCGGGACCACAAAAATATTGAAGAACTTGCCGGTCTGCGAGGTAAAGGCAATTAATTTTCCGTCCGGAGACCATGCAGGATCAGTAGGATTGATCGCACCCGGCGTGGAAATTTTGATCATGTTTCCTCCCGCCGCTGCCACCTTTACCAACATACGCCGTCCCTTGGCACGCGTGGCAAAGCAAAGCCACCTGCCATCCGGCGACCATGCTGGTCCACTTTCCGACTCATTGGTTCTGCACAATTGCTTAAGATGCTTGCCTTGCTTATCTTTGAGAAAATCCCATCCGACTGGGGCCAACCAAATATCCGGATTGACTGCCCGGCTGAGCACCATGGCCACTTCGCCTTGTGGCGAAACAGCACCTCCAGTGTTTAGTCCCTTGAATCTGGAAAAAACCGTACGCGCGCCGTTATTCATTTTGTGCTGGATGACCGTTGTGTTCACCACGCCGCCAATCATCATCCATGACGTGTAAAACACCTCTCCATTCCCTGGTGCCCAAAGTGGAGATTCGACGATTGTGTTATCCCCCGTCAACGCCACAGGCTGGTGACCATCGTAGCCGGACACAAACACCTCGTAGGCGCGCGGGCCTGTCTTCATTTTGTACAGGATGCGCGTATGCGCAATTCCGTCACGGCCTGTGATAGCCTTGATCACATCATTGCTCAGGGCATGCGCCTGCTGTCGGAGATTGCCGCCGTTGTAGCGTTTGTTGAACCCAGAATTACCGGCAGCATCTTTCAAGATTCCATTCACGGAATTCCTGTTACCGCCCGATAATAAATAATCGGCACCTCTTTCCGGCACAATTTTGCAGCCCATCACTTCCAGATCAAATTTTAGCACCTGTGCCACCTCACCGTCATAGCCTTTCACAGCAATGGGGATCAGTTTGTTGTGCACATCGCCCAAGACCTGTAGGGCGACATCCGGATTAGGGCCTGCGCCGGCGTGCAGGAACGGGTTGATGACGGCAAATAAAAGCGCCCAAACAAACAAGGGTAAACGTGTTTTTCTCATTAATTTCCTCCTCTAATCCGGGGTGTAAAGTCCAACGTGAAGGTTCGCTGTGTATCCTTTGATCCCGACGGAAAAGGCTTACCAATCCTACTCACCCGGTCAAGCGCACGTTGTACAGAACGATCCAGCGCCGCATCACCGGTCCTACTGACAATCCTAGCGCTAAGTACCCGGCCATCGCGCCGAATGGTGACGGATACCTTGGCAATACGTGAACGAGCAAGTTCACTGGGAATCAGGGGCTCCCATGCGCGCCGGTATACCCCTACAACAAGGTTGGCATACGAGGTGAAAGCCGCCGCGTTAGCGCCAGCAACATTCACATTGATTGCCGCCGAAAGCTGGCTGCGCATACTCTTGATGGTATTCAGCTGATTGGCGCTGACCGAAGGAGTCTTGGGGTGGGTATTTTTTTTAGGCCGCACAGTAGCTCCCTTAGAGGTCTGTGTGTTTTGGGCAATCTTAATGGTCTTACGTTTGGGCTTGGGTGTCACCTTACTCTTGGTGGGTTTAAGCTCAGGTGACTGCTTTTTTGGTGTCACTTTTCTCGGCGGTGTCGGAGTCACTTTTCTCGGCGGTGTCGGAGTCACTTTTCTCGGCGGTGTCGGAGTCACTTTTCTCGGCGGTGTCGGAGTTACAATGCGTCGAACTGGAGGCTGGGGGGTTGGCTTAGGCGTGGTAACGCGTTGAGGATTGAGCAAGTTATCCAGCACATCAGGCGCAATCATGCTGAGTGTAGGCCTGATTTTCTCAGGCTTAGCAACGAAAAATGCCGTGCAAATGAGCAACACCGCAGCCAGTAAAATATGTAGTCCAATGGACAGGAATATACATTTTTTTAGTAAACGGCTCATTGATTTCCCTCCCTTGTTCGCAGTGAAAACTTGGTGAGACCATTGCGTTGGCAGGCATCAATCACAGCGTATAGATCCTTGTTAAGGCCAAGCTGGTCAGCCCGGATGTACACGATGGTTTCCGGGTTTTTTTGATGCGCCACAATTAACGCAGCCTCGAGCTGAACGAGAGTCATGGGTTTGTGGTCAAACAGGTACTGCCCGCCACGGCTCACTTCCACTGTGCGCACATCATCTCGCTCGATGGTCGCATCGGCTGTGCCACCTTCAGGCAAATCCAGCTTCATCCCCTGCTCAAGCAGCGGCGTGGCGATCACAAAAATAATAAGCAACACAAACGCCAAATCGAGCATGGGCGTCACATTCAAGTCACTCAAGGTCACGAGATGATTGCGCTTGGAAAACCTCCTCATGACTGCACCTCCGTTTCTGGCGGCAACAGATCGGGATGCTCGTCTTCTTGATGATCCACACGAGTTTCATCAGCCTTCTTGGACATGGGTTGGTTGATTGACACAGGCTTGGGTTCCGGCTCGGATTCCATGACCTTGCGCGGTTCCCGAGCATTCACGGGCACTTCCTGCAAATATTCCGTCTCAATCTTTGCGGAAAGTTCCTGCGCAAAATTATCCATTTCCACCGTGGCCACGCGCAGATTATGCACCAGCCAGTTATAGCCGAACATTGATGGGATCGCGACCAGGAGACCAGCCACAGTGGTAGCCAAGGCCGCCGCCACGCCGGGCGCTACGGTGGTGAGAGAGGCATTGCCCACTTGAGCAGCAGAGCTAAACACATCCATTACACCCCACACAGTGCCCAGTAGGCCGAGGAACGGCGCACCGCTCACGGCAATGGCCAGCAAGATGATGCCCGACTCCAGAGCCACGGATTCCCGTGCCACGGAGCTTTCGAGCAGTCCCTTAATATGTTCCATTGATTTCAACGACACGTAACGGTGCCGGTTGCCCTCCTTGTCACGCAACCTTTCCTCCAAGGCCATGCAGCCTTCCTGATAGACGGTGAACAACGGGCAACCCTCCGCCGAAACGCGCCGTTCAAACATTGCCAGCACTCGCGTTTGGCCTCGAAATTCACTATCGAAATAGCGGTTGTACTTACGAGCGCGACGGAGTTGCAACGCCTTGAAGGCCATCACCGTCCAAGCACACGTGGACAACAGGACGAGAATGACGATGATTGCCAATCCCGGCCCTTCCAACTGTTCCCATACGAACAGATGCGTAGACTGCTTTTCCACTGGCGCAGAAGCAGCCGCTGCTAAAATACCTAATTGATTCATGCCTTACCTCCTGAAAGACACCTCCCGTATTAATGACTCCTACCAAGAAACCCTGTTTTTGTCAATATTTGGAACGTTTTTGCCCGACTCACCCAAGGTCGCTCAAGGAATGAGAGAGTCAAATCTAGGATATCAACAGCTGTGAATCAGCCATGTAGAAACACCGTGCAACTCAGCGGCGGCAGTAAGAAATCCGTCGACCAAGGTTGATTATGCCAAGGCACATCCTGAGAGTGCACGCCCCCTCTATTGCCAATATTACTGCCACCGTAGTGCCCTGAATCACTGTTCAACACCTCGCGCCACGACCCTGCTTGCGGCAAGCCCACTCGATAGGCCTCGTGTACATCCGGTGTGAGGTTCAGCAACACCAAAGCCTGACGCGAGCAATCGGGCGTTTGGCGAACAAAGCTCAGCACACAAGCAGCATGGTCCGCACAATCCACCCAAAAAAAACTAGGCTCATCAAAATCGCCGGCCCAGAATACAGGTTCCTCACGGTAAAACCGGTTTAAATCCTTAACCCACTTTTGAAGTCCCCCCGGCAAGTCACCGACATTTAAGCAACTCCAATCCAATTCCCCATCATGATCCCATTCGGCGCGCTGACCAAATTCGCCGCCCATGAAGAGGAGCTGCTTCCCCGCGTACAACCACTGGTAACCATACAGCGCACGAAGGTTGGCAAATTGCTGCTGTTCATCACCCGGCATTCGATTGAGGAGCGAACGTTTTTCATGCACCACCTCATCATGTGAAAGCGGTAAAAAATAGCACTCCTGGTCCCGATAAGTGGAGGCAAAGGTGAGTTCATCCTGATGCTTTTGGCGATCCTCGTGTTCTTTCTGGAAATATGCCAAGGTATCGTTCATCCAACCCATGTCCCATTTGAAGGTGAAGCCCAATGCCTTCTTGTCGGTCGCAGTTTTTCGAGTGACGCCAGGCCACGCGGTGGATTCCTCGGCAATGGTCGCCACACCAGGAAACTCACTGTGCACCACATGATTCACATCACGCAACAGTTCAACGGCCTCCAAGTTCTCATTGCCTCCGTGGATGTTTGGTGTCCACTCGCCTTTCTTGCGCGAGTAATCGAGGTGCAACATGGAAGCCACCGCATCCACGCGCAGACCATCCACGTGAAACACATCGCACCAGAAACGAGCGTTAGCGGTGATGAAATTTTTTACTTCCGGCCGGCCAAAATTGAACTCTGCAGTTCCCCAATCCGGATGCTCGCCCCGTTCCGGATCGGGATGTTCGAAAAGCGCCGTGCCATCAAAGCGTGCCAAGGCCCAGTCGTCCTTTGGAAAATGCGCCGGCACCCAGTCAATCATCACCCCGATATCAGCTTCATGTAGAGTGTTGATTAGAAATTGGAAATCCTCCGGTGTGCCATAGCGACTGCTAGGCGCGTAAAATCCGGTGACCTGATAACCCCAAGAGGCATAGTATGCGTGTTCCGACACAGGTAAAAACTCCACATGAGTGAAACCCATCTGGTGAATATAATCCACTAGCGGCCCGGCGAGTTCATGGTAGCTATAGAATTCACCGTTGGTTTTTTTGCGCCATGAACCAAGGTGGATCTCGTAAATGCTCATCGGCTGCGTGCGTGGATCACGCCGTTCACGTTGCCCAATCCACTCGGAGTCATTCCAAGCGAAGCGACTATTATCACAAACAGTCGAAGCGCTCACCTTGGCATCGACCTCAAAATATAACCCAAACGGATCGACCTTCTCCTGCAATTGACCATCGGCCTGAAGGATTTGATATCGATACTGACTCCCTACGCTACAGTCAGGCGCGAACAACTCCCACACTCCCGATTGGCCCAACAGGCGCATGGGATGACGGCGGGCATCCCAGCCATTGAAATCACCAATCACACTTACGCATTTTGCATTTGGAGCCCAGACGGCAAAACTAATGCCCGACACCCCATCAATGTCGCGTGGATGGGCTCCCAGCTTTTCGTAAATACGGCACTCATTGCCCTGCCCGAATAAATACAAATCGTTTTCACTGATGGTGGGTAAAAATGAGAATGCATCACGTGTACGCAACTCTTCGCCGGTGCCCCAAGTGACCATCAGTTCATACGCATAAACATCGTTCACCTCCTCCTCCACACCTTCAAAGAGATCGGATTCCCCCACTCGCCGCAAGGGAATTACCGGCCGCCGAACCTTATGAACCGGAACCACCCCCACTCCTTTGGCCAAGGGTAATAACGCACGCACCACGACGCCTCCATCTACCAATCGATGCATTCCCAGCACCCGGTGCGGTGCCGAATGCCGCCCCTGGGTAATGGCCTCAAAGTCTGAGTCCGAGAGAATCATTACCCATCGGTGAGCTTGGGAGGATCGCCCGGTTGGCTTTCTTCTTCAACCTCAACTTCTACCACCTTTGCATCCTTATCGGAAACGATCTTTTGGCGAACCAGCCAAATCAATGCACCGAGCATGGTCGCTTCATCCAGCAATGGAATAGGATCGGGAATTAGAATATTGACGAACAGGACAATTGCACAAAGAACGATTCCTAAAGTGAGCATGGTTGCCTTAGTCATGGCAGGATACTATTTATTTGTTCACGCAAGACATCCAGATTTCCCTCGTTCCACAAAACATGATCGGCCAATTTCATCTTCTCTACAACATCCATTTGTGAAGCGATGCGCGCGGAAATTTGTTCCTCGCCCCATTTGCGCTGGTGCAATCGCTCACGTTGAGTGCTGGCTGAGCATGCTACGCACAGCACAACATCAAACTGGTCCTGCGCCTCCACCTCAAACAGTAGCGGTATGACCACCACGCCCACGCTAATTTGTTGTTCGCGCCATTCGGAAATGTTCCTTTGCCACTGCACGCGCACGCGGGGATGGATGATGGCTTCGAGTTGCTCTCGTACGGTGTCATCCCCGAAAACCTGCTGGGCCATTTTCGCGCGATCAAGCCGGCCTGCCGAGTCAATGAACCCGTCTCCGAATTGGTCAATAATCTCATCGAGCGCCGGTTGACCGGGCTCCACAACCTGTCGGGCCAATTCATCGGAATCCACCACTGACACGCCCCTCTTCTCTAGAATTTTTGCGGCTGTGGATTTTCCCATCCCCACGCCTCCCGTCAGACCGTAGATGATGGTGGTCATGTGGAAATCCCAAGGTTTTGCACCACTTCGATCGTGGCGCGCGATTTGTTAAGCGTGTAAAAATGGACCCCTTCCACGCCATTTGCGATGAGGTCTTCACATTGGCGTGTGGCATAATCGATTCCAAATCGGCTCACAGCCTCGTCATCGTCGCCCAATTTTTCCAGCGTGGAAATAATTTCGGGTGTCAATTTTGACCCGCACAATTCCGTGAAACGTTGAATTTGCCGGCTGCTAAGAATAGGGATGATGCCGGCTAGGATCGGTTTGCTCATTCCCTGCGAGCGCAAAGAATCGCGGAATTCAAAAAAATCGGCGTTGTCAAAAAAGAGCTGTGTGATCACGAAATCCGCACCGCAATCAACCTTCCCCTTGAGGCGTTGCCAATCGATCTCCTTCCCTTCGGTGCAGGCAATGTGACCTTCCGGAAACCCGGCTACGCCGATGCTGAATTCTTTTCGAACTCGCAAATATTCCACAAGTTGATATGAAAACTCAAAGCCGCCCTCGGGCTTCACGAACTGCTCCTGCTCTTCCGGCGGGTCGCCCCGCAATGCAAGAATGTTGCAAATATTCCGGTTGCTGGCTTCATCCAGAAACACGCCAATATCTTCCTGAGTAGAACCTACACAAGTAAGATGCGCCATGGCCGGCACGTTTTGGTCTAGTTGTATGGTCTCAACGATATCCAGAGTCTTGTCACGCGTGCCACCACCGGCACCATAGGTCACGGAGAAAAATGCGGGGTTGACCACCTTGAGCCGGGGTACAATTTTCTCCAGCAATGCCGTCTCGCCAGCCGGAGTCTTGGCCGGAAAAAATTCACACGAGATGGCGGTTTTGCCTGCCTCCTTGTGTTCGCGGAGTATGTCGCGAATCAATTGCATGGATGTGATACTGCTAGAAAGTGAGGCAGCTTTCAAGCCGTCAACCACCGATGGCGCTCATTGTGCGATCCGGTTGCTCGAAATCTATCTCACCTATGTGGTGCCGCTCTTCCTTTTGTAGAACGACTGATTTGAGCCATTCAATGATTTCCGCATCAGATGCCTCACTGCGTAGAAGTTGCTTCAAGTCGTGCTCTCGCAGGCTGAAAAGACAGGTGCGAATCTTCCCGTCAGACGTTAGCCTAATGCGATTGCACTGACCACAAAAAGGCTCACTAACAGGTGAAATGAGGCCAACTTCACCTGAACCACCAGCAAAGCTCCAGCGTCTGGCTGTAGCTGATGCATTCTCCATTTTCACCGGTTTCAAGTTAAAGGCAGACTGCAGTCGCTCAAGGATTTCTCGACCGGGCACCACATGGTCCTTCTGCCAAGCACGCCCGGAATCAAGCGGCATGAATTCGATGAAACGCATGACCAGATTTTCATCCCGAGCAAACCTCCCCAGTGCCTCGATTTCATTATCATTAAGACCCCGAATAATAACAGCGTTGATCTTGAGTGGCACAAAGTCCAACTCTCGAGCCTGCATGATGGCTGCCAGCAGTTCTTTCAGGCCATCGCGGCCGGTCAGTTTTTTGAAGTTTTTATGATCCAACGAATCAAGACTGAAGGTGACCCGAGTCAACCCTGCAGCACGCAGGGCTTCCGCATGTTTACCAAAATGAAAACCATTGGTAGTGAGCGCCAAATCCTTCACTCCTTCAAACTGAGCGATTTGTTCGACCAGATTCGGAACATCACGGCGCAGGAGCGGTTCGCCACCCGTGATACGAATTTTATTCACCCCCTGGCTCACAGCAAGCCGCACTACACGGGCTATTTCCTCGTAGGTCAAGAAGTGTGAACGCGGCTTCCACTCACGCCGAATGGGCTCCGGTTTCGTTGACGATTTACTCCGATAAAAATCCGCTGCCTCTTCTGTCTCGGGCAGACAGTAAAGGCAGCGGAAATTGCAGCGATCGGTAATGCTGATGCGCAGGTCGCGAATTGTCCGCCCAAACGCATCAACGAGGCCTGCCACAGGCTAGTCCTGATCGGAAAGTGGGGTAGGCACTGGTGGGATCGGCGCGATCGGGTTGTCTGCCTCAGGTTGCTCAGGCGTTTCCTCAGCTTCCTTAGTATCCACGACCTTGCCATTGATTTTCACTTCACCATCACTGGTGAGCTCAACTTGGATTTTTTCTGGAAGAGGCTCTCCTACTCCTGCAAGCGTCCCGCCGTTATTGGGTCGGCGAAGATCGGCATATTTCTCGGTGATTGTCTTATTTTTTGCATAGTGGCCAATTCCCCGGCGCATCCACTCAAGTCGGCGGGCGATATTGATGTCGGATTTGATGCGTTTGTATTGCGCGGCGATGAATTCAATATCGTTGATCTTCCTGACCAACTCCGCCTTCTCATCTTGAAGTCGCAGCAATTCGCGCTCAAGGAAAGTGCGGTCGCCTTCGGACGCTTCCAACTTTTTGTTGGTTTCCGCGATCTTCTCATCAAGGCCCTCTATTTTATTTTCTAGTGCGCCTTTGGCTTGATTCAAGGCGTCGTTTTTAGCCTCGAGATCGGTAATCATTTTTTTACCCTCCTCAATAATCTCATCCGTCTTGGTCTTCAGCTCTGTAAAGGCTTCCTCTCTCTTTTCCAATTCCGCGTTGGCATCCGTTAACTCCTTAGAAGCCTGATCAATCTCAGCGGCTTTTCCATCCAAATCAGCAGCAGCCTTCTTTAAATCCTCATTCTTCAGCGCGAGCTCGTCCGCCTTCTTCCCCAGTTCATCAACATACTTCTGGTTGTTGGCCGTGATGTTCTCTTTGAGCGCATCCTTCTCTTTGGTGAGTGTCTGTACGGATTCCTCTGAGACACCCAAGTCATTCTTCAACTGGCGGGTTTCAGTGTCCAAGGCATTGCGGTCGGCCTTCACGGCCTGTAATTCTTTAGTCAACTTCGTGTGCTTACCGGTCACCTCTTTGTGTTCGGTCTCTAATTGAGTAAAAGCGTCCAGTTTGGATTTGTTATTGACGATGGAGTAAATGCCGACTCCTGCAGTGATCGCCGCCAGCACCACGATAGCAATTGATTTTTTGTCCTTCATAGTTGGCGCGATACTGGCATCTTAAGAAAGCCTTACACGTTAAACTTATTGGCATATGTAAACAGCTTGTTGTTAGATTGCCAACAGGCTATGCACCGCGGAATTTTTTGGTGGCCCCATGCAAATTAAGCCGGCAGAATCCCTCACATGGATAGCATGGATTTACCAGAACAACAAATGCCTCAGACAGCTGACGAAATTGCCTCCGCAATTTTTTCCGAATGCCTCATTACCCAGGTGCGCTCCGCAGCTATGTTGATGGGTAAGGTGAAAGCCCCGGCCACGGGTGAGGCGGTTGAGGATTTGCCTCGTGTCCAACTCATAATACAGCAACTTGAGTTACTCGATAAAAACGCTGCCAAACTCGGCTTGGAGGAGCAGCAACTCGTGAAGCAAAGCCTGCAGGAATTGCGTATGGCATACATCAGCGCCGCCGGCAAAACACCAGAGGAGGATCTGACTGATGAAGCATCCGAGGACGAAGACCCTAGCGCTTCTACGGAAGCTCCCTCAGGAGACCAGGAGTCGCCAACAAAACCCGAGGAAGGTTTGTTGGATGATGATGAGGATGATGAAGAAACCGGCCGAAAGCGGTTCGTAAAAAAATATTCTTAAACAAGCTTACTTGAGTGTTAGTCGCACACCCGCCAGCTTCTTTAAGCGATCATAATATCCAGGCAATTGTTTGATGAATTTTTGGCCCTGCAAATGGGTGCGAATCTCATTTGAAACTTCGCTCAACTTCCGGACCTTCGCCGCCTTACGCTCAATCACCTTGACCACATGATACCCCACTTCTGATTCCACGAGCACAACTTGGTTGGACTGCATTGTGAAAACCATTTTTTCCACTTCCGGCAAACTTGCTCCCCGCGCCAACACCAGTTCGCCGCCCGTTTCCTTGGTAGACAAATCCTCTGAAAACTCCTTCGCCAGCTGCTTGAAATCAACTCCCGCGGTTGCCTTGCCAAGCACCTTGGCTGCCGTAGCTTGCTTGGCGGCGCGTTCATCGGGGTTTAGCCGACGCCCCGTGGCCCCATCCGACTTGGAAAGCAACACGTGCGCCACGGTTGCCGTTTCCGGTACACGCCATTGTTTGTTGTGGTCATTATAAAACTTGAGAATATCCCCCTCAGTCGCAGCAGTGGTCGCGCGCAATTCTCGTTTCGCTACGATCGTCGCCAGGGCCTCGATTTCCAGTTGGCGTTTGAATTCCACCAGAGTCAACCCGGTGGCTTCCACTTTCAATTCGAACGCGACGGGTGAAACATATTGTTCCCGCTGGACCTTGAAATTTTCAGCAGCTTTTTGGCTGGCCTGCCATTTGTCCGTGGGGGTGGCGCGAAGGGCCGTGAGCTTGTTCATAACCAGGTCGTCCAAAAGACGCTTGCGATACACTCTTTCAAAGGTCGCTGGGACATCCACCCCCGAACTGGCCTGGGTGAGAACGAATACGCGGCAAGCCTTTTCAAGTTCGGCCTCAGTGATGGAGACTCCAATTCCTGTGGCTACAATCTTTATGGGTGCAGCCGCTTGGCTAATATTTGCCGCCAATCCAATCGAGAAGGCGAACAGCAGGCATTTGTGCCAATCTTTCATGTGTCTCCTTTTTAAAGCGTCACCACTTTTGCATTCGTGATGTCCGGGTCTTGCGCCACTTTTTCGAGTAATTCAGCAGGCGGCTCTTTGTCAAGGTTTAAGAGCGTTAGCGCTTCACCCCCGACCTTGTCACGATTCAGGCTCATGTTGGCGATATTCACTCCATGCTCGCCCATCAGTGATCCAATATACCCGACCTTCCCTGGTTTGTCTCTATTATTCAGCAGGAGAATTACCCCCTCGGCAGCGCTCTCCACGTTACAACCATTGATCCGGACAATACGCGGTTGACCACCGAAAAAGGTGCCGCCGGCCGAAACAATGCTCTCACCCGCGCGCACCTCCACATGCATCCACTCGGCGTAATCCGGCCCTTCGTGCGTTTTTACT
Organism: Limisphaerales bacterium; assembly: GCA_965659445.1. Taxonomy (GTDB): domain Bacteria; phylum Verrucomicrobiota; class Verrucomicrobiia; order Limisphaerales; family UBA1100; genus UBA1100. The sequence continues at coordinate 3,539 of CBFHWX010000036.1, read as the reverse complement.
TCCTCCACCGTAATACCAAGTGAACTGGCCAAGGCGCGCACATTGACCTGGTTCACCTCTTCGCCCCCTGCATTTTCAAGAAAACCCTTAAGCACACATCGCGTCACTGGATCGGCCGGCACCTCGGCTGCCTTGCCACCGTAGGTAATGGTGATTTGATCATTACGTTCTTCACCAAGTTGAGCACACAACCGTCCTAGTTTTTCACCGAGAAGAATGTACGGCTTAACTACATCATAAGTCTTTGCATCAAGATTGGGCATGTTCACGGCATTGCGCACCGTACCATTCACAAGAAAATCTATGATTGCCTCAGCAACCTCGATCCCCACGCTTTCCTGCGCCTCTTTCGTGCTCGCGCCGAGATGCGGCGTCAATACGATATTCGGCACGGCTCGCAAGGGGGAATTCTCGGGGCACGGCTCGGTCTCGTACACATCCAACGCTGCGCCAGCCACCTTGCCTCCATTCACCGCAGCCACCAGATCAACTTCATTAATTATGCCGCCACGCGCGCAGTTGATGAGATTCACACCGTCCTTCATCTTTCCAAAAGTCTCGGCATTAATCATGTCACGGGTTTGATCCGTTAACGGCATGTGCACGGTAATGAAATCCGAGCGCCCAAGAAGTTCGTCCAATTCCAGCAATTCCACCTGTAATTCGCGCGCCTTGTTCAGCGAAAGATAAGGATCGTGCGCTAAGACACGCATACCGAAGGCGATGGCCCGGCGCGCCACCTGACTACCAATCCGGCCCATCCCGCAAATACCAAGCGTCTTGCCACTCAGTTCAGCACCCGCAAATACTTTACGATCCCACTTACCCTCCTTCATCGACATATGCGCCTGTGGGATTTTTCTAGCGAGCGCCATCATCATGGAAAATGTCAATTCAGTGGTGGAGATGGTGTTTCCAGCCGGAGTATTCATAACCACGATGCCCCGGTTGGTTGCATAATCCACATCCACGTTGTCCACCCCCACTCCGGCGCGGCCCACGACGCGTAGCTTGGGAGCCTTATCCATCACCTCCGCTGTAACCTTGGTTGCAGACCGTACAATGATTGCCTCTGCACTAGCCAACAACTCGTCATTGAGACCGTCCTTTACGACGGTCACTTCCAGCTCGGCCTGTGATTCAAGACTGGCTACTCCCTTGAGAGATACATTATCGCAAACAAGTACTTGCATTAGCGCGCGCAGTCTAGATACGGCTGCTTGCAGTGTCAAACCACGCTGAGAGTTCAGATTGCAAACGCTCCAGGGGTAAACCGACCACATTAGTCAATGAGCCTTGTATCGCCTCTATAAGCCACTCGCCTTTCTCTTGGACCGCATAAGCCCCTGCTTTGTCCAATACAGATACCTTACGGAGATATTTATTGATTTGACGGTCATTCAGCTTCTGGAAACGTACGCGAGTAGTAACCGAAAAAACCTTTTTGCGGGTGCCCTGAACAAGTGCGCAGGCGGTGGTGACGTGATGTGTATGCCCGCTTAATTTCCGCAGCATCCGTCGCGCCCCTGTCAGGCTGGCTGGCTTACCAAATAGTTCATCACCTAAATGCACCAACGTATCCGCACCCAGCACCGTTTGTTTTGGAAATTGTTCCGCCACCACCTGAGCCTTTGCCAACGCATTTCGGCGACAAATAGACCGGGCCGCCCTTCCCTGCCCATGTTCCTCTTCCACATCCGCAGTTTCTACACGGAACTTAATGCCTATTTGATTCAAGAGCTCCTGCCGCCGTGGCGAGCGAGAAGCGAGAATAATACTCTTCATGCCAATGCCTCCTGAAACGCCGTCAGTTTCACTGCAAAGTCCGAATCGTCCAGAACCGGTTTAGCTAATGAAAAATCGACAGGCGGTTCCAATTCTATCCAAGATTTGCAGCCACCATAACTTTCGAGCATTGGAAGATCCAAGGGCTTTAGCAAACGTCGTGAGCGCACCGCCATCGCATAAATCCCCGAATCACGACCCCAATCAAATCTGTCAGCAATTACCTCATCACGCCAAATGTGTTGCCCTTTCAATTGATTTGCTTGCTCAAGAGAACCTAAACGGCGCGCTTCGACCACTTCAGCTGCAAACTCAATCTTAAGTATACCCTCAGCGGGAAATTCAATTTCTTCAAAAGCGCGAGAAGCAGACTCCACTACCCCCTGCCTTTGTTGATGGAATTGAGTCGGAAACAGCCAGAAACGATCGTGTTCAGCCTTAAAACCACCTGTGCCCTCCGCAATTCCCCCTTTGCGAAGAATTACGATCTGTTTCCCCGAACCAAGGGCCTCGACGACCACCGCCCATTCCTTGAAAGCCGTTTGAACCATATTCACGGCCGGTGAGTCTATTCACCATCGACCAAAAGTCGAGTCAGCCGAGCTTGCTTTTAGGATCATTTCTCATTATATAGACGAGACAACGCGTCTAACCAATGAGTTCCAAATCCTCTACTGCGGAGCCGCTTTCTGGCGGTCTAAATTTCAAGCTCTCCACCATGATGTTCCTCCAGTATGCAATCTGGGGTGCATGGCTGCCCTTGCTATGGCCGTTTCTCGCCGGACATCGAGGTTTTGAAGCATCACAAATTGCCAACATGTTCGCCGTGGGAGCCATCGGTGCCATTGTGGCTCCGTTTATCGCCGGCCAAATTGCTGACCGCTGGTTTAATACCGAAAAATTTCTGGCGATTAGCCATATTCTTGGTGGTATTCTAGTGTGGAAGTTAGCATCACTGGAAACCTACAGCGACTTTCTTAAATTCTCGCTAGCATACTCTCTGGTCTATTCACCGACTTTGTCCCTTACAAATTCGCTGGCTTTTCACCACCTGCCTGACCGAGATCGGGATTTCAGCAAAGTCCGAGTGTGGGGTACCGTCGGGTGGATTGCTGTAGGAATCGGTATTGGCCAATGGCTATTGTACCAGCACACGCCGGCAGACGGCTCAGTGGATGTAGGAGCGGCTCAAGCAGCCGGGATGGCCGATGCATTTAAAGTTAGTGGCGCCCTCGGAATAATAATGGGAATTTTCTGCTTCTTCTTACCCAGCACACCTCCAGCAAGGAGCAAAGAAAAATTGGCGATTCTCGTTGCCATAAAGGAAATAATTAAAAAGCCCCTTATCTGGATTTTCATGAAACGGTCCAAGGAAAATCCCGACCTGTTTAGAATGGAGATCGATCGGAATGCTTTGATGGCACTTTTCCTTATTGCAGTACCCATCAGTTGTA
>CBFHWX010000036.1:0-266 GCA_965659445.1 Limisphaerales bacterium | reverse complement strand
GGGTGTTGGCGGTGGCGGACTGATGACCATTGGTCAGATGGCGGAAATTGGAGTTCTAGCATTAATGCCATTATTAGCGAAAAAATATTCACGCAAGGCCCTGCTTTGCGCCGGCATTGCTGCCTACACACTACGGATGTTTCTCTTTGCCTATGGCCCAAGCTTCCCCACCGACTGGCAACTGCCGGCCATTATTCTTGGCGTGTCGATGCATGGCTTCTGTTTCGGTTGCTTTATCTTTGTAGCCTTCATGGTGGTTGATGAGG
>CBFHWX010000035.1:0-23789 GCA_965659445.1 Limisphaerales bacterium | reverse complement strand
CCACCCGGCCCGACCCGATGCCATGGATGAACTTGAGCGTTGCCTTGAAGGTGGAGCGGTGATGATGAAGTGCCTGCCAAATTGCCAAAATATTAACTGCAACGATGCGCGCTTCCGCTCATTCTGGAACCGCATGGCCCAAGCCGGCCTGCCGCTGCTCGCCCATACCGGCGGTGAACACACCCTGCAGGTCGTTAAGCCCGAGTACGCCGATCCTGAATTTCTCCGGCTCCCGCTCGAATGCGGCGTGAAAGTCGTTGCCGCACATTGTGGAACCATGAGTGGCATCATTGATCCGGATTATTTCCCAAAACTTACCGAGATGTTTTCCGAACATGAAAATCTATATGCCGATACCAGCGCCCTGAATGTCCCGCTCCGCAGCTATGGCCTGCGACGCTGCCTGGAGAATGAGGATATCGCTGCACGACTTGTTCATGGAAGCGATTACCCTGTGCCCTGCTCCGGACTTTGGGCGTGGATGCGTGGATTGATTGACAGTGATCAAATGATGGAATGCGGCCGCCTCACCAACCCCATTGAGCGCGATTATCAAGTCAAGGTCGCCATGGGATTTCCTCCCGAAAAATTCACCCGCATCAATAACCTATTGCGCAAGGTGAATTAGAGCAAGGCCTTCAAGGCAGCTAGCACGCGGTCTACATTTTCCTCACTGGATGAATGGCCCATTAAGCCAATGCGCCACACCTTGCCCTGCAACGGACCCAAACCAGGTCCAACCTCTATGTTATAATCATTAAGAAGTGCAGCACGAATTCCCGCCTCATCAGCACCTTTGGGCACGCTCACAGCATTTAGCTGCCAAAGCTGGTGTCCTTTCTGGGAGGCGATGCCTAGCCCAAGCTCGGCGAGGCCGGCCCTTAGGCGAAGGTGGTTGGCTTCATGCCGGGCCCAGCGATTTTCCAATCCCTCTTCCAACGTGAGCCGTAACGCTTCGTGCAGCGCGTAATTCATCGTGATCGGCGCGGTATGGTGGTATACACGTGCTCCTTCACCCCAGTAATTGGCAAGCAGATTCACGTCGAGATACCAGCTCTGAACACTACTGCCTCGAGACTTGATGGTTTCCATCGCGCGATCGCTTAACGAAACCGGCGACAATCCGGGCGGACAACTCAGGCATTTTTGTGTGCCACTGTAGATTGCATCAACCGCCCATTCATCTAACCGGACCGGACAACCGCCGAGTGATGTTACTGTGTCCAGCAGCAACAGTGCTCCAGCTTCATGGACCATCCTGGAAATCTCCTCAATCGGAGTCAATGCGCCCGTCGAGGTTTCAGCGTGCACAATAGCAACCAGCTTAGGCTTGGAACTTTTCAGCGCGTCAAAGATTTGTTCAGGCTCAATGATGCAGCCCCATTCCGATTCCACTTTTGTGACATTGGCCCCACAACGTTCAGCCACATCAGCCATTCGTGCCCCAAACACACCGTTGATACCAACCACCACCTCATCACCAGGCTCAATCAAGTTCACAAAACAAAACTCCATACCCGCACTACCAGTGCCACTGACGGGAAAAGTCATTTCGTTTTTTGTGATAAATATCTCACGTAACATCGCCTTTATGTCTTCCATCATGCCAATAAACGATGGATCCAAATGCCCAACCAACGGTTGATTCATGGCAGCGAGAACAGAAGGCGGCACATCACTCGGGCCTGGGCCCATAAGAGTGCGTTGAGGAGGGGTAAACGGTTGGAGATTCATTGGCGGGGACCTTATCCCCTTCGCTCGACAGGAGCAACGGTTTTGGGCAATGTGCGCCCCTGAATGAGCGGGAAGAATCTCATCAATGAACTCAGGGACATTGTTGGCACCGATGCTGTGGTGGCGGATGAGCAGGAACTGCTCGTATACGAATGCGATGCGTACACTTTACAGAAAAATTTACCTACAGCCGTGGTATTGCCGGCCAACACAGAGGAAGTCATAGCGGTTGTCAAGCTATGTAAACGTTTGCAACTACCCATCATTCCGCGCGGAGCTGGCACCGGCCTGAGCGGCGCGGTGTTGGCCGTGGATGGCGGTGTCATGATTGCCTTGACTCGCATGAACCGTATTTTAAATATCGATGTACGCAACCGGCGCGCATTGGTTGAAGCGGGCTGCGTCAACGCTTGGATCACGAGAGACACAGAAGCTCACGGTTTATTCTTTGCACCAGACCCCTCAAGCCAATCAGCCTGTACAATTGGCGGAAATGTAGCCACCAATTCCGGCGGCCCACACACACTGAAGAATGGTGTCACAACCAACCATGTGTTGGGTTACGAAATCGTATTGACTGATGGCTCAGTTGAATGGCTAGGCGTAACGCCCGAAGGCGGGGAGGAGATTGAAGGATTTGACCTGCGCGGCGCCGCCATTGGATCCGAGGGCATGTTCGGTGTAGTCACACGTGTGCTCGTACGATTAACGAAACAACCTGTGGCTTTCAAAACATTCCTTGGCGTGTTTGAAAATGTGGATGACGCAAGCCAAACTGTGAGCGACATTATCGCGGCAGGAATTGTACCGGGGGCTTTGGAAATGATGGATCAACTCATCACCCAAGCCGTTGAGGAGGCTTATCATTTTGGTTTCCCACTGGATGCTGGCGCAGTGTTAATCGTGGAACTCGACGGGATGGAAGATGGCGTTGAGTCGCAAGCGGTAAAGGTGGAGGCCATCTGCCGTAACAACAATGCGCGTGAAGTTCGCGTGGCAAAAGATGATACCGAACGCACTGAGCTCTGGAAATGCCGTAAGCGCGCTTTTGGCGCCGTGGGTCGGATCAGTCCAAATTACGTTACCCAAGACGGCGTGGTTCCGCGCAGCAAGCTGCCGGAAATTATGAGCTTCATCAAAGGAACGAGTGAAAAGTATAGCCTGCGTATCCCAAACGTGTTTCACGCCGGAGACGGGAATATTCATCCATTGATTCTTTATGATGAACGCGAGCCGGATCAGGTAAAGCGCGCACTGCAGGCAGGAAATGATATATTGGATAAATGCGTCGCACTCGGCGGCAGTGTGACCGGCGAGCACGGAATTGGCGCGGAGAAGATTGATTTCATGACCAAGCAATTCTCCAAGGATGACTTGGATGCCATGCAAATGTTACGTTTAGCATTTGACCCGGAGAAGCGAAGCAATCCACACAAAATGTTTCCAGGAAGCAAACGGTGCGCTGACTTTGCCCCACGCAAACAAGCCCCTGCATGATGATAAAACCAACCAACATCAAGGACTTGCAAACGGCACTTAGAAATAACAAGTCACCAATTGAAAGAACCGACCTTTCAGCTCTGGATCAATTAATTGAGCATGTGCCCGAGGACATGACCGCAACGGTTCAAGCTGGAATGAAACTAGGAAATTTCCAATCTCAACTCTCCAAAGCCTCACAGTGGATGCCGGTAGATCCACCTAATTTAGATATTTCAATCGCCGATCTTCTTGGGCAAAACCTCAGCGGTCCACGGCGGTTTGGCTTCGGCACGGTACGCGACTGGCTCATTGGCATCAGTGTGGTATTACCAGACGGTCGACTCATTCACAATGGCGGCAAGGTCGTAAAAAACGTAGCCGGTTTTGACTTGTGCAAACTTTACATTGGTAGTCGCGGCGCGTTAGGCGTTGTTGTGGAAGCAACCTTCAAGCTTTCTCCACAGCCTGAAAAAGAGATCTTTTTGGGAAAGCAATTTGATACACTCGACGCAGCTGGGGAAATGATTGAAGCAATTTGGAATTCAGATTTGCGCCCATCGGTTTTAGATTTACATCAACTTCCAGATCAACCGCTCACACTAGCGCTCGGCTTGAGTGGCATCGCGGCGGATATCGATTCCCAATTGATTTTGGCAAATTCAATCGGCCTGAAAGACGAGATTGAATTGGCGTATGATAAAGTTATCCATGCAGAAGTTGCGGATACAGCATCCATGCTGCCAAGCCGGCTAATCCAACACCTTAAAGATTCAACCCCTCAATCGTTCGTGGCACGCGCCGGAAACGGGATCGTTTACATTCCTCGATTTAATGAACAACCGAAACAATCACCTTCCATTCTTGAGAAACGAATAAAGGAATTATTTGATCCAGACGGGAAATTACCCGCACTATGAACCACACTGAAAACCGGTTTATTGACGAAGAAAAGTCGCTCGCCTGTATCCACTGTGGGCTGTGTCTTTCGGCGTGTCCGACTTATCTTGAGACGGGCAATGAAAACGATTCTCCCCGCGGTCGCATCTATCTGATGCGCGCCATACAGGATGGACGCCTGCCTATCGACGATGTCACGGTTCGCCATATCGATCTCTGTCTCGGCTGTCGCGCCTGTGAAACCGCCTGCCCCAGCGGCGTTGAATATGGCCATCTACTGGAGCACACGCGTGATCATATTGAGCAGCATTACAAGCGGTCGTGGTTCCAAGCTTTTCTGCGCCGTTTTGCAATTGAAAAGATTATTCCATTTCCGGGCCGGATGAAATGGGCACTGTTGCCCGCTCGGTTCATTAAGGCGCTCCGGCTTCAGTGGCTCCTGCCTGCCTTCGCACGCGAAGCACTCGACCTGGTGCCGAATCACAAAAGAACCCCTACCCTACCCGACCAAAGCATGACTGACGTGGAGCCGGCCCGGGGTAAAGTTGGCTTCATCGAGGGTTGCGTGATGCAGGTGATGTTTGGGGCCACCAATCAGGCTACAGTAAATCTCCTAAATAACGCAGGCTGGTCCGTGTGTAATCCGAAGGCGCAAGGGTGTTGCGGCGCCTTGTATGCCCACAGCGGACAGCTTGAACTGGCACGCGATTGTGCCCGGCAAAACATTGCTGCTTTTGAGGCACTGGATCTGGAGGCAATCGTTATCAACGCCGCCGGTTGCGGCAGTACGTTGAAAGAATACGATCAGCTGCTTGCTGAGGATGACGAATGGGCCGAGCGTGCGACGGCCTTTAGCACCAAGGTTAAGGACCTAACCGAGTGGCTCGATCAAACGCAGTATGCGCGGAGTGACTCGGACGAAAAAGTAACCTATCATGACGCCTGCCATTTGGCGCACCCTCAAGGCATCACTGCCAAACCGCGCGCCTTAGTTCGAGCCGTTGCGGGCGAGAATTTTGTAGAATTGCCGGAAGCAGAGATTTGCTGTGGCAGTGCGGGAAGCTACAATCTTACTGAGCCGAAGATGGCCGCGCGTTTACAAAAACGCAAGATCGACAACATCCTCTCTACTGGCGCCGATGTGGTGGTGACTTCCAACCCGGGATGCCAACTGCAAATCCAAGCTGGACTTAAAAAAGCAGGGTCAGAAATGCGCGTTGAACACATTGCTAATTTTTTGGAAACACGGGGCTAAAGGAGCACCTTATTGTTAAGTCCAATCGTCGCTCGCTCCTAGTTGCTGACAATTTTTCCCCACTTGATCATATCGCTTGCGCGAAGGGTTTCCGGGTTTTTGGTGGAATTTTCTGCCACGATTTATTGTTGCACATCTTAGGACTCTGTATTTTTCTCGGCCCATGAAAACCAAACTGACTGCTTTGCTGGCGTTTTGTCTCTGTTGGGCGGCAGGGTGTGGTGATGGAAAGACAGTCGAGCAAAAAGCGGAAGCGGGAAACGCTGAGGCACAATACCTCCTTGGGTTGAGGTGCGCCACTGGCATAAGCGTGCCCAAGGACTCCAAGAAAGGGGCGAAGTGGTTCCGCAAAGCGGCTGAGCAGGCACTTACTGAAGCGCAATTCGAGCTTGGGCAGATGTATGAAGATGGTGAAGGAGTACCACAGGAAGCTGTAACTGCATTCGCTTGGTACAACATAGCTCAAGTCAATGGGGATGCGAATGCCGGCGAGTGGAAGAGCGCGATTGCCAAGGAAATGACCGCCGACCAAATCGCCAAAGCCGAGGCACTGGCCAAGGAGATGATCAAAAAGAATCCGAAGCTACTGAAATAATCACTTCCACGAATTCGTGAATCCACCAGTGCGTGGGTGGTAAAAACTCTTCCGTATGGCCGCACACATTCGGTTACTATTTTGCGCGCCGAATAACCTGCCCGGGTCCGGCACCGTTGTGCTTGTCGTTTTCTACAACAGGTTGGCCATTTACCAGCACTAGTCGGAACCCAGTTGCATACTGGTGCGGTTGCTTGAACGTAGCGTTGTCCTGCACTTTTGCAGGGTCAAACACAACAAGGTCAGCAACATAACCTTTTCCAATCACTCCCCTACCCTTTAGTTTGAACGTGCTGGCAGGCAAATAGGTGAGCTTACGAATGGCTTCCTCCAGTTTGAGTTGTTTTTGGTCGCGAACGTAACGGGCAAGAAAGCGGGCGGCGTTCCCGTACCCTCGTGGGTGTGGCACCCCGACATTAAAGGCACGCACACTGCTGTCGCTGGCGTACATGGTGTAAGGATGGCGTAGAAAAGCTCGGGCATCGTCCTCGTGCATGCCGTGAAACACCGCACTGGCGCCGCCGTTGATTTCGATCTCTATGATTAATTCAATTTGGTGATCCAAGGTTCCTTGACCAAAGCGAAGCTTGGCAGCCTGAACAACGTTAAGGCCGTTGTATCGCGCATCCCTTTTGTGAAACGCAATGACGGCGTATGAATAGTCCTCGCGCATACGCGCACGAATCCGCTCCTTCATCCATGATACGGTTTCCTTATAAGTTTTCGGGTCCTTCATGCGTTTGGAAAATTCAACCGTACCCCCGACTAACACATTATCGGGCAAAAGCTGGCGCAGGCTCGTGCTGGAAGCGGTGTACGCGTATTGGTCATGAGTTAGTCGAATGCCATCAATTCGTGCTTGGTCAAGTCGTGCCAATAGTTTCTCGTGCCTCCCCCACATGGGCCGCCCGGCAAGTTTGAGATGCGAAATATGAACGGGAAGTTTTGCCTGTGCCGCAATCGTAAAAACCTCGTCCACCGCCTTGAAAATATTTGTCCCCTCACTTCGGATATGGCTCACGTATAATCCTCCGTAGCTCGAGACAATTTTCGAAAGCGCCACCAATTCATCCGTCCTTGCAAATACACCAGGCAAGTAGATGAGGCCCGTGGACATTCCCAGCGCACCCTCACGCATGGCTTGATCGACGAGCCGCCGCATATCCGCTAGCTCGCCTGCTTCTGGCGGCCGCCGCAAGGAACCTCCCATGACTTGCTTCCGGATGGTCCCGTGACCGATGAGGCTGCCGACATTAGGCGAAAAACCAGACTGCTCGAGCTTCTTGAAAAACACGCCCAGTTTTAGTTTGGAGGAGCCGCAGTTTCCAAGGATGAGCGTAGTGACACCCATCCGCAGGAAATTTTCCGCCTTGGGATGGTGTGCGATATTTTCGGCGTGAGTGTGAACATCAATAAATCCTGGAGCAATAGCCAACCCGCTGACGTCGATAGCTTTGGCCGTATCACCAGCCCGAGATGCATTCCGAATAGCAATGATGCGACCCTCCTCGATAGCAATGTCCCCCTTAAAAGGGGCGCGACCGGTGCCGTCATATATCAAGCCGTTATGTAAAACCAAGTCGGGTGCGGCTTGGGCAACGCCAATTAGACAACAGGCTAGAAACCGGCAAATGCACATAAGTTTAAACCTCGCCTATCTCCGCAGCATATTGAGCGGCATCAAGCAAAGTGCTGGTGTCCGGTTGACCTGAAAGTTTCAACTTAAAAAACCACCCTTCCTCGTACGGACTATTGTTCACTTGCTCGGGCGCATCGGCAAGAGCGGCATTTACCTCGACCACCTCACCGGACAGTGGTGTGTTGATATCGCTGGCGGTCTTAACCGACTCAACCACGGCACAGGCTTCTCCTGCGGCAAAATCTCGGCCCGTCTCGGGTAATTCCACAAACACAACATCTGTTAACTCATGTTGCGCATGATCGGTGATTCCAACTATTGCGGTTTCACCTTCAATTCGAACCCACTCGTGGCTCTTGGAGTACTTCAGGGCATCCGGTATATTACTCATTTTTTATATAAAGGTTTTTTGCAGACAATTGACTGATGTATATTGTTTCGAACCTTGATCCCCATCTCTTTACCGGGCTGGGCATGTTTGACATTTATCAGTGCCATGCCGATGCCGCAACCCAATGAAGGACTTTGTGTTCCGCTGGTGACCGTACCGATCATCGGCTCATCCTTCTCATGCTTCAAGCCATCCGGCCCCCAAGACCACACATCACTGCGTATGAGGCCCTCTTCATTAACGAAGATTTCATAGCCTTGGCGTGGCGGAGGTGATTTGCCGGTCATTTTAAAGGAAACCGACTTTCGCTCCGGCCCATTCTCCTTTTGCTGAGCGAGCACACTGCGGCCAATAAAATCTTCTTTCTCGAGTTTAACAAAAAATGACAATCCGGCCTCAATGGGGGTGATGTCCTCGGAAAGTTCATGACCGTAAAGCGGGTAACCCATTTCCAAACGTAGCGTATCCCGCGCACCCAAGCCGACAGGTTGAATCCCGTGCGGACGGCCAATCTCCAAAATCTGATCCCACAAAGATGCAAGCAATTCGTTCGGGGCAATGATTTCAAACCCGTCCTCGCCTGTGTATCCAGTACGCATCACGAATACTTCACCGGCCTCAAATGGAAACGCGTCAATTTTATTCTTACTCAGATCAGTCGGATGCTTCACTCCAATCAGGCCTTCGTGACAAAAGAGCGTGTCGATGAATAAGGCGACTCCGGGACCCTGTATGGCAAGGGCTCCGTTCTGTTCAGATTGATCCTCAATGTTCACCGTGCGACCATCTCCTCGACTGGAGCGGACGAATTCAAGCCAATGACGATCTGTGTCCGTTCGCGTCGCATTTACCATCAACAGATAAACCTCGCTGGCAATGCGATACACATATAGATCGTCAATCACTCCCCCACGATCGTTGCACATTAGAGAATATTGAGCCTCACCCAAGGACAATGCGCTGGCCGTATTGGTAAGGGCGTGATCAAGAAATTCTACAGCGTGTGGACCACCCACCATAATTTCCCCCATGTGCGATATATCAAACAAACCAACGGCTGAGCGCACCGCAAGGTGCTCGGCCACAATTCCTTCATATTGGAGGGGCATTTCCCAGCCGCCAAAATCAATGCAACGGGCGCCCAGCTGACAGTGCGAATCGAAGAGTGGCGTTCGCCTCGGCATCGTGATCAACCCCACTTCTCGATGATCATTTGTTCCTTGCCCACACCCAATTCATCACGCACAAGGGTTTCGGCAAATTCGACAAGTGGATTCGGCCCGCACGCATAGAACACCGTGTCCGACAATTCACCGATCTGTTCCTTCACCCAATCCGCATCTATACGACCACGGCGACCGTCCCATGAATCCTCATCACCCAGCCGGGTGCAGGTAGCCAGAAACTTAAAATTTGGATTCGCCTTTTCTAACTCCCGGAATTCGTGGTTAAAAATAATATCCTCCGTCGTGCGCACGGAATACAGAATGGTGATCTTCGTATTGAGCTGGCGCAGAGCTGCTTCTCGGACAAACCCTCGAAATGGCGTCACGCCTGATCCTCCAGCGATGCAAACCAAGTGCTTGCCGGGTGGATCAAAAACCGGCAGAAATTTCCCCACCGGTTCGATCACCCACATGCTATCGCCTTCTTCTGCCCAGTCCACAATGCTGGTTCCCATCTTTCCCTCACGTTTCACGGTCACCTCGTAATAACCCTTATCCAATGCGCAGGAAGACAGCGAATACGCCCGCTTATACTTTTGTTTGTGGGACCAATAAACCGTGATAAACTGGCCGGTTAGGAAATCAATCTCATACCCCTCCGGCCATTCAAGCCGAATGGTCTTGGTATCAGGCAATTCCATGATCGCCTTAGCAATCTTCATTTCAACCTTCAGTTTTGCCATATTAAATACATTCTTTGAAAATTAATAACCGGGTCTCCATTGAAATTACCAGGGAAACAGGCGGAGTCTTGGCCAAGTGGAAAAAGGCTTCAAGCCTGATTTTGCACTGGCTCCGAATTTTGTAGGGAAGCCGCGTCCACCACATTCTCGGGTTCCAAGGCAATCTCAGATTGCAGACGTTTCATCACCTCCACCGAGAGCACGTCATACGCCGCCGTACCGAGACCATCGGGATCGTAATACAAGGCCGGCATGCCGTAACTCGGCGCTTCTGCCAGTCGCGTGGCCCGCGGGATGGTCGTTTGAAATATTAAATTTGCAAAATGCCCACGAACCTCCTCCAAAACATGTTGGCTCAATCGCGTCCGACCGTCATACATAGTCATCACAATTCCAAGGATATGGAGCTCGGGGTTGCCGCCCGTCCCGCGCACCTGATCCATTAACCGGTTCACCATCGTGATCCCTTCCAGCGCGTAGTACTCACACTGTATTGGCACTATCAATGAATCTGCCGCCGTGAACGCGTTGAGGGTCAGCGATCCCAGCGAAGGCGGGCAATCAATCAGGATCAAGTCGAACACATTGGCCATCGTCACCGAGTGCAGTGCCCCCTTTAGCCGGTGAAGACTATCCTCCATGCGCGGCAAATCAATCTCCGCCCCGCACAAGTCCACCTCGCCAGGAATAATAGATAAATTCTCGTACGCCGTGGGCACAATCTGATCGCTCAACAACGTGTCACCCACGAGTGCCGGATATACACTACCACCCTCGCGCTTTTCCACACCCAACCCGCTGGTGGCATTGGCCTGCGGGTCGAGATCCAGCAATAGTACCTTATGCCCTTGACGCGCAATGCACGCAGCAAGGTTGATCGTCGTGGTGGTTTTACCAACCCCTCCCTTTTGATTGGCCAAGGCAATTACCTGTGTTGCCATGAATTTAAGAATAAAACCTTCCGCCAAACCTCCGAGCATAACTTATGCCCACAATGGTGAATACAACGGTACTTGGCACTCATCATGCTATATTGCGATCCATGAGTGATGACATTCAAAATTCAGGGTTTTCGGGAGGTAACACTGAAGGAACGCGTGAGTCTCACGCAGACAGTGTGGAATTCACCCAGGAAAACGAAGTGCAAGTGATTGAGACGGGTAACCGCAAGTCATTTGAAGTATTAATGGCCAGCCTAGCTTCGCTAACGCTGATCGGTTTTCTGGTCGCGCTATGGCAAGCCTTGGCCTGATGCCAAGATCTTAGTCCAAAGCTAATCCTTATTTTCCGGCTCCTTGGCTAGCTCATCCAGCTGGTCTTTCACGAGCTTGGTGTGTGGATGGTTCGGGCCAAGTTTCTTTAGCAAGATGGCCAGTGATTTCTGGTAATACTCCAGTGCGTGATCGTATTGCCCGCAATTATCTAGAGCTCTACCCAGTTGATTGTTCAGGTGGGACAATTGCACCCAGCTGGGCACAGGCTTGGCCTCCTCGGGGGCCAGTTCAGCAGTATACACCCGCACCGCTTCCGCATACCGGACTTCATTATACGCCTTCTTAACCGTCTCCATCCCAAGCGTCAGCGTGGCCTCGGTTGGCTCCACCTTGGGCGTGGTCTGCTGCTCCGGAGCTTTCTTCCCACAACTGCAAAACAACACTGTGAGAATAAATAGTGCAGCCCGGTTCATTGGGTCAAAATAAGGCAACCCTCAAATCAAAAAATCCATTACATCACTTCTCCCGCTCGACAAATAAGCGGCTATTCTTCAACCTCGACCCGTGAGTTTTGTTGACACCTTTAATCAACTGCCGCTCGAAAGGCTGCTGCATTCTTCCATGCAAGCTTCAGTCGATGAAGTAGATCAAAGCCTGAATGCAGGAAATCCTGAACTATCCGATTTTGCAAAATTCATTTCTCCCGCAGCGGCTGATTATCTCGAGCCATTAAGTCGCCGGTCCCAGGCAATCACACAACAACGATTTGGAAAGGTCATCCGACTCTTCGCTCCACTTTATCTTTCCAACGAGTGTATTAATAATTGCAGCTACTGTGGATTCTCACGCGACAATCCCATCCTGCGAGTCACACTTTCAGTTGATGAAGTGGTTACCGAGGCGCGCGCGCTGTCAGCGCAAGGTTTCCGCAACATCCTTCTGGTGGCAGGCGAGCATCCAAAATTCATCTCATCGGATTACTTAAAGGATTGCGTTAAAGCTCTTCACGAGTTTGTACCCGCCATTAACTTGGAAGTCGGCCCGATGGAGGCAGAAAAATATGAACCATTGGCCAGAGCGGGAGCCGAAGGCTTGGTGGTGTACCAGGAAACCTACGACCGACCGGTGTATTCGGAAATGCATACCGCTGGACCCAAGAAGAATTTTGACTGGCGCATGGCAACGCCGGAACGCGCCTATGCAGCAGGCTTCCGGCGACTGGGCATCGGTGCCCTGCTCGGCCTTGGCGATTGGCGCTGGGAGGCGCTTTGTGTAGCCGCCCATGCGCAATGGCTTTTGAAACATTGCTGGAAAGCGCAGCTCACCGTGTCACTGCCACGACTACGCCCGTGCGCTGGTGAATTTGCACCGCTGGTGAATGTGACGGACAGGGAATTCGTGCAGTTGACCTGCGCCCTGCGGTTGCTGCTTCCTGATGTGGGCATTGTGCTCTCCACCCGCGAACCCGCCCGACTTCGTGACGGATTGTTCTCGTTGGGTATCACGCACAGCAGCGCGGGTAGCCACACTGAACCCGGTGGCTACACAGGAGCAGGAGTCAATAACCTCCACCACACTGAACGAGGCCGTAATGTGGGGTTAAGCGGTGAAACGGAAGGCCACGCCACTGGACAATTTGAAATCGCCGATGAACGCAGCCCGTCAGAGGTGTCTAAAGTAATCCAAAAGCTTGGATATGAGCCAGTTTGGAAGGATTGGGACGAGTCATTGACGACACAGGACCCTACGCCTAAAATCCGTTCCCTACCGTGATCAAGCGTCTGCGCAATTATTGGAACAACCGAACCACACGAAGGCGTTTTCTATTAGGTTCAGCCGGCGGCGGCTTGGGTATGATGGGCGCAGGTTATGCCTACATGCGCCTTTGGGAATCCGGCTGGCTAGAGACGCCCCGGCGAAACGTCCCACTCAGGCAACCGGGCGAGATAATTAAGGTCCTGCACCTTTCCGATCTTCACGCTTCAAGAGTAATCAGTCTCGCCTACTTGCGCCGCGCCTTGGGAGTGGGCCTTGAAATGGAGCCTGATTTAATTTGCCTCACCGGTGATTACATCACGTGGAAATACAAACAGTATGATGAGTATACCAAGGTACTTAGCGTGCTGTCAGACCATGCGCCTACATTTGCCTGTTTAGGCAATCATGATGGAGGAAGTTGGGCGGAAGGTAAGATGAAAATAGGAACGAGCAGCTCTCAGCCGGTTCGGGATTTGCTGGCAAACTCAAACATTCGCCTGCTGCACAACGAGCACACCGTTGAGACGATCAACGGGCGGGAAATTAACCTCGTCGGTGTAGGAGACTTGTGGAACGACGAATGCAACCCGAACGCAGCTTTTGCAAAACTTAACAAGTCACACCCGACAGTACTTCTCTCCCATAACCCCGACTCCAAGGATTTAATGCGAGATCACCCGTGGGATCTAATGCTCTGTGGACACACGCATGGCGGCCAAGTTTTTCTCCCAGGTTTAGGTGCACCACTTGCACCGGTGAAGGACAAGCGATATGTAAGGGGCCTACATCAATTGGGTGATCGTTGGTTACATATCAGCAAGGGTGTAGGCAACCTGCATGGCTTCCGCCTGAATTGTCGTCCTGAAGTGAGCCTACTCAACGTCTCCTGATTCAATATGGACAATCGTGTCATCGTCAACGGCCGCGAAATGCCAGTTGATCTTCCCAGCACATTGGAGGAATTTTTGATTACACAGAATCTACCTCCGAGAAGTGTCGTGATCGAACTCAATGGAGAGGCTATGGCTGCCTCGGAAATCACTACGCGCAAACTTCATGCGGACGACCGATTGGAGATTGTTCGCATCGTCGCTGGCGGATAATCGAACCTTGTAAAACGGTGGTTTTTCGCTATTCTCCACCGCACAGCGGAGGCTGACAAATGGCAGACACGACTCCCATATATCTTGAGGAATTCAAGGCGTTGCACGCGGCGGACCTGGCCGATCGCCTGCAGCGTATGCCTAACGATGAGGCGCGCAATATTCTCGGCGAGCTACCCGTCAAACACGCTTCTGATGCACTTACTGAACTGGAGGATGATGTGCTCATCGTACTTCTGGAGGATTTTCCGCAATCCAAACTAGTTCCGTTACTCAACGAAATGTACGCCGAAGAAGCGGCTGACGTACTTGGTGAGATGGAGGAGACCGATCGAGCGCGACTGCTGCGTAAGATGGGCGCAAAAGAGGCAAAAGCGGCCAAGGAGTTATTAAAGTATCCCGAGGATACCGCGGGCGGCATCATGAGCGACCGCTTTGTCACCCTCCGCTCGCATCAGACAGTTGCAGAGGGGCATCGCCGGATTCGCCGCAAACATCGCGAGCAGCAACCGACTGACATTAATTACTTATTCGTCACCGACAAGGACCAGAAGTTGGTGGGCATAGTGTCTATTCGCGACCTAATCTTTTCCGATGATGAAGTGAAGGTCTCAGATATTATGGACCGCGAAGTGAAATATGTGCGTGTAATGGATGACCAAGAAGAAGTGGTCCGACGATTTGAGCGTTATCATTTCCTCGGCTTGCCAGTGCTAGACGACGCAGGGAAACTGGCTGGTATCATTCGTGGTGATGATGTGCTTTCTATTGCTATCGAGGAACAGACTGAGGACATGCAAAAGATGGTCGGCCTTTCTGGCGAGGAGCGAGCACTTACACCATGGCGACAGTCGTTCGGTCGTCGCCTGCCGTGGCTTTGCGTAAACCTCCTAACCGCTTGCATGGCCGGGGCTGTAGTCGGTTTATTTGAAGGCACCATTGAGCAATTTGCAGTGTTGGCGATTTTCCTCCCGATAATTGCAGGTCAAGGCGGTAACGCGGGCATGCAAACCGTCACCATCATCATCCGCGACATGGCGCTGGGTGAACTCTCTCCCGGCGATGGTCGCAAGGCCTTATTTAAAGAAGTGTTTCTGAGCCTTCTCATTGGATTAATTATTGGAATCATCGTGGGTATTGGCGGCTATCTGGTGGGGCCTATCTTCCTCGACCCAGAGCTGGGCTGGAAGCTCGGCATCGTGGTTGGTGCCGCGATGATGCTCAACCTTCTTGCCGCCGCGCTCTTTGGCGTTTTAATTCCGTTTGCGTTGAGGTTCTTTCGACTCGATCCCGCACTGGCTTCAAGCATCCTAATTACCACCGTCACTGATGTTGCTGGTTTCTTCTTTCTGCTTGCTTTAGCCAAATGGATTCTAATCCCACAGGCTTGACCATGAATTTCATAACTGCACACTCTCGGCGGATGAAACTTTGGATGCCATTATTTTTTGCTGCGGCGCTCTTATTGCAATCCTCCTCCAATGCCGCTGCGAGTGATAACGAGAAGAAGAAAGCGAAAATAACACTGGATACAAACAGCACCGCCACAAAAAAAACTGAAGCCTATAAAGAAGCCCTTCAACAATCTGAATGGATTCGTAAACTCGAAAATAATTTAGGGCAGAAGATCATTGGCATTTCGCTATGGCAATTTATAGCCGCTTTTTTGATCATCCTGGCGGGGCTCATTATCAAGCGCATTCTCATAAGTATCATCGAGAAAAAAATTACGGAATTCGTTGAAAAAACTGAAGCGGAGTGGGACGACCTGTTGTTCGAAGCTATCACTAAACCTGTGAATGCCTTCATTATGATCGGTGCGATTCATGTAGCGGCGTTTCTCCTAGTTTTCAATCTTGAAAATTTTCCCACCGCCTTCATTGGTAAAAGTTATACGGTGTTCCTGGGCATCATCCTCATCTGGGGCGTGTACCGACTAGTGGATGTGGTGGCGCATTATCTCGATGAGTTGGTGGCCAACAAGGATGAGGGGCTCAAGGGCCAGTTTGTGCCATTGATTAAGAAGGCCCTTCGCATTCTCGTAGTCATTGTAGGTGCCCTCACAGTGCTGGCGACCATTGGTGTAAACATAACTGGCCTTGCCGCACTCCTCAGCGTTGGCGCACTGGCTATATCCATGGGCTCAAAAGATTCGGTGGCCAATCTGGTAGGAACCGTAAACATTCTTTCCGATCGCCCCTACAAGGTTGGTGACTGGATCACTGTGGGCAGCAGTATCGATGGCGATGTGGAGGAGATCGGTTTTCGTTCCACCAAGATTCGTATGTTTGATAAAACGCTAATGACTGTGCCCAACGGCACTTTGGCCACGGAGACAATCAAGAACTGGTCGCGCATGCCCAAGCGGCGCATCAAGATGACGATCGGGCTCACCTACGACGCCTCACCCAAGCAAATGCGTGAGGCACTGAAACGCATCGAAACGATCCTCAAGGAGGATGAAGGCGTGGACCAAGATTACATGCTCGTGCAGTTTACAGATTTTGGCCCTAGCTCGCTAGACGTGTTCCTGTATTATTTCAGCAAGAGCACAGTCTGGAGAGAGTACCTGGAAACCCGGGAACGGGTGAACTTGAAGATCATGGAATGCCTCGAGGAGATGGGGCTGGAATTTGCCTTCCCGACCCAGACCATGCATCTCAAGGGTGATGGACTGGAAACCCTGAAGAAACTCAGTTAAAAGAGCTCGTCAAAACGCCCTGCAACACCGAGCATATAGTTAGATATATTATGAAAAAAACAATTAGAACCATCGTGCAGTTATCCTTGATTGCTGCTTTTACACTGCCCCTATCAGTATTGGCTGCCGACAAGAAGACAACCCGTACATTCAATGTCGCGTCAAGTGAGCTCATTGGGAAAGTTCGCAAGTTGGTCGCTGAAGATCGGGCCAAGGGTTTTGCTGAATATGCAAAGGGAGCACGCGCGTTAGCCAAGGAATTCCCTGGTGATGCGCGCCCATTTATCATGATGTCCGAGGCCAGCGGCTTGGTTGAGGACAAAAAGGATGCAACCTTGCTTAAGGAACAAGCTGAAACCGGCATCCTTGCAATTCTCGCAAACGACAAAAAAAATGAAACCGCTAATAGCGCACTAATGAGATTGGCCGATTCGGCCGAGCCCGCACAGGCCAAGGCGTACCTGAAGCAAGTCATTGAAAACACTGCAGGGCGATTGGCTGAAGCTGCCAAGGGTAAACTGAAAAATATGGAGGCACTAGGGAATCCAGTAGCAATCGCCTTTGAAGCTGTTGACGGCCGCAAGGTGGATGTAGCCAAGATGAAAGGCAAAGTGGTGCTCATTGACTTCTGGGCGACATGGTGTGGACCCTGTGTTGCTGAATTGCCAAATGTAAAAAAGACCTACGCCAAGTACCACAAAAAGGGGTTTGAGATTGTCGGCATCTCTCTTGATAGCAATAAGGGCAAACTCACGAATTTCGTGGAAGACAACGACATGCCATGGCCTCAGCAATTTGACGGCAAAGGATGGAAGAATCAATACGCCGTTGAATTTGGCATTCAAGGCATCCCCGCAATGTGGCTCATCGACAAAAAAGGCAACCTAGTTGACATGAAGGCACGCGCTGGCCTAGAAGCAAAGGTTGAAAAACTGCTTGGTGAGTAGTTGGCTCTATTAGTTTTTGAAAGGCCCTTCGGGGCCTTTTTTTATTTACGCATTGATTGATGCTTGATTTGAAGAGGTGCAATCGGCACGGTGTGCCCTTTCTGATGTCGAAGGAAGAACCCATTCAACTAGATGGTGTCATTTCACAAGTGATGCCCAGCACGCTATTCAAAGTAAAACTGGCGAACGGGCATGAAGTACTCGCACACATTTCAGGCAAAATGCGCAAACGATGGATTCGCATCGCTGTTGGCGATAGTGTGACGGTGGAAATGTCGCCCTATGATCTGACTAAAGCGCGTATCGTTTGGCGCAAGCGTTAATCAGCAATAACCAATTTCAGATTCCGGCACCACCAGCTCGAAAGGGGGAATCCGCAGAACAACAGGCGTGCCCTTTTTGTTAACTCCCAGATAACTGCCCTCCGCAGTGGCACGATTCGAACGAATCACATGAAAGCTGCTATAACTAAAATGTTCTCCTGAAGAGATTGTAGGAAATTCACCCACCACTCCGTCACCTTCTACTGCCGTCACATCTCCGGATGCCTCAGTAACCACCCATTTTCGGCCTCGAATGGTCACCTGATCGACACCATCATTGTGGATGGTGATGTGGTAGGCGAAGCAATGTGGACGCTCTGGAGAGGTTAACACATCGGGCTGATGAATCAATTTATCTACCGTCACACGCAGTCCGTTTGATATATCGCTCAAGGCCTTTTTAATAACGCAATCCGGCTGGTTTTCCAATCGAATCTCGACCTATAGGCGGATTTGTGCGACATAGACAATATGCAAGTGCAATTTTGCGGGGCTACACGCACGACAACTGGCTCAATGTTCCTGCTGGAGGTAAACCAACAGCGAATTTTGCTTGAGTGTGGATTATATCAGGGCCGCCGATCAGAATCCAACGACCGAAACAAGAATTTTCCGTTTGATCCTGCTGAGATAGATGTAGCCGTCCTCAGCCATACGCATATCGATCATTGCGGCAACTTTCCAAATCTCGTGAAACAGGGGTATGCCGGTAATATATTCTGCACACACGCCACGCGCGACTTGGCGGGAATTATGCTGGAAGACTCGGCGCATATTCAGGAGTGCGATGCGAAATATATTTCCAAAAAACGTGCCAAGCGTGGCGAGGAGCCAGTGGAGCCCCTTTACACGATCGAGGATGCGGCAAGTGCGATTAAGCAGCTCGTGTCACTAAATTATGATAGACCTATGCTAATTGCCGAGGGCGTAAAACTCACCTTCCGCGATGCGGGGCATATCCTTGGCTCTGCGCAAGTGATACTGGATATACGAGAAGAAGACGGAAAAGAATTTCGCTATCTTTTCACGGGCGACATTGGTCGAGGCGGGCACGCAATCCTGCGTGACCCACAAATGGTAGAAGATGTCGATGTCCTGCATATTGAAAGCACCTACGGCAACCGACTCCACGGCGATCGCGACAACTCAATCGTTGAGATTGCAAAGGGCATTATTGAAACCGCTCATCGCGGAGGCAAAATTATTATCCCAGCCTTCTCCGTGGGACGCACGCAACTGGTAGTCTATACTCTGCATCAACTCGCTGAGAGCGGTGACTTACCTAATGTGCCTATCTTTGTTGATAGCCCGCTTAGCGTGAATGCAACTGAGGTGTTTCGCTTACACCAAGAATGTTTCAATGAGTCCATCTATCAATTCCTCAGAGAAAAAGAAAACCCATTCGGCATGGAGAATTTACAGTACATCCGCCATGTATCGCGATCCAAGCTACTCAACCAAATAGATGGCCCTGCTATTATCATCAGTTCATCAGGCATGTGTGAGGGAGGTCGCATCCGCCATCACCTGAAAAACAATCTTGAGAACCCGAACAACCTTATTTTGTTTGTGGGATATTGCGCCCAACACACTTTGGGCTCGCGCATTGCAAATGGTGATTCTCCAGTAAACATTTTTGGAAAACCCTACGAGGTGAAGGCCAAGGTCGAGAGTCACGACGCGTTTTCAGGCCATGCAGACCGTGATGAATTGATCGAGCACGTGGAAGCGTGCACTGGTAAAATAAAGGACATCTACGTGGTCCATGGCGAAGAAAAAAGCGCCTTGGCCTTTGGGGAATCGCTTGGAAAGCTCAAGCCCAGCGCCCGTGTCACCGTGCCTGTGAGAAACGAAAAACTTTCTGTGCAAACATAACAACAAAGGATTGCTTGACCGACCAAATTTGACAACATTGCCTTGAGGCCGGTTCCAAGTATGAATAATACCATCCCCCATGTCGTTTCTCGCGGAGGAGTTGCCGCACTAATGGTAACCTTGGTAATGCACATGACTGTCGCTGCGGGAATCATCTGGGGAGGGTGGATGGATACCAAATCAATGGGCTTAAATCCAAAGCCCCGCGAAGTGCTCATTACCGTGGATATTAGTGACACGATTACTACACAGCCAATCCCTGCAGCAACCCAAACCGAACAAAGAGAAGAGGTTACACCAAAGCTCAAGCAGCCCAAAAAAACAAATATATTTATCCCGGTAAACCCAAAATCTATCCCGCCCGATCCACCAGAAAACAACACGCCATTTTACTCTAACGCAAACACCAAGGCCGCCAATGAAAAACCTAAGAAAATAAATCAGCAACAGCCATTTATTGGCGGAGAAAACGATCTATTTCCAGGAACGTTTAATAACAACAATAGCTCCCTCAATCCCATTCAAAAATCTGCAACGCAACCGGCACAAACCGCAACTGCGCCTCGACCGATACCACACGTGCAATTGCAGCCTCACAAATCACCGAAGATCCCGCACGAACAGATTACAATAAACAAAGGTCCCTTTACTCAAACGAAGGAGGAGCAGTCAATTCTTTCGGGGAAAATTCAAGCCAATGATGCGCCCAAGGAACCGATACCACTCCAAAACAAAACTGCGAACAACTCACTCGTCCCAACCCTTCCTGGAAGGCTGGAAAATACTAGGGCACCAACGCTTTCCGATCAAAAGCGGCGCCTTAAAACCGGAATGTTAGCCAGCAGGAAAATGAAGCAGGAAGGAGGAGTTACCCACATTGGTGTTCCTGCTCTTGATGTTCGCCTGACTGGCTATGGTGATTATGACGCGCGCTTTGTTCAAGCCGTTAGATTGGCTTGGTTGAGATTTCGTGAAAAACCAGGTTGGTTTCACCCTGGAAGGGTCGTGGTTGATTTCAAGCTACATCATGATGGAACTATTTCGGAATTGACTGTGCAGAAGAACGCCGCCACGGCGGTTCAATCATATTATTGCAAAGAGGCACTAACAGGCCCAGCTCCGTTTGAAAAGTGGACCGAGGCGATGCTCCGAGAAATAGGGACTAACGTCCGCTCCTGTCGATTCTCATTTCATTACCTTCTTCGATGAACTCCTTGACTGGTCGACTGGCAATTCTAGTTGCTACGTTTTATATCCTCACAGCTCTACAACTCACGGCTTCCATTGAGCCCGTCAGCAATTCAGGAACAATCCAGGAAACACCGCCTCCATCAACCATGAAAACTGTGATTATCGGGGTACTGGTTGCAGCTTCCTTGATCAGCATATTCTTGATTGTCGAACGTGGCATCACTTTGCGACGAGATAAGATTATCCCGGCAAGATTGACCAAATCTCAGACTATATGCCGTACGCACGATGCCTTGCTATCGTTGCGTACAGCTTGCAACCATGAGCCCTCACCGTACGGAAGATTACTTTCTTGCTGCATCGACAACCTTCATTTATCGCGTGATGAAAATATGGAAATGTTGCAGACCCGCGCACGGGCTGAAGTCGTTAAAATGGAGCACGGCATTGTGGTTCTGGAAATTATCACGGGCATTGCGCCTCTGCTCGGATTGGTCGGCACAATTTTCGGTCTCATCACCCTTTTCAAAGGGATGGGGGTAGAAGCCACTTCCGAGCAGACGGCTATGTTTTCTGAAGGGATAAGCATCGCCCTGCAGGCCACGCTACTCGGATTGATAGTGGCTATTCCATCCCTTGTGGGTTGGAGCTATTTTAATCGTAAAATTGAGACCATGGTGGTGGAAATGGAAAATTTGTGTGACGAGTTTTTACGGAGCCAATATAAGCGTGTCGGGTCAGCCGAATGAAGTTTTTGCATAAAACAAAACGAAACGCCCCTTCCATCATCATCGTGTCGCTGATTGATGTGCTAATGGTCGTCCTAATTTTCCTGGTGGTAAGCACGACTTTTAAAGAAAAGTTGCCGGCAATCAGCTTGTCCCTCCCTACCGCACGCAATGCCGGCAACACGGTGGTATCCACCAGTAAATCATTAATTGTAAGCGTTCGAGCACGCGCACCACATCTGCGCTTAAACGATAGATCGATAACGATCAATGAATTGGCCGGAATATTTGAAACCCGAAAGACGCAAAACCCATCGGTCACTCTTACCATTCAGGCTGATAAAGATGCCCCGTTTGGTAAAGTGATCAGCGTTCGTGATGAGGCGCGAGGTGCTGGTATCACTAATATCCACGCGCAGGTCAGGATTCCCAGCGATCGATAATCTACCTCCGGGGCCGGCCCTGAACTTTGGCTCGCACTTTCAAACGTAGCGCGTTCAGATTAATGAACCCCGTAGCATCACTCTGATTATAAGCCTCTGTCGGGTCAGCCTCCATCGTGGCGATGTCTGGATTGTACAGGCTCACCGGAGACTTGCGACCGGCCGTCATGATATTACCTTTGTAAAGCTTGAGCTTTACTGTTCCGGTCACTTTCCTCTGGCTTTCACTCACGAGTGCTTGCAACGCCTCCCGCTCAGGTGCATACCAGAATCCATTGTAAATGAGCTCAGCGTATTTCGGGATGAGTGAGTCTCGAATATGCATAACCTCCCGGTCCATTGTAATGCTCTCCATCTGACGATGAGCAAAATGCAATATGGCGCCACCAGGCGTCTCATACACACCGCGGCTTTTCATGCCAACGAATCGATTTTCAACGAGGTCGATACGACCAATGCCATGCTTTCCGCCGAGCTTGTTAAGCTTACGCATGACACCCAGCGGATTAAGTTCTACTCCATTAACAGCGACACAGTTTCCTTTTTCAAAACCAAGCGTTACCTGAGCAGATTTGTCGGGTGCGTCCTCAGGTGAAACAGAAAGCTTGAACATATTCTTATTCTTTGGGGCAAATGCATCGAACCATGTGTCTTCCAAAATCCCTGCTTCAAAGGAGATGTGCAGTAAATTACGATCCATGGAATACGGCTTTGCGGCACTGGCCTCCACATCAATATTTTGCTTCCGGCAATAGTCTATCATTTCCTTGCGACCCGGAAATTCATCGCGAAACTCCTCCATACGCCACGGAGCTATCACCTTGATATTAGGTGCCAGAGCAGCAGCAGTTAGCTCAAAGCGCACCTGATCATTCCCCTTTCCAGTGGCACCATGCGCAATGGCATCTGCGTTTTCCTTTCTGGCAATTTCCACCATTCGCTTGGCGATTAACGGGCGGGCAATACTTGTTCCGAGGAAATATTGGCCTTCATAAATTGCCCCAGCCTGCATCATCGGAAATATAAAATCGCGCGCAAACTCTTCCTGAAGATCGTCGATATATACCTTTGACGCACCGGTATCCTTAGCCTTTTTATCCAAGCCGCGCAGCTCCTCTTCCTGTCCGATATCAGCACAAAAGGCAATTATCTCGGCGTTAAATTTATTCTTCAGCCACGTCAGCAAAACTGACGTGTCAAGTCCACCGGAATAGGCGAGTACAATTTTCATGCTTAAAAACTAAATCATGTGACAAAACATCCCGTCACGCAACTTCGGCTCAAACCAAGTGCTCTTCGGTGGCATTAATCCATTTTCATCTGCGATTTCCATAAGATCTTCAATACAGGTTGGAAATAACGAAAATGCGCAGGCATATTGTCCGCTGTCAACAAGCCGTTCAAGCTCGGACACACCATGAATGCCTCCAATGTAGGCAATGCGATCGCTTGTTCGTGGATCACCTACACCAAGCAATGGTTCCAAAATATGATTCTGCAAAAGCCCCACGTCGAGTTCATCTACAGGAGCTTTTGATTTTCTCTTGTCGGCCTTTAATAGCAAACTACGCCATTGACCACCAAGATAGAGGCCCAACTCATTT
>CBFHWX010000034.1:0-23999 GCA_965659445.1 Limisphaerales bacterium | reverse complement strand
GTCTTTTGTTTTTCCGTCAATTCCGCCTTGCCGTATGCATCCCGTATGGAGCAAAAGACAATTTTCTTTCCGTCCGGCGAGTATCCTCCCTCAGCATCGTAACCTATCGCACTGGTCAATCGCTTTAGATTTGTGCCATCCCGTTTGGTGGTGAAAATGTCCATATGTGCATCGTAATCCCACGAATAGCGGCGTGATTTACCCGAAGCCCGAAAGTCCAACTCAGCTTTTTGTTTGGTACGCGATTCTTTATCCAGATGCGATGTGGCAAATAGAACTTCATCTGCCCCAGGCCTGAAAAACGAACACGTTGTCTTTCCAAATCCTGGCGACACACGGTTCACATCACCGGATTCCAAGCTCATCGTATAAATTTGGTAAAACGGATTACCCGGCTCACGTTCACTTTGAAAAATAATATTTTTTCCATCTGGAGAGAAATACCCCTCTCCACTTCGACGGCCTTCCAGCGTGAGCTGTCGCACTCTTGATAAGAATTGTGCCTCTCCATCTGATTTATCCGCGGCAAACACGGGTAATTCAAAGAACAATGACAATATTCCAGTTAAAATGATTTTTAATTTCATAAAAAAATAGAACGGTTATTCCTTGAGCTTCTCAATTACACCAAACATATGCCCGCCGGCCTTGCCGTGCTTCCATGTGCCCGCGTATTTTTTCCCATCAATCACGACGTGTGCACTGAATGTGCCAAGCCCAGGTATCGTTAGGTTATCCAGCGAGATCACCGGAGTATCCCCTGCCCACTTGACCGGAATGGGCATCGGCAATGTGAGGTCAATTTTGCCGTATTTTACACGTGCCTTAAAAAGCCACAAATCACCCTGTTCAATCTTTTTAACTTTGAGAATCGTGTACTCCTCCTTTGACGGAGTATCACTGCCATCGACAGTAAATTGACCCACAAGTTTCACCCCGGACAATTCCTTTGTAAATTTTGCAAAGCGAGCCTTGTCATCGTCAGCTTTAACAGGAATTGGATTGCCCAAAAATAGCCCAACGGCAACAAACGAGCATAGGAACGATTTCATGAGCAAATTATACCGGCTCCACCCCAACTTGGCAATATCCAGCGTGTTGATTGGCCTTGGAAAATTCTGGGGCACAGTCAAATATGCAACATGATATCCGGTTACAAAAAGCAACTTTCCCAATTTATGCTATTGCTCGGTGGCATGCGACCTAGCTGCTGGATCAATGCCATTCCCGCCGGCGGCCTCGTACTTGTGCCGGACGCTTCTGCCAGCTGCAGCTGAAGTTACCAAAACCGAACATGGATTGCCCTTGAGCCAAGAGGTATAAAATAAAACACCGAAAGATTGCCGAACCGTGTGTTGCCGTTGCGAATCAGATTCGCTACTGTGAGTCTTTCTTCAATGAAACGAGCTGCGATCATTTTCACACTAATCATTGCAACATCCTTGTTAGCCGAAAACTGGCCGCGATTTCGAGGCCCAAATGGTGCAGGCAATTCCAAAGACTCAATACCAGTAACATGGAAGAAAGAACATTTTAAATGGAAAACCCCCTTGCCAGCAACAGGCCATGGATCCCCCATCGTATGGGATGATAAAGTTTTTCTGATTTGTGCTGACGAAAATGATGGTTCCCGCACTCCTGTGACCGTAGATGCGAACACCGGAAAAATACTATGGAGTAAAAATTTTAAAGCCGTTAAGCACAAGCACCACAAGCAAAATAGCTTTGCCTCGAGCACGCCAAGCGCAGATTTCGAGCGTGTATATTTCAGCTGGGGCACCACCAAGAACCTGACTCTTGCAGCCTTTACACACGGGGGTAAATTGGAATGGATAATTAATCTTGGGCCAGTGAAGGGTGGGCACGGCTTTGGAGCCTCACCTGTAGTTTACGGAGACCTCGTTGTAATCAATAATGACCAGGATGGAGCCAGCTCACTGATTGGCATCCACAAAGACACCGGTAAGATCGCCTGGCAAACACCGCGTCAAAGCAAGCGCCTCACCTATAGTACTCCGATTGCTTATACCGCACCCGGCCGCAATGAAGAACTGATATTCACTAATTGGACACATGGTATCACGGGTATTAATCCGGATAACGGCAAGGTGAATTGGGAAATCTCCGTCTTCAATCAATCCTCCAAGGAACGGGCCATTGGGTCCCCTATCATCGCCGGAGATTTGGTTATTGGCACCTGCGGCTTTGTCACGAAGCTAAAGCATGTTGTTGCTTTGCGACCGAAAGGAAAACTGATGGAAGAAGCTTGGCGGATTGAAAAAAGCGTTCCACACATTCCGACCCCACTTCTCATCGGCAAGAATCTATTTCTCTGGAACGATCAAGGTATTGTGAGTTGCGTCGAGGCATCCACCGGAAAAGTAAAATGGAATGAGCGGGCCGTTCGCAGTGGTAAATTCTTCAGCAGTCCGATTGTAGCAAATGGCCTCATCTATTGCATCGATTCCAATGGTAAAATGATTGTGATGCGAGGAGACGGAAAATTTGGAGTTCTCGCTGTAAATGATTTAAATCAACCCTGCAGCTCAACCCCGGCAATTGCCAATAAAGTTATGTATATTCGCACCTATACGCATTTAATTGCTATCGCAAAATGAATCGTCGAGAATTCCTGCAAACATCAATCGCGCTTGGAGCTCTTCCGGTCCTTGGCGCAAGGAAAGAACGTCGCCACCCCGCCGTCACTCTAGGGTTCAGCTTGTACGGTATGAAAACCCTTAAAACTGAAGACGCACTGAGGCAACTATCCAAGATTGGCTATGATTCAGTTGAGCTCTGCCTCAATGATGACTGGGATGCGGCTCCAAAAAACGTTACGGCAAAACGGAGAAAAGACCTACGGATTTTGCTTGGTGACTTAGGCCTTAAACTGACCGCCCTCATGATTAACATTAAGTTAAATGGAGAGCAAAAGGTAAGTATTTCCAAGATCAGAGAAGCAGGGCAGATGGGACATGACTTGTCCCCAAACAACCCACCTATTATTGAATCGGTTGGTGGAAGTGGCAAATGGAAAGACGTAAAAAATGAATTTCGCGACAACCTCGCACACTGGGCTACTGCCGCAAAGGACAGTAAGTGTGTTGTATGCCTAAAACCTCATCGTTTCGGAGCCATCAACCGCCCTGTAGATGCGGTCTGGCTCATCAATCAGATCAAGAGCCAATGGTTAAAACTTGCTTATGACTACAGTCATTTTATTCACCGTGATATCGGCTTTGAAGATTCATTAAAAACAATGGTACCCCACACGCGGTTTATTCATGTCAAGGATACCATTATTAAAGATGGCAAACCTAGGTTCGTAATCCCCGGAGCAAGTGGACAAATTGACTATACCAAACTCATAAGACTTTCAGCAAAGCTAGGCTACCGTGGAGATATTAATGCGGAAATCAGCGGTCAGGTTTGGAGCCAAAAGAATTATAACCCCATCGCCACTGCAGCCGACTCCTATAAGAACCTTGCTTCGGCCTTTAAATAAAAAACCCCGAATCCTTTTGGATTCAGGGTAAAGTTTGGTGGAGCCGAACAGAATCGAACTGATGACCCCCACAATGCCATTGTGGTGCTCTACCAACTGAGCTACGACCCCACGAGGGTGAGAAGTATGCGGAGAGGTAGCGCACGCGTCAACCCTTGTCCTACTCCATCCCTAAAATCTTGCGCCCTTCCCCGGAGATCATGCTTTGATGCCAAGGCGGATCCCACACAATTTCCACGTTGGCCTCCCCTACCCCGCTCAGGGCGAGAATTTTATTTTGCGCATCCTCAGCAATGGTCGGGCCCATACCGCACCCAGGGGCGGTGAGAGTCATTTTAACGCTGACCCTGGCCCCATCCTCAGCTTCCTCCAAAGCGGTGTCATAAACCAAACCTAAGTCGACAATGTTCACAGGTATTTCAGGGTCAAAACAATTTTTGAGCATCTCATGCACGCTCTCGATTGTCACAGGTCCCGCTTCTGCGTCGGATTCATTTTCTGCTTTCTTTCCTAACGCATCCGCGTCATTTCCACCAACGCGAAACAATCCGGCACCCGCTCGCACCGTGTATGTGCCGCCGAGTGTTTGGGTAATATCCACCGGCGTACCTTTGTTGAGGGTGACGCTTGTTCCATCAGGGATTTGTACCGCCACACAATCACGGGAAAGTTCTATCGTTTCCATTACGCAATGATACCATGCACTACTTCGCCGTGCACGTCTGTAAGTCGAAAATCCCGGCCTGCATGACGGAACGTCAGTTTTTCATGATCAAAACCCATCAGGTGTAAAATTGTCGCATGCAAGTCATGCACGTGCACCACGTTCTCAATCGCCTTAAAACCGAACTCGTCCGTTGCGCCGAAAGCAATACCTCCGCGCACCCCACCGCCGGCAAGCCACATACTAAAACCATGATGATTATGATCCCGTCCGTTTATTTTGCCCGCATTGGAACCGGCTTTCGGCAGCTCAACAGTGGGTGTACGACCAAATTCACCGCCCCAAATAACCAGTGTGTCTTCGAGCAATCCTCGCTGTTTTAAATCCGTAAGCAATGCACCAATAGCCTGATCACACTCTCCGGCTAGTTTGCGGTGATTGACGGCGATATCGTCGTGATTGTCCCATGGTTGACTATCACCATGCCAAACCTGAACATAACGCACACCACGCTCAATCAACCGCCGAGCAATGAGAATTTGCCGGGCTTGCGTAGTGGATCCGTATTGCTTCCGCACATGCGCCGGCTCACGGCTAATGTCAAATGCGTCGGTTGCTTCTATCTGCATGCGGTAGGCGAGCTCAAAGGAATGGATGCGCGCCTCAAGTTGCGCTTCATTCTGTCGGGCTTTTGCGTGACGTTCATTAATACGCTTGAGTAAATCAAGCTGTTGACGCTGTTGAGCCAAAGTCAATCGAGGATTGCGAATATTTGCGATGAGATTCTCGGCCTTGCGTTTGCGTGTATCGATGTAAGTGCCCTGATACATTCCCGGCAGGAAGGAGCATTGCCAGTTTTGTGATTCCTGAATGGGATAACCCGGGCACATGGCGATGAAACCTGGGAGATTTTGATTTTCTGTCCCCAGCCCATACATCAGCCACGAACCCATACTGGGCCGCGTAACAATGGATTCGCCACAGTTCATCAGCATAAGAGATGGCTCGTGATTGGGGACATCCGCCTTCATGGATCGGATCACGCATATGTCGTCCATATGCTTGGCGGTATGCGGGAAAATTTCACTAACAGGCAGTCCGCTTTGGCCATGCTGCGCGAATTTATAGGGGCAAGGAAATGCAGCTCCAGTTTTTCTTTCTGTCGGCAAATTCGGTATCGGCAACATCTTGCCGGCATATTTTTGCAAGGATGGTTTGGGGTCAAATGTATCCACATGCGAAGGACCGCCATTCATAAAAAGATGAATGATTCTTTTCGCACGTGGCCGATAATGAGGAGACTTTGGAATAAGTGGATTTTTTGCAGCTCCATCCAACAAGCCAGTCAATCCTAGCGAGCCAAAACCCATGCCAGCCCGGGACAGAAATTGGCGGCGAGTGTAAGCGAGATGAGCCGGATTTATTGGGTGATACCTCACAGAGCAATTATCAGCAGACGATGGCAGTCTGTCGACACTTACTGCTGCACGAAATAGCTAAGATTCTCCAACTCGATTGCAAGGTTCACATTATTAACCATCACATCATCTGGCACTTGCAGAACAGTTGGGGCAAAATTCATGATCCCGGTAACGCCTGCTTCCACTAGTTGATTGGTCACTTCCTGCGCTTCTTCCGGCGGCACACAAAGGATCGCCATACGCACGACTTTTTCCGCAATAAATTTAGCAAGTTGATCCATTAGGTGAATCGGCTGCTTCACGCGTTTTTCATCCACCACCACATCAAACGCCGCAACAACGCAGAAACCTTCCTTTTCAAACCCACGATAGGACAGCAAAGCCGTCCCCAGATTACCGACCCCAACCAAAACCACCGGCTGCAGGTGATTGGTTCCCAATAGATCCGTGATCATCTGGATCAATTGCTCTACATCATACCCCAACCCTCGCGTGCCGAATTGGCCAAAATAAGTCAGATCTTTTCGCAATTGTGGCGACTTTACGCCCGCCGCACCTGCGAGTGCATCGCTCGATACCATCTTAATCCCATTGTCCAGCAAACGTTGAAGACACCGCATATAGATCGACAGTCGATAGATTGTCTTGCGCGGAATCTCAGGTCGGTGAGTAGGATCACTCGTTTTTTTGGGCATCTACATCTCCACAACGGGTACAAATTTAATAGTCAGGAGATATACAAAACCGGTCAAGGAATTAAGAGTTGTGACAACTATTCCAACTCGGCCATCAATCGGAGCAGCTTCTACTGGGCAATAGCATCAAGCGCCAAGACAACGATGAAAACCGTAATGAAAATACTGGATCAGTCAGATGTTCGTTGGGCTCGATTCCCATGTTACATTGCAATTCACTCAAGCGAAACTCGTGTATAGGGACTGGAGATATACGTGTTATAAGTTCGACCTCCACGAAGAATGGTTTTGCAGTGGTTACTGAAGAAATCAATGTGCTTCTTCCTTGGCTTCAGAGCCAAAGTCACACTCCAGGAATTCTCTTTTGGGTTAAATTTCATGGGTGCAGCCTGTTCGTTTGGGAAAAGTTCAGCGATATAAGTCGCACTGCCATCAGGGCCCCGATCATACATCCACCAAATACGGCTACTCTCAGCCTTAGCTCCCTTGGGGAATATCACCGTGACTTGAATTTTCTCCTTATCCAATCTGGTTTGCACTTCTGGCGGAGATAATAGCCCCTCTCCCCCAAAGAAGTGATGAAGTAAAAATGCTGCTTTATTCTGTTCATCACGCTCGGCCGCCGGATGAGGCGCACGAATCCCGTGGCCGGAATTGGCCTTGAGATAAATCGGAATTTGCGGGTGATGCTTGCCGCCCCACGCCAAGTCAAAAGCTACAAAGTCGTGGGTGCCCGGATGAAAGAGCATATTTACTTTACGCGCCTTTAATGCCGGAAAATTTCGGGAAACAAAAACGTGATCGGCCATCTCTCCGGCAAGCTTTTGGAGCCCCTCCCACTTTTTGCCCGCAGCCAAGGCCTGCCGGTTATAGACCGGGCCAAAGGTGCCGCCCAAAAAGAAGTGGTTCATGATGCGGTCCATGTTCACACGCTCTCCACGCGCCTTTAATTTGGCCCCATAGTCCTCATTGGCCTCACGCAACTCATCCCAAGCTTTTCGGTTGCAAAGTCTCAAGGGTGAATCCCAAATGGGCGATACACTTGCGTGCAGGGCGCTCAATCGCTTGTCTACAATTAGGGCCACCGAAGGAGAGGCGCCATTCTTGGAGCCGCCTGAGGCAGCGACCTTGCCCTTTTCGAAATGATCTTTCTCTGCGTAGGCCGCTGTCGTCGCCCTCATTAACGTGGCCGGCCATCCCCAGTACTGGATGGAGTAATGCGGATTTAGGGACTCCACAAAACGTCGGTCAGCCAATCGCCCCAGTTCTCCCTGTCCGGACTGCTGCAACCCCTGCACCACTGTTTGTACCAGGCCTACTCCTCCCGCAATCAGGGCCCGGTCCACACCACGCGGCTGCAAATCCTGTTGAAACTGGGCTGGGTTATGGCCGCCGGTTAGGTGAAATCCTTTAGCCTTGCGATTGGCCGGCACAATCATTCGCACAGGCACTCGGTATTGTTTTCCCGGCACCAGTTCACCAACCCGAATGGTAATTAATTTCTGACGGGTAGCAAAATCCCTCCCTACCATATGCCAGTCCTTGAGCACCTTTACCTCAAGAGTGGTCGCATCCAACATTTTGGCCATGTTGAAGAGGGGAGCTGACTGTAGCGGCAGTAGCCCTGCAAAAAAACTGATTAAGAGTAGGCGTTTCATTTCTTGATGAGCGTCAGAGCGCTCTGGGTAAAATGCGTATCCAGAGTCTTTTAACCCTCCTCTGAATAATGTAAATCAATTTTGATTGGCTGCAGGCACCATTGTCCAATGCGGATGTTGTTATTCTGTGTTAGCGCTTGCTCTTTCGGCCTGTGGATTTGCCGGCTTTGTTTGGGCTGACGTTGTAATACGAAACTTCTTGAATGCTCACCAAACCCAAATCCTCAAGTCGATGAATGGCCTTGGGGAGACGGGGAACATTATCTCCAGTTTTTTGCCGATTGGTCCAGTTGCCGATTCGTGAGCCCGAAGGCCCCTGCTACTCCTCTGGCCATCATGATGTTACCCGCCTTGTTCATGTGCACCCCATCACTCGTTAATTGCTTTCCCTTAGGTGAATCGGCGGGGAATGTTTTCAATGCTGCCTGCATATCAGCATTTAAATCAGCCAATAAACATTTCTTCTCTTTGGCCAATGCCTTAATGAATTGATTGTAGGGTAGCAGTTTTTGATTGAGGCCATTACTTTGATCTTCCCTGATCATCGTTGAGGTGAGTAACACCACCTGAACCCCAGCAACCTGAGCCTTGTCCACAATCTCTGTGATGTTCTTTTTGTAAGACGCAAGGTCTACTCCGCGTTCGCCATGCCATACGTCATTGACTCCGCAACTCAAAGTCATCCAATCAGGTTTATGCCGAAGGACGTCCTTTTCCAATCGCGCCAGCATTTGATTTGATTTATGGCCGCCAATTCCGGCGAACACGGGTGTGACTTCAATGCCCTGATCCTTTAAGGCAGCGAGAACCAGCTGACAGTAACCACCTGGCCTTCTGCCTGCGGCGGTAATGGAGTCACCCATAAAGGCGATTTTTTCTCCGTTTTTGATACTGATTTTACCGGGAGCCGGTTCTTTTCGATTCTCGATTAGGCCAATCATGGCATTGGCAAATGCGTCACCTAAGCGAACGAAGAATTTGCCGCTGCCCAGGTAGTGATAAGGCCGGTCGCTGCCCACAACGCACCATTCTGCAAAATGCTTGGCCCAACCACTATCGTAGACCTTCCGTGCTTCCAGGTCATAGACCTTGTAGCTTTCGACTGAAGCGACGTTGCCCTTGAATTCCGGGGCAACAGCCGCTTCTCGTTGAGCCACCGAGACAGCGTTCTTGTCGACACCTTCCTTTGTCATGTTGGTTCCCAATACCCCAATCACAAAGGGCATATTGGGTGTCTCATATTCTTTGCGAACGTCCTTCACAAAATGAATCATGTTATCCCGGTAGTTGTTGCGGAAATCATCGGAAAACTGGTCGTTAAAGCCTTGGAACCAGACAAAACCCGCGATGTCATAGCCGACCGTCGCATCATATGCTGGGTGATGGTTTTTCAGATCCTTGAGTACATTGTGGACGGCTTCATTCATCATCCTCCAGTTAAGGCTCGTGTTTTTACGGATGTCATCGGCGTTCTTTGCTGCCTGTTCCTTTTCGTTCAGCTTGTAGGGCCCAGCTGAAGGGGGTCGGAAATTATAATTCAAAGATTTGCCGCCCCAGGAGGTTTTGATGATCAGGATGGGGGTATCTATTTTTTTCGCCATTGAAAGCCCAAAACTAAATTCGGGTCCAATTTTGTCACGGTTGCCACCGTAACCGACACTCAAAGGCCCAGAACCCCGGTTGCCATCTGCAATAGAGGTAATGTAGACCTGTTTGGACACGACAAAGGTATCCTTGATTCCTTGCATCTTGCCATCGACCTGCGTCTGCAATTTTTTTATCTCCGCTTGAGCTGCGGCAATCTTGTCGGCACCTTCAATCTTCTTTTCGCGCAGATCCTTGTTGATTGCATCGCGCTTCATGCGCGTCGCAATCAGATCCTCCACGACTGCTCGAGAGATCTTGGCGTCCTTTTTAAATACCAGATTCGCCAGATTTCTGACTTCCGCTTCCTTTGCCGTGAGCAGGGTTGGGATGGTGATATAATAGGAATGGCCAACCATGTTTGATTGACCGGCCAGAATGAAGATCTGCAGTTTTTTCTTGGCAGGTTCAGCCATTTCGGCCCGCCCGGCTCCTAGACCAAACAGAAGAGCAATGGACATCCTTACTAATATCATTTTTTTCATTATAAGATTTCTTATATATTTGTTCGATACGTCAGCCAGTGTGGGTGATTGGATTAATGATGCCTCGAGTCGACATTAGCTTCAAGCTCGCCTTGAAGTTTTAACTTATTGGTCGGTAAATTGTTGAATATTTACATTACTTCACCTTGAATCGGATTGGGCTTAAGAGAATCTCAGGTTTAACCATGGCAAATAGTTACAATTGGTTCTTGGACGCGGGCAAACGTCGGCACTGCTTTCCTAGACGAATGATAGCTTTTATGTTCTTTGGCTCCTTTTTTGGTGTTCAAGGGTCGGATTATATCCGAGAGGTGAAACCAATCTTGCGGGATCATTGCCTCCGGTGCCATGGGCCGATTAAGGCAAAGGCAAATCTGCGTCTGGATACGCGGACATTTGCGCTAAAAGGAGGCAAGGATGGACCAGCGTTGGTCGTGGGGAATGTTGAAAAAAGTTTACTGGTAAAAAAGATCACGGCGGAAAAAGAAGAAGATCGTATGCCTCCTGAAGGCAAACCGCTCTCCGAGAAGCAGATTGAGATCTTAAAGAACTGGATTGCGAATGGCGCTAAGGCCCCTGCAGGAGAAAAGGCTTATAATCCGGGTAATCATTGGGCGTTTCAGGTACTAAAACGACCAAAGATACCAGCTGCCAATGCTGAGTGGAGCCGCAATCCAATCGATGCATTCGTGGCACGCAAACAGATGGCAGCAAAAGTGTCGCCACAACCAATAGCACCAAGACACGTTTTATTGCGGAGGGTTTATTTGGATTTGATTGGGCTGACGCCTTCGCGCGAGGAATTACAGACGTTTTTAGCAGACAAGTCGCCGACGGCTTATGCGAAAGTAGTGGACCGTTTATTGGTGAGCCCGCATTACGGTGAACGATGGGGACGGCACTGGATGGATGTGTGGCGATACAGCGACTGGTACGGATTTCAAGGAACGGCGAGATTCAGCCAGAAAAATATGTGGCATTTTCGAGACTGGATCGTGGAGTCCCTGAACGCCGACAAGGGATATGGGCAGATGATCACCGAGATGCTAGCGGCCGACGAACTGCTGCCGTTTGATGCGGCGAATCTTCGTGCAACGGGCTTT
Source organism: Limisphaerales bacterium (assembly GCA_965659445.1). Taxonomy (GTDB): domain Bacteria; phylum Verrucomicrobiota; class Verrucomicrobiia; order Limisphaerales; family UBA1100; genus UBA1100. The sequence continues at coordinate 12,824 of CBFHWX010000034.1, read as the reverse complement.
CTCGTGCGCAACCGCAACACCGACAGCCGTGAGCAGTGGATTCGCGACACGGTTGATCATACATCTAAATCACTCCTTGGGCTGACGGTGGGCTGTGCACAGTGCCATGATCATCCGTACGATCCGGTGTGGCACGACGAATATTATCGGTTCAGGAATATTTTCGAGCCAGTCGGAGTGAATATCGACAACGCGCAGGGTTGGCCGCAGGGAAGCACGACTCTCGGCGTGCCGCGTATCTTTGACCAAAAGCCAGGGGCGAAGACGAAGTTTTACATCAATGGAAATGACAAGACACCCGACGAGAACCGCACCATTACGCCGGGTGTGCCGCAGATTTTCAGTGCATGGATACCGCCGGAATCCGTGAGACTCCCGCCTCTTGGCCGTATCCCTCTGCTCCGGAAACCAGTTCGCGATCAAACGCTGAAAAACCTGCAAAACAACATCAATCGCGCCCAACAGAAGATGGTCATGGCGGAAGAATGGCGCGTGTTGGCGGCGAAAGGTGCGGTGCCGGAACCAAAAGGGATCGTGGTGCTTGAGGATGATTTCAAAAAGGCCAGTAAAGACTGGCAAATAGGGCCGGGACAATGGAGTTTTGAAGGTGAGCGATTAACACAGTCAGACATGAAAGGTTCCTCCAGTAAATGGTTAAAAACGACGGAAAATTTGCCGGAAAATTTTTCACTCACCGCGCTGTTCAAAATTATCAGCGGCGAAAATGAACTGGCGGCGGGATTCACTTTTGAGACTGCCGAAGGTGCGGGTGGCGGAGAAGGGATTTATCTCTCCGCCAGCGAGGAGACGCCCGGTCTGCGATTCATTCTGGAGATTGGGGGGGAAAGCCATCCACGCGCGGACCTTCGCCGGACACTGCCCATAAAGATCGGAGTTGAGTACGAATTGCGCTTCGATGTGCGCGGCAAGCTGTTGAATGTTTATGTCAATGGCGTGTTGCAGCAGACCTATAATGGTCACGACATAGCTGGCCGGCAACTGCGGATATGGTCATTGGACGCGAAGGTGGAATTTACGTACCTGCGTATTGTTGCTTTACCGTCAGTGATGCCGATGGCCCCGATGGACTCCGTAAAGAATTACTTGCCTGTGGCCAAGCTGGCCAAACCAGCCACGGCGCAACAAACGGCATTTGCCGATGCGATTTTGGGGCAGGCTAAACTGAAGGTGGAATTGGATAAAGCCCGCTTGGAATCACATCGTGCGGCGGTGGTCGCGGAAGAGTGGAAATACCTGAACGCACCGGCAGCAAATGACAAAGCGGCGGTGGAGAAGCATAAGGCACGATTGGATCAACTGGCAAAAGCGGCGCAAAAAGAGCAGCGCCTGGAGGCAGTCGTGAAGGCGAAGGAAGGAACCTTCCAAGCGGAGCAGAAATTGAAAACTACAAAGGCACTTGCTGCGGCTGGAAAAAAAGACGACGAGAAGCTGACAAAGGCGGTGACGGATGCGGCGAAAAATATTGAGGTGAAAAAGAAGGCGCTTGCGGCCGCCGAGAAGAAAATATCCGAGCCATTGACGCCGGGTTATTCGGGGTTATCCAGTTCCTACGGCAACTCCTCTGGACGGAGACTGACATTGGCGCGGTGGATGACGGATGCGAACAATCCACTGACCGCGCGTGTGGCAGCGAACCACATTTGGCTGCGGCACTTCGATCGCGCACTGGTAACGTCGGTGTTTGATTTTGGCTTGGAAGGAAAAAAGCCGACCCATCCTGGACTTCTTGATTGGATGGCGTGTGAACTGCGTGAGCCGACAATGGTGCCCTACAGAGATGGATGGACCGCAGGCAAGTCCGAGGCGGGCGCGTGGTCGATGAAGCATTTGCACAAACTCATCGTCACTTCACGCGCGTATCGAATGGCATCCACACCAGATGAGGAGAATCTCGCAACGGATCCGGATAACCTCTGGCTTTGGAGAATACCGCCCCGACGGATGGAGGCTGAGGTGGTACGTGATTGCGTGCTACACGCAGCCGGCGGATTGGACCCCAAACTGGGTGGGCCGGACCTACCCGGTAGCGATGGCATGGCTTCACCTCGCCGCAGCATTTATTTTCACCACTCGCCTTCAAGTCAGATGGATTTTCTGAAGTTTTTCGATGGCGCGGATCCCACAGAATCCTACCAACGCCATACTAGCATTGTTCCACATCAGGCGCTGGCACTCTTCAACAGCGAGTTGACCCACGTGCAGTCCCGCCATCTCGCCCGCAAACTAAATATTACACATGCCGAGGACGCGAAATTTATCCAAGTTGCTTACGAGCAAATCCTTACGCGCAAACCGAAAGCCAATGAGATGGAGCTATGCACCGAATATTTGAAAACGCAAACCGCCGTCACTGACCGCCTTCGCGCTCGAGAGAATCTGGTGCATGCACTATTTAACCACCATGAGTTTGTGACAATTCGATGAATACAAAACCGCAAGACAAATTGAAAAGTCGCCGACATTTCCTCGCCGACACCGGCATGGGCTTTACGGGATTGGCACTCGGGTCGATGCTGAATGACGAGGCCCAAGCGGCAACCCCATCATTGCCTGACGGGAATACGCATCAAACGGCCAAGGCGCAGTCAGTCATCTGGATTTTCCTCGCGGGCGGTGTGAGTCAAATGGAGAGCTTCGATGTGAAACCCGCGTTAAATAAGTACGACAAAATGACGTATGATCAAACGCCATATAAGGATTTTATCAACAAGGAGAGAATTGAGAAAAATTTGGCCGGCGCAGGCATGAGTATTCCGCCCCGCAAAGAGCTCAAGCGCATGCAGACAAGCTATGCGACTTACGGACAGTGCGGCCTGCAGGTCGGAGATTGGTTCTCTCACATTGGCGAATGCGCAGATGAGTTGGCAATTGTACGTTCGCTCTGGACAGTGCACCCCAATCACGGCATGCAGTTGACTTGGCACACGGGCCATCATGTACGCGAAGGTTCGAAGCCAACGTTGGGTGCGTGGGTATCATACGGGTTGGGTTCGCTAAACCATCAACTTCCCAAATTCGTGGTGATGGGTAACTCGGTGGGGGGCTGTTGTGGTGGTGAGTTTGCGCATGGGGCAAATTATCTAGGCCCGCATCACGCAGGAGTGAAGCTCTCAACCGATCCGGATAACCCACTGCCTTTCGTAGCTACAAAGGGGAATGTGACGGCGGTCGAAGCAGCATCGGAATTGGATCTGATTGGCAAACTCAACCGTGCCTCGGGTATCGAGTACCCCAATGATCCTCAATTGACCGCGCGGATCCGCTCCTATGAGTTGGCCGCTGGGATGCAGACTGCCGTTCCAGATATTATGCGCATGGATCGTGAGACAGAGGCGACACGAAAACTATACGGTCTTAACCAGGAACACTCCCGTGACTTCGGAAATCAATGCCTCGCTGCGCGGCGCATGGTGGAGAAGGGTGTGCGATTCATTCAGATTTATCACGGCACCGGAAGCGCGGGCTCGTGGGATGCGCACAGCGACATTAAAAAGAAATATGACGTCGAAGCGCCGAAAGTTGACAAACCCATCGCAGGCTTACTAAAGGATCTTAAGCAGCGCGGAATGTTGGAGAATACACTGGTGGTGTTCGGCACTGAGTTTGGCCGCACGCCCGGCGCACAGGGCACTGGTCGCGACCATCACCCACAAGGCTTCACCTGCTGGCTGGCCGGTGGCGGCATCAAACCCGGTGTCATTCATGGCGCAACCGATGAATTGGGCTTTTATGCCATTAAGGATCCGCACTACGTCACGGACATCCACGCCACCGTGCTGCACCAGCTTGGTCTTGACCCCGTCAAACTAGACGTCCCTGGTCGCAAGCGCCTCGACATTCACCACGGCTCCCCCATCAAGGAAATCATCAGTTAAGGTCAATTTTTCACAGTTTGCAAATGTTGCACTTAACAGACTGATACGCACCGGCGGCGGTTAGTCCGCGCCTTCAATAAGCTTTCCTTACTGCCAAGAGAGTGCAGTTAGCCTATAATGCAAGTGATCTTTGACTAGGAATCAACCTGCTTAAGTAACAAAACGCATTAATCAACAAAGCGAAACTCATTCGAAAGCAACATGACTTGAGTAAATTCCGCCCAAGCATTCCGCCCCTCATCCAAAAACACAGTTTTCAAGTAGGCCAAACCTTCATCAACTTCCTCCTGACTTGGATCACGCTGATATATTGTTCTGAATAAATAATGTATTTTTTGTCGGATCCCACGGGTTCTAACAAAACTTTGCCGTTGGGTTAATTTTTTTGATTGATCGATCACAAAAGCACTGTTCATTAAGTATAATGCCTGCTGCGGCACCGTGTTTTTGTATCGACTTGGACAATGCGCATCAGGATTGGCAAAATCAAATGTCCGAAAAACATCCGGCAGATTTTGTCGGTCAATAAATCCGTAAATGGTTCGACGGGGCATATTCGGGAGTTTGGCAATATCCACTGGTCGACCCCCAACTCTACGATCCAGATGCCCACTAGACTGCAGCACCCCATCACGCAATGCCTCGAAGGACAACCTTTGACGAGTCATTTTCCAGAGCAATACGTTCGCTGGATCGATTTGTGAATATTTAGGCCGATTATTACTCAATTGCTGATAGGTCGCTGAAGTCATAATAACGCGATGTAATTTTTTAAGCGACCAGCCTTCACTGATAAATTTTAAGGACAACCAATCGAGCAATTGTGGGTGCGAAGGTGATTTCGCGCGTAAGCCAAAATCGCTCGGGGTCAGCACTAGTCCAAGACCAAAATGATGTGCCCACACCCGATTTACAATCACCCTAACTGTGAGAGGATTATTAGGATCAGCAATCGCCTGCGCCAATTCCAACCGACCACTGCCTTTGACGAAGGGTTTTCGATTCGGTGAGAAATGTTCAAGGAACTGGCGCGACACTCTCTTGCCACGATTACCACTCGCCCCGCGAATATAAATATATGGCTCGACAGGTTTATGCTTGTCTTCCATTACGTGCGCTCGCGGCGGTGCGCCGGGGTGTGAGGCTTCGAGCTGTCCGATTTTTGATCGCATGCTCTTCAATCGATTTCTAATTCCGAAAAGAAGACTGTTCTTGTCACCTTCACTCAATGTCGACGGCACAGTTGCCGGAGTTTCAGCTGCGAATATAATCTGACGAATGGACTCCCAGTTAACGTCCGGCAACGCCTTTGCTTTGGGATCCTTTTTTCGCAATGCATCCCAGCGTTTCTCTGCTTGCATGAATAATTTGCTGTAGATTACCGATTGCTCCCTTTGAGTTGATGCTCGGGTAACCAGAGGATTTCCGTCGCCACTGAGACCAAACCAAACAAGAAATGCCGGATGCGACTCGCTACGCCATTTAGCCATGGCTTTTTTCCAATTGATTAAGGCGACGACATTCAACCGACGCTTGGTCGCCATTTGAAGTGTTTCGGCCTTGGTAAATTTTCCGCTTTCAAATTCTCGAACAGCAAGCATGTACTCGCCCCCACGACGCCTCAGCTCAACCCGTTTTTGCGCGTAAGTGTCACGGATAAGTCGAGCAATCTTCTCTTCTCCCCTCTTCTTCTCCTTAACAAAAGCCACATACTCTGAAGGTTGCGAACTTTCTCCTATCAAAGGCAACACTTCAGGTTCCTTACTACTGGCAAATATGCCGTGAAGCGAATAGTAATCTGCTGTGGGCACCGGATCATACTTGTGATCATGACATCGCGCGCAACTTACCGAAAGCCCCATGAACCCACGAGTTACGACGTCAATCCGATCGTCAATAATATCATCTGTTCGGTTTAGAAAGCGGCGTCCTAATGTAAGAAACCCCAACGCCGCCAAAGGTCGCTTGTCTTTTCCCAACTGGAGGTGGTCCGCTGCAATTTGCTCAATAATAAACTGATTAAAGGGTAAATCTTCATTAAACGAACGCACTACATAATCACGGTAAGTATAGGAATATGGATACCTCCGATCCACACCAACTCCGACATAGCCCTTGTTATCTGCATATCGTGCTACATCCAGCCAATGACGACCCCAGCGTTCACCATAATGCGGTGAAGACAAAAGGTGATCGATAAGATTAGCCCACGCGTCGGGAGATTTATCTGACATAAATTGCTGCACCTCTTTAAAGGTCGGCATCAGCCCGGTTAAATCCATATATGCACGGCGAATTAGAGTACGCTTATCTGCATGCGCTGAAGGCGTCCAACCGCGACGTTCCAGTTTCAAAAGCACAAACTGATCAATAGAGTTTTTCGGCCAAGTTTTATTCTTAGTTTTCGGGGGGAGTGGTCTGGAGATTTTCTTGAATGCCCAATGGTCCCGAACCTGCCCTGCCGTTGATAAGGGTGGAGTTGCCGAGCCAACCGCAATCATCTTGAGACAAAACAGAAAAATAAACAAAACTCGCATTGCCGGAGAAAATATTATTTGTCGGCAGACTTCAATTCAGAGATCCACTGAGTGAAAAGCCCAATCCAACGCGGATCAGGCGATACTGCGCCGATTGGCGGCATACGACCGGGGCCCGGGCTGATTATTCGCCGAAGCATAACTGAATTTACAGGATGTCCCGGCGCAATAATCCTTGCGTTTGGGCCTAACCCAAAACGAGTGTGAACCGGATCGATATCCACAGTCTGCGTTCCGGCCAAGGTTTCACCCCATTCCAATTCCATCTTCGAATTACCTCCACCCGCTTCCACATGGCAGTGGGCGCAGTTTACCTGCCAATAGGAACGAACACGCGACTCAGGTGTCACTTTGGATTCATGCGGATTAACAAGAATGCGATCAACCCCCTTGCCGTCAGGCCGGTATTCCGCCAGCTTGGCGCCTGCCAAGACTCCAAGGCGTGCAAGTCCTTCAATTTGACCTATCGGTCCATGGCCAAAATCGCGAGGACGATTCATCTGTAATTCCGTAAGCCCGAGTGTAAATTTTGCTGCACGACTGTGGCACATCATGCACTCCGCACGACTCGGAATGCGCCAAGGACGACCACCAGCAAGCAGTAAATCATTCCCGTCACGATCCACCAAGACTGCGTCGGTTTGTTCTTTGTTCCACGCATAGCTATAACCGATCCATTCACTATCTTGTTTGGTGAGCATGCGAGTCTCAATACGCTTTGCACCATGTAAGAGTGTTTGCAAAAGCACAGTACCTTCAGGTCCGTCCCAGCCTCGGTTTTTGGAGAAGCGCAACTGTCCCTCATCCGGTATAGCAAGAAAATGCAAGCTCTCTGCTCCGTCAGTCCAGTGCGGAACATTGATTGAATACGGGATGACACCCGTCGCAACCTGATGATGAGCAGCATCCGTGAATAAACCTGTTTCACTCAGCTTCTTGGGAAAAATAGGCGTCTGATTTGACTGTGGATTTAGCCGGAGACAATGGAAACCCGAATGATCATCTATGATAATGAGATTGCCATTTGCATCAGAGCCAAAACCAGTTATCGCAAACGGTGTATCAGCAATTTCCCGATGCCAAAGGACCTTTTGGCCATCGTGTTTGCCGGCCCAAATTTTACCAGTAGAATAATCTCCGTATATATAAGCTCCTCGAAGTTCTGGCAGTTTTTTACCATAATAGACAATGCCGCCAGTCAGCGATCGAGCTTCGCGATGATGATGTTCAAAAGTGGGTCCAGTCAGCTTACCCGGGCCAAGTGTGCGCTCGAGGTAGAACGGATGACTTCCTTCATAAACGCTCCATCCATAATTAGCACCTCGCTCAACGAGCTTTACAGACTCCCATGTGTCCTGTCCATTTTCCCCAATCCAAATTTGCCCAGTTTTCTCATCACAGGTCAAACGCCATGGGTTTCGGAAACCAAGTGCCCAAGTTTCCGGCGCGGCGTTCTTGTCTCCAAGAAACGGATTGTCAGGCGGAATACCATAGGATTTTCCGTTTGCGGCCTTATCAACATCAATCCGCAAGAGTTTTGCAAGTAACAGATCGATTCGCTGACCTGTAAGGTTCACGTCAGAGTCGCTCGTACCATCGCCAGTAGTAATATACAGCATTCCATCGTTGCCAAAAACAACGCCGCCTCCATCGTGGCCATTTGACTGCCATTGGATAATCGTCTTATGCGAATTTGGATCGATCTTCATCGTATCATGATCCATCACGAATCGGTTCACCTGAGAATTTTTATTCTTGGAACCCTCCCCTCTCCTTGGCCCATTGGTGTGTAGGAATATTTGACCATTCTCAGAAAACTTCGGGTGAAAACAAAACCCATAGATCAACCTATTTGACAGTGAGAGAGACTCCAACTGGTTTGTCACTCCAGACTGATCCTTGAAAACCCACAGTTTTGAGATGGCGTTCTTGGTTTCCCGATGATCCGCATAAACGAGATGATTTGCACTACCGGGCAACATCTTTATCTCCAGAGCTTTTTTCACCGGCAAACCAATCCACATCGGTTCAGTGGTGTATGGTAACGCCGGATCTGGTGAACCAAAAACCTTTGATCTATTCCATATTTCGCGTTTGTAATCGCCAGCTCCCCCTCCGTCGATGCCCAGAAATTTCAAGGGAAGAAAATCTTCCGTTCGATGGAAATCTAGCCTCTTATATGGAGCAATGCTTGATAATTCAGGTTGAGAAGAGCCAACTGAATAATCATAGCGGCAAAGCGCAAACCGCCACTCATCCCCGGGCTTGGGGCTACCGCCAGTCAGTGAAAAATCCTTCCAAGGAATTCGACCTTCAACAGTCCATCCTTCATCCTGATCCATCCAGTGATTCAACGTTCCGCGTCGAGCCACCTTCGTTTCCATCGTAAACTTATGGTCCTTGCGCATGCGATTGATCAACCATGCTCCGCCTTTGTGTGGTAGATATAAATCAAAATGTGTATTTGCCGCTGTAACATGAAATTCGTAATAGGCCGTTTTCACAATGGAGGGTTTGAGGAATATCTCAAAAACATCATTATCCCACGTATCACCATCTTTCTCCGTCACGTCTGCAAACAAGTCAACATCGTCCATCTCAGCAGAAAAATAAAAATACTGATCATCCCAAAGAACCTTTGCCTTTGTAGCAGTTTTAGCCACTCTGCCGCCCGCCCAAGCGAGGCGAAAATTGGACAATGGTTGAGCGATCTTCCAATCAATTTCATTGACGTGCCCATCTATAACAATCGGCTCAAGGGCTTTTCGACATTGGACAACCAAGCCCGATGAGTCAGACATCTCTAGTGCCCGTCCATTTTTAGTTTTTCTCGGACTTTCACAGGATGAAAACACAACGATCCCAAGAATTACTAAAAATAGAATGACTGCAATTCGCATGCGACAATTCAGAACGCCCCCACAAGACCTGTCAAACCTGAATCGATTGATCCATTAGCTTCCAAACAACCTTAGCAGCTCTATTCGCAGCACCTTTCCCTCCGAGCGAACCAGCTATTACATCTAAATCAGCAAGTGTTTGCTCCCTTTTCCCTGAATCATTTATAAAAATATTGGCCTCTCGCGCGAGATTTTGCGCATTGGCTTCTCGCTGAATAAATTCCGGAAACACTTCACGATTCGCCAAGAGATTCGGCATGGCAATGTATTTTACTTTCAGAAATAGTTTCCCGAGAAGGTAAGTGATCCACGATGTTTTATAGAGCACAACTGTGGGCACCTTGAACCAAGCACATTCAAGAGTCACCGTTCCAGATGAAGCAATTGCCACATCTGTATCGGCAAGAGTTTCATGCAGCCTGCCAACACGGATATCCCAACCCGATACTTCCGGCACCAGCAATTTAGCCTGTTCCACGAGGGAATCATTGGGGAGTACAATCGCAGGTGTCGCATCGATTTTTTTTGCCGCGTCCACCATCACCCCCAAGTGCCTGCTTACTTCTTTCGCGCGACTTCCTGGAAGAAGCAGCAATTTCGGAGGACTGCCAATGATGCACGATTTCTTGTAATCCAAGTCCGGATAACGATCACAAATTGGGTGCCCAACGAATTCCACTGGAAAACCGGGTGCTCGCTTCGCGTACCATTCTTTTTCAAATGGGAAAATGCTCAGTAACAAATCCACATCACGCCTGATTTGATGAACCCTCGATTCATGCCAAGCCCAGAGTTGCGGGCTATTGTAATAAATAATTTTTGGCCGCCAATCTGTTTTCAATGACCTTTCCCTGATAGCACGAACAAAACGCAGATTGAATCCCGGATTATCGATGCAAATAATTGCATTGGGTTGCTTTTCCATTGCGAGATCAAGTAATTCATCAAAGAAACGTTTGAACTTACCGTAATTGCATATTGCCTCCCAAATGCCAACCACCGCGTGCTCGGTAAGGTCAATCGCGACATCAATACCCGCTTTTTTCATTAGCGGCCCGCCGGCTCCGAATGCGTCCAAATCTCCTTTTTCCGCACGCATAGCCTCACATAATTCCATTGCCAAAATATCACCGCTGGCTTCACCAGCTATGAACATAATGCTCTGCCCGCTCATACTATTTCGAGTTTCTGGATTTGCCGCGTAATTTCCAGCGCTACATCAAGGGCTCGCTTGGCTGATTCTCCGCTTACCTTTGGTGTTTGCCTTGCCAGAACACACTGCACAAAATGCTGCAGTTCCAATTTAAGCGGCTCATCCTTCTCAATCGGAACCGGTTCTCTGACAATTCTTTTACCTCCAAACTCACTGACAATTGCGCTGTCCTTAGCGTGTAAAAGTTTTTTCCATAAACTTGATTTCACCTCACTATCTTGCGCGATTCTATAAATAAACCCTTCCTGTTTACGGTAATCCAACGATACATAACTCGTGTGTACACCGCCGCTAAAGACACGAATCTTCCGCATTCGCTCGGGACTTACACGACTCGCCGTGAGATTTGCAACACAACCATTCTCAAATTTAACCCGCGCATTCGCGATATCCTCAGAATCACTAAGCACCGACACCCCAACACCATCCACTTCCTTTATTGGTGAATCAACAAACGCAAGAACAATATCCAAATCATGAATCATCAAGTCCAATACAACTCCAATATCAATGCTACGCTCTGGATATGGTGAGAGTCGGTGCGCCTCAATAAAGCGCGGCTGCTTCGCCACATTTTGAAGATAATCAAACACCGGATTAAAGCGCTCAACATGACCCACCTGAAGCACCCGATCTTCTTCCCGCGCTAGTTGAACCAATTGCGATGCCTCCCCCGCTGAGTCGGTCATGGGCTTTTCGACCAAGACATGCTTTCCAGATCGAATCATATCACTGGCCAAATCAAAATGAGTAATAGTCGGAGTGACGATATTCAACGCGTCGGCCGCATCACGCGCAGATGATTCCGACGGAAACACCGACACATTGTACTTTAAGGCAATTTCTTTAGCACGATTCGTGTCCACATCGAACAGCCCGACAAATTCCACTTCGCCAGCCTTCGCCATTTCCGCATAGATCCGTGCATGATGCTGCCCCAGCGCGCCTACGCCCAGCACCGCGACTTTTAATTTGTGCGACACGCGGAAAGGTTCGCGGTTCTCGGAGCACGGTTCAAGGTTAACCTTGAATGCACCCTTAACCACCGTAATCTTTGGCCGTGGATGTAATTCTCTACTTAGGGCTGGGCTACATTATCGGCTCGGTTCCATTTGGATACCTGGTCGGCAAAGCAAAAGGCATCGACATCCGAAAAAAAGGCAGTGGCAATATCGGCGCCACAAATATCTTAAGAATTCTTGGGTGGAAAATTGGCTTAATCGTTTTTCTAACAGACATCGCCAAGGGCGCGCTTCCCGTACTTTTGCTTTCGTCACTGGGATCCCAAGTCACTGCCTTAGCAATTGGAATCGGAACGATACTAGGCCACAACTACACCTGTTTCCTTCGCTTAAAAGGCGGCAAAGGAATCGCCACCACGGCAGGGGTTCTCATTGCTTGGACACCTATGACATTGGCAATTACTCTAGCTACTTGGCTTATTGGACTTGGCCTTTTTCGGACAGTCGCGGTTGCATCCGTTGCTTCCGCAATAATTTTACCTCTAGCAATGTGGGCAGCAAAACCAACTCCTGCCGCAATTGGAATCGCAATACTCATTGCGACAATGGCCGCCCTTCGACATCGACCTAATTTCACCTACCAATCAAAGAAGGAAACCACATGAAAATCACCGTCCTAGGCCCGGGCGCTTGGGGAACCGCTCTAGCAAAGATCGCGCATGAGGCACACCATGTGGTTACACTTTGGGGGAGACCCGATCGACTGGCGGCAATCGCTTCGAATAAGGAAAATACTGAGCACCTTCCCGGCGTACAGCTACCTGACAATTGGCAACTTCAGGCTGATTTCAACAAGGCTATCAACAATGCTGATGGTGTAATTATAGCAGTTCCCTCAAATTCATTTCGGACAGTAGCCAAGGGATTGGCAAACTTTAAGGGGATTAACATTTCCGTAACCAAGGGTATCGAATATGAAACCAGCCTGACAATGGGCGGCATACTTCACGAGCTTGCGCCGAAAAGCGTTGTCACCGTTCTGTCCGGACCTTCGCTCGCCGCAGAAGTTGCGAGGGGTATTCCAACTGCGTTGGTGTGCGCCAGTGCTGATAAGAATGCAGCATCCTCTGTACAGAATTGTTTTCATCGCCCTACTCTACGTGTGTATACCAGCTCAGATGTTTTAGGTGTTGAATTGGGCGGCGCCCTTAAAAACGTAGTAGCCATCGCTGCAGGCGTATGCGATGGACTAAAACTTGGCGACAACGCCAAGGCTGCACTCATCACGCGCGGGCTTACGGAGATTCGACGCTTTG
>CBFHWX010000033.1:0-24020 GCA_965659445.1 Limisphaerales bacterium | reverse complement strand
ACAATCTCTGCAGTTTGCGCTAGGGTAGAAGGATCAGGTTCAGTGAATTTTAACGTGTCTGCTAAACCTTGTCCGGTAAACCGTGGAAAGGTTTTATTGAGTCTTCTGCCGGCAAATTGGCGCGAGGTTATGGCTGTCAACGCGGCGCAAGGGTGGTTTAGTAGCCGATGGACAAGTTCTTCGCCGGAATAGCCTGAAGCTCCGACCACGGCGACTTTGATAGATGAACCTTGGCTCATGTTTGGTTTGTTTTGCAGGTTTTTTTCGATAATTGAAAGCAAACAAAAAACCCCGCTGGTAAACCAGCGGGGTTTTCGAAAGCTTCTTCTGTTTAGCGTTTGCTATACTGGAAATGCTTACGCGCGCCCGGCTGACCATACTTTTTGCGCTCGCGAACGCGTGCGTCACGAGTCAACAAGCCCTCGGCCTTGAGGGTTGGTCGTAGTTCGGCATCATATTCCAACAAGGCGCGGGAAATGCCGAGGGAAATGGCATTAGCCTGGCCGGCAATGCCACCACCCTGCACGTTGACACGGACATCGAATTTCTCGCTGTTCTCCGAGACGACGAATGGCTCATTGATAATCATCCGATGCTCCTCGATTGGGAAGTATTGATCAACCGCGCGGCGGTTGACGGTGATCTTGCCATTGCCAGGCTTAATGCGGACGCGGGCCGTTGCGCACTTGCGACGACCGGTGCCTAGAAATTCTCCAGTGATTGCGTCAGGCATTTTAGTTTAAAGTTAACGGTTCGGGATTCTGCGCACCGTGCGGATGTTCGCTTCCCTTATAAACCTTGAGCTTGGTGAGGAGCTTGGCCGCAAGACGATTTTTTGGAAGCATACCCTTCACAGCCTTCATGATCAGACGTTCGGGATGTTTTGCCCGGACATCCGCAAGTGGTATGCGCTTGAGTCCACCGCGATATCCACTGTAGCTCTGGTACTCTTTGGCTGTCTCTTTATTGCCTGTCACACGCACTTTTTCCGCATTGATAACAATGACGAAGTCCCCTGCGTCCAGATGAGGGGTATACGATGGCTTGTCACGGCCACGCAGGACATTGGCAATCTTCTCAGCAACGCGACCCAATACAAGGCCTTCAGCATCCAGAATACGCCACGCGCGCCGTTGTACGTCAATTTTTGGCAAAAAAGTCTTCACGCCTTAGTTCTAAAGGGGGCGAAGAAAATACCAGAAAACATCAATCGGTCAACAGGTTTCTGGGAAAACTCAGTCACTTAGTACTTTTTCATGTCCAGAATCAGTCGTTGTCTACTGGGCTTCCTGTTTAGCGGGCCTTTGCAGAAACCGCTTTGGCCTTAGCATCGACAATTTCTTCCGGGGTAAGGAGTCGGTCTTTGGTAAATTTTTCAAAACGATTATATCGACGTAATAGATCGGGTAACTTTTTCAAAGCCAGCAGTTGACGTTTCATCTTCTTGTCCGGCTGTGCCGGTGTGCCGAACCACTTCTCCCCTTCATCAATATCTCGCATTACGCCTGATTGCGCGGCAATGGTTACATTATTGCCAATCCGTAAATGACCTGCGAGGCCAACCTGACCGGCAATGGTCACCGAGTTGCCCAGCTTGGTGCTACCCGCGACGCCCGCCTGTGCCACGACCAGGCAGTTTTCGCCAGTGCTTACGTTATGTGCGATTTGGACGAGGTTGTCTATCTTTGTGCCCGCACCAATGTGTGTGGGGCCAAGTGCGCCGCGATCAATGGTTACGTTAGCCCCGATTTCTACGTCCTCATCTATCTCCACATTGCCAATCTGGGGCACCTTAAGATGTTTGCCGTCTTCTTGTACATAGCCAAAACCGTCGGAGCCCACAACTGTGCCGGCGTGGATTCGGACACGATTTCCTAGGAGAGTGCGTGGGTATAGAGATACGTTGTGGAATATCGCACAGTCTTCTCCTATAATGCAGTCTTCATCCACGTAGTTATTCCCATGCAAGACACTGCGTGCGCCAATTTTTACTCGGTCTCCGATTATTACATGGGCACCAATGCAGGCCTCAGGGTGAACATCTGCCTTATCAGAAATGATAGCCGATGAATGTATCCCGGTTGGTGGCCCGGGTTCTGGGTAAAAAAGCGGTACTACCTTGGCAAAGGCCAAACGTGCGCTAGATACTCTGATGAGCACTTTGCGCTCTGAGGTAAAACTCTTGTCAATTATAATCGCGCTGGCGGCGCTTTGCTCGGCGCGTTCGAAGAATGTACGGTTTTCTGCAAAAGTAAGGTCGCCGACGCCCGCACGGTCGGCAGCTTGAAACCCTGTCAATGGCATTGTGCGGTCGCCGAGCACCGTGCCGCCCAGTCGTTCAGCGATGTCTCCCGCTGTAAATAGCATGGCTAAAGCCTTTCGGTTAAAATTGTATCTATGGCGCTAAAACGCCTAACGGGTCGCAATGATAGCGTTGTTTTCGCCAAGTACAATCACATTCGGTTTCCAGTCTGCTGCTTCAGTGTCATCTGCTGTAGCAAAGCTCATGATCGTCAGACGATCACCCTGTTTTCCGAGATGCGCCGTGGCGCCATTGAGAATGATGGCGCCATTATTAGGCTCACCGGGTATTGCGTAAGTTTCAAACCGCTCTCCATTGGACATGTTACCACATAGTACGCGTTCAAAAGGCTGCAACGCCACTTTGTCCATCAACGCACGGTCAATAGTAAGACTGCCTTCATAATTCACATTGGCATCAGTAACCACTGCCCTGTGGATTTTTGATTTAAGAAGTTGGATTAGCATTGTCAAACGCCGTTGACTTGGCTGAGGGCGGCCAATATAAAGACGTAGCAACCCTATTCAATCTCCTTTTCCATTAATTGCAAAAAATTATGAGTAGAAAAATTCGTTACGGAATGGTCGGTGGCGGTCGCGGCGCGTTTATTGGCGCAGTGCATCGTATTGCGGCAAATATGGACGGGCAAATCGAGCTGGTCTGTGGTGCGTTTTCATCCAGCCCTCGCAAATCCAAGGCCAGCGGCAGAGATTTGTTCCTGCCCGCAAAACGTTGCTACGGCACATTCGAGGAAATGATAACCAAGGAGGCTGCTTTGCCGGAGGGCGAGCGGATGGATTTCTTGTCCATCGTTACACCCAATCACATGCATTTTCCACCGGCTAAGATGGCCCTGGAGAAGGGCTTTCACGTGCTCAGCGACAAGCCGGCTACATTCAACCTCAAGGAAGCCAAGGCCCTCGAGAAGCTTGTCAAAAAAACTCGAAGGCTTTATGGACTGACGCATAACTATACTGGCTACCCGCTGGTGAAGGAGGCCCGGGATATGGTCGCGGCCGGTAAGCTCGGCAAAATTCGAAAAGTAGTTGTCGAATACCCTCAGGGGTGGCTAGCCACTCGCTTGGAATTAACTGGCCAAAAACAAGCCGGATGGCGTACTGATCCCAAGCGGAGCGGAGCGGCCGGTTGCATCGGCGACATTGGGACACATGCGGAGAATTTGGCTGAGTATATCACCGGCCTTAAAATCAAGGAACTTGCCGCAGACCTTACTGCCTTTGTAAGTGGTCGTAAGCTCGATGATGATGGGAATGTGCTTCTACGATTCCGAGGTGGTGCTAAGGGAGTGCTGCACAGCTCGCAAATTTCCGTGGGCGAGGAAAACAATCTAAACATACGCGTATACGGCGAACGCGGCAGTCTCGAATGGCATCAGAATGAGCCGAACACCATGCTCCTAAAGTGGCCCGACCAACCGATGCAAGTGTACCGCACCGGTAATGGCTATCTTGGCGCAAACGCAGCCTCTGCCACTCGTACTCCGCCCTCGCATCCCGAAGGCTACCTTGAGGGCTTTGCAAACATATATGTGAATTTCGCAAACCACATCCGCGCCAAACTCGAGCGTCGCAAGCTTGCCAAGGATGACCCTGCGTTGGACTATCCGAACATCAAGGATGGCATCCGGGGCATGGCCTTTATTGAGGCGGTTGTGAAGTCCTCCAAATACAACGCACGCTGGACAAAATTGGCCAAATAGAAGACTGGAAGATGACGGCAAGTGAGGGTTCTCGGATGCGGTTTGGAATAACTTCAACTTTCCAATTCGGCTGTATCGGGCACGATCTCAGAGGAGGTTTAGTATGAGCAACTCATCATCTTCGGAGGATCGCGGGCAATGGGGTTCCAAGCTCGGATTCATCATGGCCGCCGCCGGCTCGGCGGTGGGCCTCGGCAACATTTGGCGGTTCCCTTACGTCACCGGCGAACACGGCGGCGCGGCATTTGTATTCGTATATCTTGCGTGCGTTTTGTTTATCGGACTGCCGTTGATGTGGGCCGAATTGGCGTTCGGTCGGCTCACAGGTAAGAACCCTGTGGATGCCTTCCGCGATACGGGTGAGGCGAAGAATGTCTGGCTCTACAAATTTGGCGGGCCGGCAGTGGGCTGGCTTTGCTTGGCGGCATGTTTTTGTGTGCTGAGTTATTACGGAGTCATCGCCGGTTGGACGATCGGGTACATTTACGACACGCTCGCTAAGACAAACTTGGAATTCAAATCGTTCGCCGCCAATCCCAATTGGGTGATCCCATTATTCGCCGTGTTTATTTGCGGCACGATTTATATCGTGCAGGCCGGCATTGAAAAGGGCATTGAGAAATGGTCAAAGATTCTGATGCCGCTGCTGCTCGGGCTGGTGTTTGTGGTCATCATCCGAAGTCTCACTTTGGAAGGTGCATCAGAAGGGGTTAAATGGTTTCTCTCGCCGGACTTTTCCGCCTTGAACGGCAAAGTCGTTTTAGCGGCACTCGGGCAGGCGTTCTTTTCACTGAGCGTGGGCTGGGGGCTGATGATCACCTATGGCTCGTACATGCCCAAGAGCCAGAACATCATATCCAACGGATTCTGGGTGGCCTTGATGGATACCGGCGTGGCGCTGCTGGGCGGATTGATGGTCATCCCGGCGGTGTTTGCGCTGGGCTTTCCGGTGGACTCGGGTCCAACACTCACTTTCGAAACTCTCCCGGTTGTGTTCGAGAAAATGCCCTTCGGCATTGTTGTCGGTGGTTTATTCTTTTTACTGCTCACCGTGGCTGCGCTCACCTCATCCATCTCCATGCTTGAGGTGCCCGTTTCATATTTCGTCGATGGCAAACGCGCCACCCGCAAGAAGGCGACCATCCTGGTTGGCATCGTTGCCTTTGCGGTTGGCTTGCCCTCGGCATTGTCGTTTGGCGGCTCGGAGACGTTTAGCAAAATTGTCACCACGGATGAATCGACCATCAAGCTCTCTGGCATTGATGGCAAGGTGGTCACGCCGCAACGAATGTCCACAGTTTTCAGCGATGCAAATGCCTCGGTGGATCAGATGAATTTTTCGGTCGTTAAACTGGAAGATTTAAAATTCGCGGTTCCAGCTTCTGAGCACAATGCCACGCTGTCGATTATCGCCACGCTCAAAACCAACAAAGTGAAACACTTGAGCCACGCCGGAAGCAGCAACGGAGACTCGGTGGAATTCACGCTCGTTTCCGTGGATGGAGGAAAAGATGCGGGCAAAAAAGCTGTGGCGGAAGTCCGCCGGGCGTTGGCGAGAAAGGACATTCGCATTCCAGAGGATGCCGTCAGTCTGTCCCCCACATCCGAAAGCGCAAAGGCACGAACTGATGTTTCCTTTACCGTGCCCCACTCAAACACCAATGCCGTTTACTCCGCGCTCGTTGAAAACAAGGCCACCCTGGGCTTTACCTCGATCGATCTATCGACCGAGTCGACCACCTTCTTCGATGTCATGGACAAGTATTTTGGCACGCTTTGCCTCGTGATCATCTCGCTGTCAGTGAGCCTCTATGTGGGGTGGATGATGGACTCGCGAAAAATGGTCGCCGAATTGGAACAGGGCTGCTCCAGTTTTACGAAGCCACTCTTCGGCAACGTGGCACCGGCGGATGTTTGGATTTTCTTCCTGCGGATTGTGTGTCCGATTGTGATCTTCGTGGTGTTGCTTGGGAAATTTGGTGTCGAAATCTTTTAGCCACCCTTAATCGCCAAAGGCCTCTTTCAGATTCGCCAAGCTTTGAGAGGCAATCACCTCCGGTCCTTCGTCGAACTTGAACACTTCCACGGACACCACGCCGGTGTAATTGACTTCTTTCAGCGCGGTGGCAATGGGTTTGAAATCCACCTCCCCAAAACCGGGGCCTTTCAGGTTCTCATCATTGGCATGAAAATAGCCGAATTCACCAGCACTCTCGCGGATAATATCGGGGATCGGTTTGCCCATCGAGCACATGGCTTTGGTGTCGAGGATCACCTTGAAGTTAGGACTGTCGAACTGCTGGGTAAACTTGATCGCCTCGGTGTGGGTGTTGATGAAGTTAGTCTCGCTGGGGGCCAGTGGTTCGAAACAAATCGTCACGTCTCGCTCGCCTGCGTGGGCCACGCCATCCTTGAATACCTCGCTCGCCCATTCCCACGCCTGTTCGTAGTTCACGCCCTCCATCAGGCTGCGTTGGTAGGGTGAGCCGACGATAATGGATTTGCCGCTGAAATCTGCGCAGCAATCCACCAGGTCCACGAAGTATTTGGCGGTTTTTTCGCGGATGGACGCATCGGTGTGGGTCATGTGCATGCCTTCAGCCTTCACCAGTACCCAGTGGATGCCGGAAATTTCAATCCCATGCTTAGCAGCGAGGTCTTTCACATTCTGCCGCTGGGCAGCGGTGATATCGGTCACGTAATTGGAAATGGTGAAGGGAGCAATCTCCAGACAGTCATAACCGGTCTTGGCCACGTATTCCATGGTGTCCTCCATGGACCAGCCTTCAAAAATCTCGTTGCAGATGCCAAATTTCATCTGGCACATCCCGCCGTTTAAGACAAACTTTGTCCAGTCATTTTGTTATGGAAGGAATGAAGTTATTTTACACGTGTCCGGTTAATGATGCGGAGCTTCTGGCGGTGATGCTAGAAAAGCATGAAATCGAAGCCATAGAGGAAATGATTGAGCCCATGCCAGAAGGCGAGGATGAATTTAGCAGGCCGGTGAAAGTATTTGTGCCTGAGGCTGATTATGACCGTGCCTACCAGCTTTTCTTCGGGGACAGCGAGGATGAGCTTTAGCTGGACATTAGCCTAAAAGCTCCTCGGCGTGTTGGCGTGCTGCCCCGACTTTGCCGCCCAGCATCCGCGCAATTTCATCTACCCGATCCTGATCATCTATTTTTTGGATATTTGATTCAGTGCGCCCATCAATCACGGACTTACTCACTACATAATGCGTTTGTGCTGCTGCTGCCACCGGCGCCAGGTGTGTAATGCAGAGCACCTGCCTTTGATCAGCAATCTGCCGCATGCGTTTACCCACTGCATGGGCGGTTTCTCCTCCCACATTCGCATCCACCTCATCAAAGATAAGGACCGGAATAGAATCCTCAGCCGCCAGCACGGTCTTGAGGGCCAACATCACCCGGGCCAGTTCTCCTGAGGAGGCAATGGCTCGCAAAGGCCGCGCAGGCTCGCCGGGATTGGGCGCAAACTGAAACTCAACCGTGTCGAGGCCGGAACTCTTGGCCTCAGCGGGATTATCGATAGAATTGAGGTCGACATCCAGATGACTCTGGGCGAAGCCAAGGTCATTGAGGTGTGCGGTGACTGCCTTGGTGAGCTTCGGGATCAGTTTTTGGCGTTGGGCCGAAAGTTTCTGACCTACCTTCATCAGTTCAGTCTCAAGCTTTTCCAGTTCAGCATTCAGTCGGGCTAGTTCCTCATCCCGGTCCTCCAGTGCGGCAAGTTTCTGTGCAGTCTCCTCTCCAAAAGCGTTTACCGCCTCAATAGTACCCCCGTACTTGCGCTTGAGTGATTGCACGAGGTTCATTCGTTCCTCCAGCGCCATGAGCTGTGCCGGATCAATATCCATCCGGTCGGCATAGTTGGTGAGGGCATTCTGCAATTCCAGCAGGTTGGCGCGGGCCTCCTCATGCAATTTCACGAGGTTGGTGGCTGATTCATCCACCTTCTGTAAATCAGTTAGTATCCGGCCAAGTTCGCCGGAGCGGTCGAGTAGGGAGTCTTCATTTTCACTGACCAGTTGCAGTGCTCCCTGACAGAGCTCCAATAAACGTGCTCCATTACTGGAGCGCAGGTAATCGGCCTCCAGTGTTTCTTCCTCGGCAGGATCCAAGGTGGCATCGGTAATTTCCTTCACCTGAAAGCGGAGTAAATCCAGCTGCTGCGCGTAAGTGGCTTCGTCTACCACAAGGTCGGCTTTCTCCTGCTCTATTTCTCTGCATCGGCTCATCAGCTTGGTGAAGTGAGCCCGTGGCTTCTGTAGGTTGCCAAAGGCATCAAGAATGTCCAATTGCCGCATTGGATGCAGCAGTGACTGGTGGTCATGCGCCCCGTGTACATCCACTAACCACTGGCCGACATGTTTTAAAACCGCCAGTGTGGTAGCCGAGCCATTGATGAACTGTCGGTTGTTGCCCGTCGCCGTAAGTGTGCGTTTAAGCAAAAGTTGGTTTTCCTCGCATGGCTCCAGTCCATGTTCCTCAAGGAACGTTGTCAATGGCGCATTGAGATTGGCCACATCGAACGTCCCCTCCACGGTGCATTGGTCAGCCTCAGCGCGAATAAGCGTGCGGTCAGCACGCTCGCCCAGCACGAGATTAAGGGCGCCAATGAGGATGGACTTGCCTGCACCGGTTTCCCCACTGATCGTATTATAACCTGGCCCCAGTTCTAGGGTGAGGTCCGTCACCAGTGCAAGATTCCGAATTCGAAGTGCGTCCAGCATACGTGAAGCATTGTGGCCGAATGATGAAACAGGAAAATAAAATTGTGTTCACCG
This sequence comes from Limisphaerales bacterium, assembly GCA_965659445.1. Taxonomy (GTDB): domain Bacteria; phylum Verrucomicrobiota; class Verrucomicrobiia; order Limisphaerales; family UBA1100; genus UBA1100. Next base: position 15,188 of record CBFHWX010000033.1, on the reverse strand, counting down.
ATTTATTCGGGCATCCCATGCGGGAGTATGGGCTTTGAGTTTACATTTCTAGGGACGGGGACTTCACAGGGAGTGCCGGTGATTGGACGGGAATATCCGCCGGAATTCCTGGCCAACCCAAAGAATCATCGACTGCGCTCTTCCATTTATGTGGTGACGAATGCGGTGCGGTTGGTGGTGGATACCACCCCGGATTTCCGCACGCAGTGCCTTCGGGAAAATATTTGCGCCCTCGATGCGGTGCTGGTGACGCATGCGCACACAGACCACATCATGGGAATGGATGATTGCCGACGGTTCTGCGACATCAAGGGTGGGCCATTACCTGTTTATGCTAATACAGTGACCATGGGACATCTACGCCGCGTGCATGCGCACTCGTTTCACGATGGTGAAATGAAAAAGGGTTATTTTAAGCCTGAACAAAACATTATCAATGACCCCTTTGAACTGGGAGATCTGCTCATCTCACCGATGGATTTGCCACATGGCGACATGGGGTCAACAGGTTATTTATTTGAACAAGAAGGAGTAAAGAAGCTGGCTTATTTAACGGATGCCAAATCAATTCCAGATGAAGTGATAGAAACGGTGCGTGGCGTGGAGGTGGCTGTGTTGGATGCGCTGAGGCCGCAGGAGCATTGGACTCATATGAGCACAGAGGAGGCTATTGCGGCTTCAAAAAAGATTGACGCAAAACAAACGTACCTCACGCATCTTACCCACTACTATGATCACGACCGTGACCAATCCAATTTACCGGTTGGAGTGTATTTGGCTTGGGATGGGTTGAAAGTACAGATTGCATAAAAAACTACCATGGTTTCCCGTGGTCGCCTGAATTATGCACCCATTTCATCCTCAAACGAGCCTTCCGAAACGGGAAAGCAAAGCTGATCACGCACATATTGAATGCCCTCGATGGCGGTGGCATCTGGGTCACGGTAATTGCTTTCGGTTTCAGCAATTAACGGCGCTGTTTCGGTGCCCATGATTTTATTGTAGCGAGCAGGGTAACCGATGTTGATGAGCATCTCAACGTAACGGATCATGTTGATGTCTCCGCTGCCGAGATCGGTGAACTGCATGGCACGGTTGCGCCAGTTGCCTTCCATTTTGCGAAGGGGCACATTAGGTCGTACAACGAAGTTTTTGACGTGGCAGGCATACACTCGGTTGGCTACTGCAGGGTGGGTGAACCGGGTTTCCCAGTCCTCACCTTCCCAACAGTGGGAAGGGTCGGCGTTTACGGTAAGGCAGGGATCGCCATCGCAAATCTCCACCAGACGACCAAACTCCTCAGCGCACACGGCGGCCGTTCCCGGATGGATTTCGTGCGCGAGATAAATGCCGAGGTTATTTGCGTGTTCACGAATCTTGGCCGTCTTCTTGACAAAACGTTCCTCACCTTCTTTTACGAGGTCAAAATTGTCACCGGCCCAGAAACCCCATGGATAGCCTGTGGCCAATTCCCAGCCATGAGAGGCACCCCAAAACATCGGCAGGATTTTAATGTCCAGTGCCGCAGCTAGATCGAGAAGGCGCAACAGATAATCCTCGGCCCACTGCTCGATTTTGCCCTTGGCCAGATTGGCTACCTCGGGCGGTACAAATGGTCGAAGGCTCTTAGTGCCGGTCCATGCGCTGGTGTGCACCCAGAACATGCAGTGACCGGAGATACCGTCAAGTTTCAGTTCGTATTTTTCAAACGCCTTGCGGACGAGGTGAGGCCGTGTGAGGCCGCCACTTTTGCCTTCAACCATATAATTACTGGGCTGGGCGCCGGTCGCACCGGCTTCCTTGGCGAAGGCAAGAAAACCGTCAAGTCCTTTTGAACCGTGTTGTGCGCCTTCGATACTGGAATGATAAATGGGTTTGGCCATAATTAATCCTAAAGAGTTTTTGGGTTGCGGGAAAATAGCGAGGAAAGCCGAGGATGGCAACCCGAATTCAGAGTGGGAAAAAGCTTGAATTAACGGCGCTGTTTGGCGCGTTCCTGTCGCAGAGTTTGCTCGGCGGCGGCAGATTTACGTTGAATCCACGTGTGCCAGCCTTTCTCAAGCAATTTAATGCCTCCTTGCCAATTCTTATCAATGGCCTGAACAAAGGCAGCCTCTTTCGGCCCGTCTCGACGCGCTCTAACCACCGCAGGATCATTCACCACGGCTCCCAGAAAGGCGGTGCTTTTCGGATGTGTTGTCATAAAGAAATCAAAAATCGACCAGCCAATGTCGTAGCCCATGCCGATATTGCCATCGAACATCTTGTCCCATTGCTCGTAGCTATTGGAGAGAAGATAAATGCGCAAATCCGGTAGTTCACCCTTTTTGCGCATGTCATTTAGGCGAAGCCATCGCACGTGCTGGTCTTTGCGAAGGCCGTTGGCTTTCTGCAACCACGCGGGCGCTTCGCCCAGCCAGTCTGCACTGCCTTCCACCATCCAGAATGGCAGCTCGCCAAACATATCATCCATAATCGTATGGCAACCTTCATGCAAAAGAGTCGGCACCAAGCGCCACGAGAGATGGGGCTCCTGTTTCCAGGATATAATTTCATTTGTATTAGGACTGAAAAAACCGAGCAAATTTTTGTTTATTTTTTTTCGGTAACGGACCCGCGAGTATTCAGCGTAGTCCTCAAACTTGCCGAAGATTCGAAAACGCACACGAAAGTTTCGTTTGACCGAACGCTTGAAAACCTGGTGATGCGACTTGATCAAATTGACCAGTCCGTAATTCACCGCGTAAACCATTGCCGGGGTGAGCTTATAATCGTGTACAGCAAACTCCGCATAGCCCACACCCTTGCCAAATTTACTAGGGCTGAAATCCCGGCCTTGGCGCATGGCTGTGGTAATTTCCAGCGCCGTGGTATTCGGCACCACGTAAAGTGCAAAGAGAAAAAACGAAACACGCAGGAAAATTAATTTTTTCGGGAACATCAAGTTTTTGTCCTAAAAAAAACTTGCATCCTTTCTGCCGTTCTGTAAAGGCAGAGATATTCCGACGCAACGATTGTCAGTTAACCAAAGACAGAGCACACTGCCAGCGCTTAATGGAACCGTTCTACGATACTCACGCGCATCTTACTTTCCCTGATTTCGCGAAGGATATTCCCGGCTTGATCGAACGCGCACAAGCGGCCGGCATCACACGCATCATCTCTATAGGCACTGACCTTGAGAGTAGTCAACATGCTGTGAGCTTGGCCGATGCGCATGCTCCGGTATATGCTGTGGTAGGTTGGCACCCCAATGATCTTGCGTCTGCTCCGGACAATGTGGCTCCGCAGTTGCGCGAACTGTGCAGCCACCCCAAGGTTGTAGCTGTGGGCGAGACAGGTATCGATCATTTTCGATTGCCTAGTGGCAATGGTGGAAGTGCGGCGGATGATGAGGCTTGGATGACGCGGCAGGAAATTATCTTCCGCCAACAATTAGAACTGGCCGTGGAGCAAAAAATGAACGTCGTCATCCACCAACGCGCAGCGCTGGAACCCACGCTGGAGATTTTTCAGGAATATGCTGATTTCCTGCGCGGGCAGTTTCACTGCTTTGTGGACGATCCAGCGGGCATGCAGCGCGTGATCAGTATGGGCTCCATTGTGAGCTACACTGGAATTGTCACCTTCAAAAATGCCCATGAAGTTCGTGAGAGCGTTGCCGCAACGCCGCTGGATAAATTGATGGTGGAAACCGACAGTCCGTTTCTCGCGCCTATGCCATATCGCGGCAAGCGCTGTGAACCCGCCTATACGCGTCTCACGGCGGAGAAAGTGGCAGAGGTGAAGGGGGTTTCCATGGCGGAGCTCAGCGAGGTTACTCGTGCAACTGCACACCATTTTTTCCCGAAGCTCAGTTAGTAGCTCCGAGCCATTTCGCCAGTTGCTCGTAGCGCAGAACAAAGCTGAGCCCAAACGCCAAGGCAAACGCAATGAAAGGCGCTAGGTCAATTTTACCGATTTCCAATGGTAGGATGTGCAGCGGCCTTAACAGTCGATTGCCGCATTCGTTTACATTTTTCCAGAAGGATCGCTCACCAAAATACACATAGCTGTTGAGCAGGTGCAGAGCCAGTAGAATCATAACCAAGTATACCGTAGCACGTAAGTCGAGTGCGATGAGGGCTGGAATATGGTGGAGCCGATAGCTCGTTTCGCCCAACACACCCACAGATTTCATCCATTCCGTTTCGCCAATGTGCACTCCAATCGCCAACCCAATGGACATGAGCCAGTAAGCGAATGAAGGCAAGCCGCCGAGCCAGCCAAATTGTGACTTAAGGAATTCCTCCCAAGTGACAGAAGTCTCTGTTTGCGGTCGTACCGTGGCCAGCAGCGCCAGACAAAAATATCCGGCTACAAGCCAACGAGCAAAACTCAGCACTGAGTAGGCAAGGATGCGTGGGAATAAGACACTAAAAAAATGGGGTGATTCATTAATAAGGTTGAGTGATGGAATCCAATCCAAGCCGGGACCGAATTGATGATAAAATACCGCGCGCAAACCCAGCAACGCAACCAGCGCTGCAAGGTAAACCCAAGAGTGTTTGAAAATGGGACCGCGTTGAGGCGTGGGGCCAGTGAAGGAGTTTCGCGGTTTGGGGCGGGGCATGGTGCCTGCCCGCCAGGTGATCCAGAGTAACAGGCCGGCGAGATTCAGAATGCCATGCAGCCAATCCATTCGGCGGCCAAAGGACTACATCATTTTCAAAAGAGTGTCAGCCATTTCCGAGGGGGTTTCGGCTACTCCTATTCCTGCTTCGCGGAAGGCGGCCTTCTTGGCCTCAGCTGTCCCCTTGCCACCGCTGACAATCGCGCCGGCGTGACCCATCCGGCGGCCGGGCGGGGCGGTGGCGCCGGCGATGAATCCGGCGATCGGTTTGTTGCAATGCTCCTTTGCCCACGCGGCGGCTTCCTCTTCAGCGGTGCCTCCTATTTCGCCGATCATGATGATGCCGTGAGTTTCTGGATCGTCGTTGAACAGTTTCAGAATATCCAAGTGTGACATGCCGGGCACAGGGTCACCTCCAATGCCGACACAAGTGGATTGTCCATGTCCACTGGTTGTGATTTGCCACACGGCCTCATATGTGAGTGTGCCACTGCGGGAAATGACGCCGATATTGCCTTGCTTGTGAATGTAGCCAGGCGCAATTCCAATCCTACAACCGCCGTGAGAGTCTTCACCTGGGCCGGGTGTTACGACGCCGGGGCAGTTTGGACCTATGAGTGTGGTTGGGCTATCCTTCATGACTTGCTTCACCCGTATCATGTCACGCACGGGAATGCCTTCGGTGATAGCGACCACAAGATCAAGGCCAGCATCGGCACCTTCGAGAATGGCATCAGCCGCAAAGGGTGGCGGCACAAACACTGCGCTGGCCGTTGCGCCGGTTTCGGCCACGGCTTCTTGCACACTGTCAAACACCGGCACAGTGTCAGCAAACATCTGTCCGCCTTTGCCAGGTGTGACGCCCGCGACGAGTTGCGAGCCGTACTCTAGGCTCAATTTCGCATGCCGTCCACCAAAGCCCCCGGTAATGCCTTGAATGAGAAAGCGTGTGCTTGTTGTCACCAGAATTGCCATAATGTTACCCACGAACGACACCACAGGCATCTGTCTAAAGTCAAGCACCCGCTATGTAGTGAACCCGTCGACCCCAGGCATAGATGTTCTGGCCGATCAGGTTGACTGGCCAGAGCCGATCAATGAGAGGACTCAATTTGGACATAGTCCTGACTAGGAAACTGCCAAACCGGGTTTTTTGATATTTGAGGAAGAAAGGGCTAGTGAACGTGGGAGTGGATTCGTGGAACCCACACTTGTCTACCATAAACCCGTGATCAATTAACAATCGCTTTAGACTTTTTCTCGTATATCGGCGTGGGTGTGGGGCCGTCATCAATGCGGCTTGGACCAATTCAGTAAAGGAGTACTCGTTAGGCGCGTAAGTGACAATCAGCCGTCCGTCGTCCTTTAGCACACGATATAATTCCTTTAAGCTCTCGGATGGGTTGGTGACATGTTCAATAACACCACTGGCTATTACGGTGTCGAATGACTGACTTTCGTATGGCAGATCATAAGGGTCGTCGAGGTGCTTAAATTTCAATGACGCATATTTATGGAATTCAGCACCGCGTTTTTCCAAGACATCGCATCCATGCAAATTCAACGATTCACCGAGGGCAGCTCTTAAAACACAACTGTCGATAGCATGATAGCAGCCCCAATCGAGAATCTTCGGCCCTTTTACGTAGGGAAGATACCGCATGACTGAACGAACATGGCCGGTTACTATGCCTTTATTGCCGCCGTGGGCATCGAGATAACCATCCCATTCTGTTTCCAGCTGTTTTTTGAAAAGACGTTCCAGTTCACTAACGTAATACTGCTCACCCCTATCTTTGAATTTGCTTTCAGCCATTTTTAGGACTGTTTAAAAATCCACACAATTTTTAATCAGTTGATAATGAAAATAGAGTAAAAACCGTTTGAAAAAAGATCAGGATTAAAAGGTTTATCCCGCAGCAGAGACCGCCTTCTTGGCGGCCTCGGCCATGTTATCGGCGGTGATGAGGGTGACACCGGATTCGGTCAGGGTCTGGCGACCGGCTTCGACGTTGTTGCCTTCCAGTCGCACCACTAGTGGCAGCGTTAGGCCAGTTTCCTTCACGGCAGACACGATGCCTTCGGCAATGGTATTACAATTCATGATGCCACCAAAAATGTTTACGAGAATCGCCTTCACATTAGGATCACTGAGGATGATTTCAAAAGCGGCCTGCACTTGTTGCTGGGTTGCCCCGCCGCCCACATCAAGAAAGTTTGCAGGCTCGCCTCCGTAATGCTTGATGGCGTCCATGGTGGACATCGCAAGGCCGGCGCCGTTGACAAGACAGGCGATGTTACCATCGAGCTTGATATAGTTCAGATCATGCTTGTCGGCTTCAACCTCCAGCGGAGCCTCCTCGGAAAGATCGCGCATCTCGGCAATGTCCGGGTGGCGATACATGGCGTTGGAGTCAATGGACATCTTGGCATCCAATGCAATCACGGACTCAGTGCCGTCTTCATTCTGGATGAGAGCCATTGGGTTTACCTCGAGCATAGAGGCATCGCATTCACTCCAGGTTTTGTAAAGGCATTGCAGAAGACGGCTGCATTGGCCGATGAGTTTTCCGCGCAGGCCAAGGGCGATGGCGATCTTGCGCCCCTGATAGGCTTGCAGGCCAAGATCAGGATCGATGGTTTCTTTGAAAATTTTATCGGGTGATTCCTCAGCGACTTCCTCAATATTCATGCCTCCTTCAGCGCTTGCCATGATGATTGGTCGACCGAGTGCTCGGTCGAGCAGAACCGCTACATAATATTCAATCTTAATTTCTTGGGCTGATGTGATCAGGAGACGACTGACCTGTTTGCCGACTTCTCCAGTTTGTTTTGTCACCAGTACATTGCCTAACATCGCTTGGGCTTTTGTGACGGCATCCTCAATGCTGTCGGCGATATGTACGCCGCCTTTGAAGCCGTCCTTAAAGGTGCCTTTACCCCTGCCTCCAGCGTGAATTTGGCTCTTTACCACCACTCGTTTGTGGCCTTCATCGAAGAGCTTCTCAATTATCACCCTTGCTTCCTCAACGGAGGTGGCTGGCTGACCAGCAGGAATACTGACTCCATGCCGTGCCATCAGTTCTTTGGCCTGATATTCGTGTAGGTTCATGGATAAAAAAAGTGCCCTTGCTATTCGGCAAAGGCACCGGACATTCAAGGATTATGTAGTATTGTCATCGGTTTTCAATAGGCACCCATTCCTTGCCTTCGTCACCAGCATAAGCAGCCTTGGGGCGAATAAGGCGATTGCCATCCAGATGCTCGAGAATATGTGCCGTCCAGCCTGCGGTACGGGCAATGGCGAAGATGGGTGTAAAGAGGTCGGTCGGTATGCCAAGAGAGTAATAGACTGTTGCGGAGTAAAAATCGACATTTGCATTTAGATTTTTCTTCTCCTTCATCAGCTCAGCGATGCGTTCGCTCATGTCTATCCATTTGGTTTCGCCCAACTCGTTGGTCAGCTTCTGAGCCATTTTCTTCAGGTGAGGAGCACGTGGGTCGAGGGTGGTGTAAACCCGATGGCCAATACCCATAATACGTTGCTTGTTCGCAAGGCAATCCTCGACGTATTCATCTACCTTGTCCACCTCACCAATTTCATGGAGCATTTTGATCACACCCTCATTGGCGCCACCATGCAACGGTCCCTTGAGTGTGCCTATTGCGCTGGTTACGGCGCTGTATACATCTGTCAGAGTCGCAATGGTCACGCGGCTGCTGAATGTAGAGGCATTAAATCCATGGTCGGCATGCAGGATATAACAGATGTCTATCGTGCGCTCCATGTCGGCGCTTGGCTTTTCACCATTGATAAGCCAAAGAAAATTTGCGGCTTCGCTCAATTCAGGGTCTGATTGTAAGACTTCCTTGTCCTGTCGGAGTCGGTGGAAGGTAGCTATGAGCACGGGGACCTGTGCTATGAGATTAAGAGCCTTCTCCCTTGCCGCATCCAGATCGTCACCACTTTCAGGGTTCGAATCATAACAGCCCAGTGCACTGACCGCAGTCCGTAGTGCATGCATTGGTTGCGCGTCATCAGGTAAACCCTTGATCAGGTCGATAACTCCTTGTGGAACTTCGCGACGACCGGAAAGATTCTTCTTCAAGTCTGCTAGCTCTTCCGTTGAAGGAAGTCGCTTGTGATAAAGCAAGTAAATAACCTCTTCGTAGGTAGCGTTTTCCGCTAGATCATTAATGTTATAGCCACAATAAATTAGCTCGCCGATATCGCCGCGAACGTCACTGAGAAACGTATTCGCAGCCACAATGCCAGCCATTCCCTTGTCGATAGTCTCTGCTGATTCACTCATAGTTATAATTGATTTACCCTCGAGGATGAGGGGGTCAAGGCCGGGGACTTTAAAAAATCATGCTTAAAACGTCAAGCGTTAGCGGAAGGGTTAATTGTGGAGGCATTTACCTTGTTGGAAACTCTGGCTGATTGCGATATTTACCGCCTACATGCTCGATTCATCACAGCCCATAGGCATATTTGATTCCGGCATCGGTGGGCTAACTGTGGTTCGGCAAGTGCAGCAACTAATGCCCGCTGAAAACGTCGTGTATCTTGGTGATACCGCTCGCGTGCCATATGGCACAAAGAGCATTAAAACTGTCAACCGCTTTGCCTGCGAAGACACAGCATTCCTCTCCACGCAGAATGTGAAGACCATTATCGTGGCTTGCAACAGTGCTAGTGCCTCGGCCTTGCCCGTGCTGAATGAACGTTTCTCGCTGCCAATCTTTGGTGTTATTGTGCCCGGTGCCATCGCCGCAGTCGAAGCCACAAGCAATGGTCGAATTGGTGTGATCGGCACACAGGCTACCATCCGTAGCCGAGCCTACCTTCGGGCTATTAATGAGCTTGGAAAAAATGTTGAAATCCATGGCTGTGCCTGCCCGTTGCTCGTGCCATTGGTGGAGGAAGGCTGGGTGGAACATAAGGTGACTACTGAGGTCCTACGCGAGTACCTGGCACCATTGTTGGCAAAAAAGATTGATACATTGGTACTGGGTTGTACGCATTACCCACTGCTCAAGGCAGCCATCGCACGCTTGACGGGGCCAGACATAGTGTTGGTCGATTCGGCAGAGAGTTGCGCGCAATACGTCCAACGCGAACTTGAGCGGCTCGGCTTGCTCGCTCCGGAAGGTCGTGGCGGTATGGTGCTTAATGTGACTGATGAAATGGAGCGCGTTGCCGACTTAGCAGAGCGCTTCCTGGGTCAGCGACCGGAAAAAGTCGACCAGGTGGAATTGAGCTCACTTTGAATTGCGTATCGCCCGGTACACTAGAAACATTTCATCCTTCACAAGTTTTTGAGACTTCAGCTTGAACTGTGCGGCATCGCTTAGTCGGTCAAATCCAATGCCATCGGAAATTGTTGGAGCATCGGCACCGCCGAGAATCAACGGGCATACGGTGAGATGCAACTCATCTACTACACCAGCACGAAAGAGTGAATCATTCAGATGCCCGCCGCCTTCACTAAGGATGCGTTTCACACCCCATTCTGTACGCAAAAAATCAACCGCGCGCAAAAAATCAATCTCGTTGTCACCGCAAATCTCAACTGTATCTGCGGCAACCTTGAGCGCCTGGAGGCGCTTGCGGTTGATGCGATTGGTGGTAAGAATGACGGTGGGTGCACCTTTGGTACGAAATATTTTATGGTGCAAATCCACCTGTCCCCTTCCGCTGGCTATGACTCGGAGAGGTGGGTTTTTCCGTGACTTTGGCCCGGGGCCAAGTGTGATTTTTGGTTGTGCATTCAGCGTGCCTGCGCCGGTAATAACGGCATCGGCTTTGTCGCGTAGTTCCAATAGGTGCACATGATCGGAACGACTACTAAAGGTGGTGATCTTGTGGTCAACGCTGGCAATCTTACCATCAGCCGTCATTGCCATGTTGATAAACACAAAGGGCCGCTTCACGTGATGAGCATGGCATCCCCGTAGCTGAAGAAGCGATATTTTTCGCGAATCGCCTCGGCATAGGTTTTGAGCATCCATTCACGCCCGCGTAATTCGCCTGGCGCAGCAAAGGCGCTCACGAGCATGAGCAGAGTGGATTGTGGTAAATGAAAATTGGTGATAAGTGCATCGACGATTCGGAATCTGTAAGGGGGATAAATAAAGATGTCAGTGCTGCGGCTTGTGGCTGCGAGGGGTTTGTGCGTTTGCGCCGCACTCTCGAGGACCCGAACAGTGGTCGTACCCACGGCAATGATGCGCCGTCTCTCAATTTTGGCGGCGTTGATGGCGGCTGAAGTTTCGGAGGGCAATGTGTAATGTTCGGTGTGCATATGATGTTCATCTAGCAAATCGGCTTTTACTGGTGCGAATGTACCTAGCCCCACGTGCAGGGTGAGGGCATGTATTTCCACACCTTGCGTGCGGAGTTGATCAAGCAGTGCCTCAGTGAAATGAAGTCCGGCTGTGGGTGCGGCAATGGATCCGGCGGGATCGGCATAAACGGTTTGGTAGCGATCGATGTCCTCCTCAGTTTGGTTATGCGCCTCGCGGTGGATATAGGGAGGTAAAGGCATCTCACCGAGCCAATCGAGTTCTGCCAAAATATCTACCGTGCCATCGAATCGCAACCGCGCGTGGCCTTCTTCATTTTTTTCAATTACCTTAGCGACAATAGGGGTGGGGCGTTCGGTGTGATCGTGAATCGCAATACGCGTGCCAGTTGGCAGGCGTTTGCCGGGGCGCACCAAGGCCCACCAAGTGAGGTCTTGAGCAGGCGCGATGAGCAGCATTTCAACGGTGGCCTTACCGGCGAGCTTGCGACCATGAAGTCGGGCAGGAATGACCCGAGAGTTGTTGAGTACCAACACATCACCGGCATTAAGAAATTTTGGTAAATCGGTAAAATGGTGGTGAGCATGCTGACCGGTTGCTCGTTCAATGGCCAAAAGCCGAGAGGCATCGCGAATGGGGGTAGGGTGCTGCGCGACCAAATCCGGAGGCAGATCAAATTCAAAATCAGCCGTTTTTAGTGGATTTTCGGTTATTTTACCGCTCACCGGCGCATTGAGCCATTTTTCAGGGGAAAAAACCAGTAATCACCCTACAAAAAAATAACTTAGGAAATTAGAAAAAATGTTGACGGGTGTGAATAAGTAGCATTAAAGTGTCGCGTTGTGTGGCGAAGTGGGTTAAAAGTATTGCACACGAACAATGACGGACGAATCCGCCAGTACGCCGGTTTATTACAATTCACTCTTCAAACATGGAGTGGATGGGAAGAGGCGTGTGCAGATACCGGCAAAGTGGCGACCTGCTCAGCCGGATGTGGAATTTACGCTGATCGTGTGGCCGAAGTCGGCGCACGGATCATGCCTGCGAGCACTGCCGCCTGAACAGATGGGCAAGTTGATGGCGGACATTAACGCGATGAGTAACGATGACCCGAACAAGGTTGTGCTCAAGCGGTTTGTTGGAAGTGAGAGTGCGCAGGTAGCTTTAGACAAGGCCGGAAGAATTTGTTTGCCCGAGGAGATGGCGAAAGCAGCGGGCATAAAAAAAGCAGCGGTTCTGGTTGGATTGCTGGATCGCTTTGAAATTTGGAACCCGGGACGTTACTCCGCTGTGCGTGGGGAAGATCAGGTGATGGCGAGCGCCGCCTTCACGATGATGGAGTAGTGCGGGTCACAAAGATGTGCTGCCATTCTGGCAGACGCCAAGGAGGTGGGTTACGTGTCGGCCGGGGCAAAGTGCTCCGGCCGGCGCGACCCCATTTTATGAAAATGAGGAGTTTTTACTTGAGGCGATGCGGGCCCATGTTCGCGTTGGTTGCGCTGTGTCTGATGGCGGCAACGGTACAGGCGTTTACTCTTATTGGTAACGCTAACTCCGATCCAGTACTAATGTCAGCCGGCCGGCTTGTCGCTGGTGTTGGAGCCGGTGCAGCGCCTGGGGCGAACTTCGTTGATCCCATGGGCCGGCCGGTGCGCCTCAAGGAAGGCTTTCGTTGGACTTATCCGGAGTTGACTTATGCCTTTGATCCTACATTCGTGCGTTACTTTGGCCTTAATGGGATGCGCGCAGTCAGTAATGCGTTCCGGGTTCTCAACGATTTCTTTGAGCCGGAGGATAAAGCCTATGATGGAGTAAGCTCCATGGATTTGATTACAGAATATGATAAGCTTTATTCAACATGGGAATTCAACCCGACTGCAAATCTTAACAACATTACGGACATGCAGACGCTCGTGCTGGGACTACTGGTTAATCAACTTGGACTAGGTAATCCGCATCGATACTGCTTCACCATACAGGATGTGACCGGTTATGCCGCCCCGGCGGGCGGTCCTTTCACGGGCGATTTCCAGATCGGGATACGTAATTATGATCCTTATACTTACCGGGCAACGTCGAAAATCAACGGGGCGCAATACGGTTATTGGCTTTGGAATGATGCGCAACTGCAAGTAGGCAATGTTCCAACTATTTGGGATGCAATGGAATACACAGTGGGAAATGATGAAGCGTGGACCGCTGTCGCTGCCATTCGCGATGTGATAAATTTTGGTGGCTTGTCCTGGCCGGGGGCAGCTCCGACTGTCTTCCGTACACCGGGCGTATTTTTTGCACCGGACAATCAAATCGACGCCCCCCCCAGTTTCGATCCGAAGCCTTGGGAGCCAGTAGATGTTGATGGAATACCAAATGCACATCTTGTCACGAGAAATCGCGACCAACCCCGGCACACTTTGACATTCGATGATGCAGGCGGGCTGCGTTACCTCTATCGAACAAACAATATTGTTTATTCAACGCTTCCTGGATCCGTGCAATTGGTGACACCGGCGGACATGAATCCGCCTGCTCCAACTGCTGTTGGATCGGTGCCCCCGAATAGACATCCGTTTCTGATCCCACAGCGTCGAACCGTCACGGGGGTGAATATGTCGGGAATCGTGCCAACGACACCCGCTGGCGGAACGCTTCGTCCGGAACGGACAACCCTTACGCAAGAAGCGCATAGGTGTGGTATCAACAAAATCCGATTCAAGTACACCGCGTATGACTCATTGATAGGCCGGGATTATCAGCAGAACACAGTGGTTTGGAATGATGTGTTCGTCACCAACTCAATGCCGACGGATACGGTGCCCGCAAATCCGCCTTACTTTTTTCAAGTAGTGCAACGTACAACAACTGTTCCTGATATTGTTTTCATAGCCGATGACATCACTTTCGCGAATAACCTTTTTCCCGTAATTACGATACCCGATACTGGTGGTTGGGCTGAGTTTTTCACTGGTATTACCGCGCAACCCGGATTCGCTCCGCAGTTCCCCAATGGGCCCGGGACTATTGATCTTCCGGCGAATGCGAGTCTTCAGTATATATTTGGGACTCGTGCTCCCTACTATAACGTAAATTGGAACGGAGAACAGGGGCTTGAGGGAAACAGTGTGGTGCAAAACATGTGGGGTTGGATAACGGGAACAGGACCGGAGGATTTTATAATGTTTCCCGAGTTGAATATTACTCAAAGAGAAAACATTTTGGGTGGATCGAGTGAGGTATCTACGATTACTCACGTGGACGTACTAAATGGCGATGAAATTTCAGAACAATATCAGGAATTCCGGGAGGCGGGACCCTCAGGCTACACCGGAGCTGAGGCAATCAATCGCTCAACGGACACGGTATATATTTACGGTCGGCGCTTGGATTCTGTAACAGAAGTTCAAATACTGGATAATTCGGGCGTGGTTCTGCAGAGGATCCCAGCGAGTAAATATATAATGAGCGATCAATTGATTCGGCTAGCTCCAGGCTCCATTCAAGTAGCCGGGGAGTCGCAAGGCGTGCTCCCTGTTTCAAAAAGGCAACTTCGTTTATTCAGTCCTGTCGGTGAAGGTCCGATTTGGCAGAACTTTGGCGAAATAATTCCTGGGAGGCCACAGATTCTAAGGACTCAATACGATGGTTTGCCGCTAAATGCACAAAAATCACTGTTGATTGAGGGGTCGGGATTCTTGACGGGGGGCACGACCGCAGCCACTGCAGTTTCTCGAATTTCCCAAATAGAATTCTGGAAGGATGATTCAAACAACCAGACAGCCCGCGCTCGATACGAAGATGATAATATAACGGGCCATATTATAATAGTAGATTTTAATGCAAGTATATTTGATACTATGACGGACACTCAGATTATTATTCCCGCAGACTGGTTTTCAGCCCAAACGGCGTCTGGAACTGGTCAAGGATTTGGGAATATTAACGTTGATCATGGTATATTTCCGTTTCCTAATAATATGATTCGTAGTGATGGAGATAGTAATGATACGAATCTTAGAGTCTGGGGGCGCCAGATACGCCTAAATAGAACTGTAGTAGCTACTGGGATTCAAGATGCAAACACCTCGGCCCGGCCACTTGAGCATATGTTCACCCATGTTGGGATTGGCGGAGCTAGAACAACCAATCCCCAATTACTTGCTCCTACGATATTTTCCGTATGGACCGGCGAGCTTGAGCCGACCCCCCCCCCGATAAATACGCCGTTCGATCGCAATAAGACATGGGTCAGAAGTAGTCCGCAAGATCA
>CBFHWX010000032.1:0-24243 GCA_965659445.1 Limisphaerales bacterium | reverse complement strand
TTACCTCCACCGGAGAGACCCCTGGCAGTAATCGATTTGAGATCGCCGGCACCAAGGGGCGTATCCTTCTGGAAAACGACAAGCTGGTGTTAACCCGAAATGAAGTTGCCTCCGATGAATGGAGTAAAACCTCGAAGATCGGTTTCCAGCAACCAGAGACGATGATTGAGGAGATTCCCATTCCCGGTGTCGACAATGCCCACGCAATGTTGATGACCAACTTTGTTGACGCCATTCTTGATGGGGAAGACTTGATTGCGCCGGGTGAAAGTGGAATCGGCTCGGTGGAACTGGCAAACGTGATGGTTTATTCCGGATTGATTAACGAGACGATTGATCTACCGATGGATAGTGCGGCTTGGGAGACTAAGCTAAACGATCTCATGGCTAACTCCACGCACGAGAAAAAGGTGGTGGAGGTATCCAATGAAGATTTCACCGCGTCGTATCGACGCTAATATTTAAACCGAAAGGAATTGTTATGGAACTAATGGGTATTGCTGATGAAGGCGCGGTTACAATTGACGGCCAGATTCGTGTCACACAGGATTTGGGATGGAAATGGATCGAATCGCGTTTTGTGGAAGTTGAAGGCTTTGAGAAAGGGCCAATTCACGATATTCCCGAGGAGGCGTTTGACAAGGTGGTGGCCAAGCTTGAGGAGTCTAGCGTGGGCATCTACGCATTTGGATCAACCATTTGCAACTGGCAGAAGACCGTTGAGACACCCTTTGAGGTTACACTGGCCGAGGTCGAGCGCACCATACCGCGCATGAAACGGCTGGGCACCAAGTTTGTTCGGATCATGTCCTTCAAGCCAGATGATGATGCTGGCACCACGCCACCAGAGGTTTTTGAACGGGTGGGAGAAGTGACTAAGCGATTCCTTGATGAGGGGCTGCAGCCGGTGCATGAAAATTGCATGAACCACGGTGGCATGAGCTGGCAGCACGCTGAAGAGTTGCTCGAGAAGGTGCCGGGGCTCAAATGGGTGTTCGATACCGCCAACCCGATTTTTAATGCCGACCGTCGCGGTGAACAACCGTGGGGCATGCAGTGTCCATGGGAATTTTGGGAGCACATGCGCGATCACACCACGCACATACATATCAAAGACGCAGTGAAAACTGAGGACGGTGAGCAATACCATTTCCCCGGCGAAGGTGACGGCCGCGTGCGAGATATTCTCAAGGATGCCTTCTCGCGCGGATATGACGCGGGCATTTCCATTGAGCCGCACATGACGGTGGTTTTCCATGACACCGATAGCGAGGCTCCGGAACAAAAGATGGCTGATAACTTTATCGAGTACGGTCGTCGATTGGAAAAGTTGATTGGCGAGGTGCAGGCTGAGTTATCGGCCGAAGCGCAAACCGCATCCAATTGATCTACCGTGGCTGATTCCGAAAAGATCACAATCGCGCTGGTTGGAGCCGGGATGTTTGGCGGAGACGTCCATCTGCGGGCCTATGCTGATTTACAACGGGCAGGATTGAGCCCCAACCTTGGCCGATGTGGGCTCGACCAATGGACGCGTGATTTGGCGGGGATTGAGTTCGACTTGGTTGCGGTAGCCACGCGCTCGGAGGCCAGCGCGCAAAAGTCAGCGGCAAATTTCAAGGAGTGGACCGGGCACGAGCCCAAGGTGTACTACGGAGAAACGCCTTGGGAAGATGTGCTGCGCGATTTCCCTGATTTGGACGTGATGGCCGTTTCCACTCCAGACCATCTACATACGCCGGTGGTATTGGCGGCTCTGAAGAACGGCACACATGTTATTACTGAAAAGCCGATGTGTTTGAACATGACCGAGGCGGACCAGATCATTGAGGCTGCAAACGCCAAGGGGCTGGTGGTCGGTGTGGACATGCACAAGCGTTACGACCCCGACCACTTGCGCGTTCGCGATGATGTCTCTAATAAAATCGGCGATCCTGTTTACGGCCTCGCCGTTCTGGAGGAACCGTTGGAGGTTTCCACGAGCACGTTCAAGTGGGTGGAGGACAGTGATCCTTTCAGCTATGTCGGACCTCACTGGACTGATTTATTTTGGCACTACTACCATAGTAAACCGGTAGCACTTACAGCGGTTGGTCAGAAGAAGCGACTCATCCGAGATGGTATTGATGCCTACGACGCTGTTCAGGTACGCGTTGATTATGCCAATGGCATGAGTGTGCACTACCATAACAACTGGATTTTACCGGCTGACTTCGAGGGCCCTGTGAACCAGGGGCATGAAATCACTGGGGCTGATGGCAAGGTGGAGAGCGATCAGCAATACCGCGGCTTCCGTTTCTGGAGCAACGCCGGCGGTAGTCGCACCGCTAACAATCATTTTACACGTGATGTTAAGCGGCCAGACGGTACAAAAGCTTATATCGGTTATGGCATCGACAGTCTCACCGTCTGCCTCACAGCCATCGCTCGAATCAAACACCTTGGCGAAACTCGTGAATCTGTCGCAAAAATTTACCCCACCGCTGAGGATGGCCGTATCACCGTAGCTATCCTCCACGCTGCACAGGAAGTGCGGGACTTGAATTTTAAATACTTGTCCGAAGGGAAAGGCGCACCAGTGACCGCGCGCTTTGGCGAGGATGGTATCACGGTCATTGATCCAATAAATGAGGATGAACTGTTTCGAAAGATTTACAAGAAGGCCGTGTAAATGGGCAAAGAATTTAGCATCGAATCTGTCGCGGTACCACAAGTTGAAACCAAACACCGCCGCATCATCACCGCAATACCTGCGCCAGGGTCTATCGCCACATTGGAAACCCTCCGCGATGGCGAGCCCATCTCGATGCGCGGTCAACCGCCGGTGGTGTGGGATCGCGCCGAGGGTGTGCAGGTGTACGATGCACACGGTAACATGTGGCTGGATTTTTCCTGCGGTGTGCTCGTCACCAATGCCGGTCACGGTACGCAGGCTATTCGCGATGCGATCCGCGATCAGGTCGACAGTGGGCTCATTCATAATTACTGCTTCCCAAGCGAGGAACGCGCGGAGTTGGTTTCGCTGTTGATTGAAGTTGCGCCTGATGGCCTCGAAAAAGTTTTCCTGCTCACCACTGGGAGCGAGGCCACCGAGTGCGCCATCAAGCTCGCTCGGACCCATGGTATTGCCAAAGGGGGCACGGAGAAAATCGGTATTATTGGAGCCGAACGTGCTTTTCACGGTCGCACGCTGGCCAGTCAAATGACCGGTGGCATTCCCGGCCAAAAAGATTGGATTGTAAATCTTGACCCCGCCATCGCACAGGTGCCGTGGCCCGACGGCTACTGGACCGAGGACACGAGCTTTGATCTATTTTTAAAGACCATCGAGGAACGCGGCCTCGGGCCTGACAAAATCGCCGGCGTGATGTTCGAGACGTTTCAGGGCGTTGGTCCCGACTTTGCTCCGGTCGAATATATCCAGCAACTCCGCGAATGGTGTGACGCCAACGATGTAGTGCTGATTTTTGATGAGGTGCAGGCTGGGTTTGGCCGTACTGGCAAGTTATGGGCCTTTGAGCATTATAATGTTACGCCCGATTTAATTTGCATAGGCAAGGGTGTCACCAGTTCGCTTCCGCTCTCGGGCGTCATTGGAAAAACAGAAATCATGGATTCATATCCGCCAGGTTCAATGACAAGCACGCATACTGGCAATCCCCTGAGTTGTCGCGCCGCCATCGCCAGCATCCACAGCTTGATTGATGATGATCTGATCGGCAACGCAGCTCGCCTCGAGCCTATTTTGTTAAAAGCAATCGAGGCTATCGGCCAAAAGCATCCCAACATCATCGGCCGCGTTTCTGCCAAAGGCCTAGTCGGTGGTCTCCAAGTAGTCGAGCCCGATACGAAGGAGCCCAACCACGATATCGCCTTCGATATCATCAAACGTGCCTTCCACAAGGGTCTGCTGATGTTTGCTCCCGTAGGTGCCTGGGGCCAAACTGTTAAACTTGCGCCACCTCTCTGCATTACGCAGGAAGCACTTGAAGAGGGGTTGGAAGTGTTGGCTGGTTGTGTCGATGAAACCATTGACGCAATGGGGACCTAATCCAGCAGGCTTGCAGAATCCTGGTCCAAGTATAGCACGCACTGCGGTTGCGTGCGCAGATAGGTGACCGGGCACTCTTCGCTGATCTCTCCCTGCAGCGCGCGCTTAACCACTTCAGCCTTACGCGTTTCCGGGCACAGACAGGTCATCATTTTTGCCTGACACAATGCAGGGATGGTAAGAGTGAGCGCAGATTGCGGCACAGCATCGAACGTTGGGAAATGTCCCTCGCCATGTTGTTGTTGGCGACAGACATCGTCGAGCTGCACGATTTTCACCATTTCAGGGTCATTGAAATCCGCCACGGGAGGGTCATTAAACGCGATGTGGCCGTTTTCGCCCACGCCAAGGCAACAGAGATCGATCGGCTGGGCGGCAAGCAGTTCGGTGTAGCGTCGGCATTCGCGTAGCGGTTCCAGTGCATCGCCCTCGAGATAATTAAATACCAACGGATTCACGCGGCTCTCCACCCGTTCGCGCATGTAACGCCGGAAACTTGCACTGTGGTCGGCGTCTAGCCCAAGATACTCATCCATATGAAAAAGCGTGACCTTGTTCCAGTCTACTTCGCCGATGGCTAGGAGTTTTTCAAGAAACTGAATCTGTGAATTGCCGGTGGCAAGGATGACGGCCGCGCCACCTTGTTCAGCAATGACATTGCAAAGGTGATCGTTCATCTCTCGCGCGGCGGCGGTAGACATGTCGTCCTGGCTGGCGTACACACGTACTGGCAGGGAATCTACATCGAAGGATTTGAGCATACGGGCACTCATTACGCGGGCAAACAGTGAGCGAGATTAGTTAATCCAGTTAGCCGGTCAATCCCAAAGGGTGTCTTTTGACATTTGCTCCCTCATCTGTTTCACTGCGCCGCTGATGAACAAACTGCGCCATACCGATGCCGACTTTGAGCACAAGCTCGATAGACTATGCGCGGCCTCGAGCCTGTTTGATTCGAAAATCGAGGCCGCCGCGCGGGCTATTGTTGAGCGTGTGGCCGCCAAGGGCG
Source organism: Limisphaerales bacterium (assembly GCA_965659445.1). Taxonomy (GTDB): domain Bacteria; phylum Verrucomicrobiota; class Verrucomicrobiia; order Limisphaerales; family UBA1100; genus UBA1100. Next base: position 19,183 of record CBFHWX010000032.1, on the reverse strand, counting down.
ATGTGGCGTTGCTGGAGTTTACCAAGAAATTCGATGGGGCAAAACTTACGGCAAAGACGTTGCAAATCAGCGACGAGGAGATCGCTGGTGCGTCAAGACAGGTCGATGGAAAACTCAAGGCTGCCATTCGCTTTACGCATCGTAACATCAGCCAATTTCACAAGCAGGGCTTGCGCAAGGGTTGGACGGTCCGGAACTCGCAGGGCGCACGAGTGGGGGAGAAATTCGATCCGTTTAGGCGTGTTGGCGTGTATATTCCGGGGGGGGCCGCACCGTTGGTCTCCACTGCGCTGATGACTGTGACGCTGGCAAAAGTGGCTGGCTGTCTGGAAATTGTGGTGTGCACGCCGTGTGATCAAGATGGTAAGGTGAATCCGGGTTTGTTACACGCAGCCAAGGTGGCGGGGGCAACGGAAATTTATCGCGTTGGAGGGGCGCACGCCATTGCTGCGCTGGCGCATGGCACGAAGTCAATTGGGCGGGTGCAGAAAATCTTTGGGCCGGGCAACGCATATGTGGTGGCAGCTAAGCGATTGTTATTTGGGCACGTGGCCATTGACCTGTTGCCCGGGCCAAGTGAACTGCTGGTGTTGGCGGATGTCACTGCGAATCCCGGGTGGGCGGCAGCGGATCTTCTAGCACAGGCTGAGCATGGTTCGGGCCATGAACGCTGTTGGCTCGTTAGCACATCCTCCAAGATTATCAAGACCGTTGAGCTGGAAATTGAAAGGCAACTACCGCTACGATCACGGCGTAAGTACATTGAGAAGACACTTAAGCGAAATGGCTGGTTGATCCACGTGAAGTCACAGGCACAGGCCATTGAGCTGACCAACCGTTTGGCGCCGGAACATTGCGAGGTGATGCTCAAACATCCGAAGGCAGTTTCTAAACAAATAACGACCGCAGGTGCGCTGTTTCTCGGCAACCATTCGCCAACAGTGTTGGGCGATTATGTGGCTGGGCCGAGTCATACGTTGCCGACCGGTGGTGCGGGCGTATCGTTTGCCGGGCTCACCGTGGACCAATTCCAACGCCGCACGAGCGTGGTTTACTACACGCCTGCAGCCTTGCGAAAATCGCTGTTGGCGGTGCAGCAGTTGGCGGCAGTGGAAGGGCTGGACGCTCATGGGTATTCTGCTGCAATACGTTTGGATTAATGAAACTCATTCGAAAGCAGGTGCAGCAATTGCACGCCTACGTGCCGGGCGAACAGCCGGAGGGACTCGGGATTGTGAAATTGAACACAAACGAAAATCCGTATCCCCCCTCCCTTAAAGTACTAGGCGAAGTAAGAGCGGCGGTGGATGAGCGGATGCGTTTGTACCCGGACCCTACTGCGCAGGAGTTGCGTGAAACACTGGCCAAATTGCACGGCGTGTCGTCGTCAAATGTGATCGTGGGAAACGGCTCGGACGAACTGCTGGCATTGGCTACTCGCGCGTTTGTGGAGCCAGGTAAGGATGCGATTCAATATTTCACGCCGAGCTATTCGTTGTATCCAGTGCTGGCGAATATCCATAATGCCACACGGAATGAAGTGGCATTGAAGGAGGACTTTAGTTTGCCAACCATGGGGGAGCTGCGGAAAAGCCAATGGAACTTCAAGGCGGCATTGACCTATGTGACCACGCCCAATGCGCCGAGTGGGAACGGCTACACGACGACGGACTTAGAGGTATTGTGCAAGGCGCAGAAAGGTGTGATGATTCTTGATGAGGCTTATGTGGATTTTGCTAAAGAACATGCGATGGCGCTGGCCCGAAAACATTCGAATGTGCTGGTGTCACGGACATTCTCAAAAGCATATTCGTTATGCTTTCAGCGCATTGGTTATTTTGTTGGCACTGCAAAGTTGATTTCGGCGCTAGATAAGATCCGCGACAGCTACAATGTAAATGGTCTTGGCCAAGTGGCCGCGTTGGCGACACTGAAGGACTTGCAGTATTACCGTACGAATTTTAAGGAGATCATCCGCTTGCGCGAACAGGTTGGATCGGCGCTGACGAGTGTTGGCTTTGTGGTGCTGCCGAGCCAAACAAACTTCCTGCTGGCAAAACCGCCGCGTTTAACCGCACGTACGTGGCAGCGTAAATTGCGCGAACAGAATGTGTTAGTTCGGTGGTTTAGCGATTTGCGAGTGAGGGATTACCTGCGTATAACCATTGGAACCGAACAGGAGATGGGCGCGATGATACGGACGATAACGGCAATTTTGAAACGGTAATCACTTGCGTTTGAAGCGATTGGCCTCGCGGCGGTTATATGTCTTCATAAACTTATCGCGCGCGCCAAGAGTGCGCTCGATTTCGCGGATAAATTCCTCGCAGCTTTGTGCTGTGCCACCCATGGATATGACGGTGTCACGTTCTGCGTAGTCATTTGTTACAGCGAGGGCTTCGCCGTGGGGCTTGAGGCGGAAGGCGGTTCGTTCGATGAGATCGTCAGCAGTTTTGCCTTTGCGGGAGAAAACGATTTCCAGTGAATCGGGCGATATACTATCCGGCGTATCTTTTGGGGCACCGGCGCCGTCAAAAAAGAGAGTGACGGGAGCGCTGATACTATCGGCGTACTGGGTGAGCACGTGAATGAGCGCTTCGCGCGCGCGTGCGGAATGGCGTGGTTCACCTGGGACAAGGTCCTTCCAAGTGTGCAGAAGGCTGTAGCCGTCCACCAATATTCGCGCAATGGCCATGGCATAGTTTCGAGGTTGAAGGGGCGGGATGTCGAGGGCTTTTCAGTTGGTGTCTTTTTTGGTATATTGGGGTATGCCACTTTATGAGTATAAGATTTGCGAGGGGGATTGCAAAGTATGTGGAGGTAGTTTCGAGCTAAACCGGCCAATGAAGGCACCAACCCTGAAAGCATGCCCGGTATGTAAAAAGCCGGTACGTAAGGTGTTTGGCTCGATCTACATGCCCAAACATTACCGCAAGGTGAACATCCGTGAGGCAAACGAAAACGGTTTCACGGTACTCAAGAAATCGAGCAAGGGTGAGTATGAGGTGCACAAGCCAGATCGGGGAATTTGATGTCGACGCGTTTGCACGTTTACTTTTCTGGCCATGTGCAAGGAGTGGGATTCCGTTATGCTGTGAGGACGGTTTCGCTGGAATTTGATGTGACCGGCTGGGTGAAAAATCTAAGAGATGGCCGGGTTGAAATGCTGTCGGAAGGTGAGCGAAGTGAATTAGAGGCTTTTCAAGCTGCCATTCCCGATGCAGGATTGCGCCGCTTCATCCGCGACACTCAAGCGCATTGGAGTAAAGGCACTGGTGAATTTCGAGGGTTCGAAATCGCCCGTTAGATGTAACGTTTTGACAAAATTATATGCATCAATATAGTTCGCGCTTCTTAAGTGTTGCTCAATGAAATACGCAATTATATCAGACATCCATGGGAATCTAGAGGCACTGAATACGGTGCTCAAGGATGCTGATGCACGCGGCTGCGAAAAGTATATATGTGGCGGCGATGTGGTGGGCTACAATGCCAACCCCAAGGAATGCATGGATATCGTGCGAGGACTGGATATTCCGTGTGTGATGGGGAATCACGATGAGTACATCGGGCAAGATTGTGATCTCTCAGCCTTTAACCCTGTGGCGGCTGAAGCGGTGGTTTGGACGCGTGAGCAACTTAGTGCGGAAGATCGCCAATGGTTGTGTGAACTGCGCTACGTGCGTTTGGTGGATCATTTCTCAATCGTGCATGGTACCATGGCCAACCCTAAACTCTGGGGTTACGTTCAAGATAAGAATGATGCAGCAGAAAACTTTGTTTACCAAAGCACCAACCTCTGTTTCCATGGCCATACTCATGTGCCGGTGGTATTTGTTGATGATGGAGGCGGCATTGAACACGGGACGTTTGATCATTTGAAACTTGAGCCAGGTCTGAAGTATTTTATCAATGTGGGCAGTGTGGGGCAGCCACGAGACGGTGATCCTCGCGCGTCGTATTGCATTTATGATTCAGATGCAGAATCGGTAGAACTTTTCCGATTGGATTACGATATTGAAACCACAAAGCAAAAAATCCTCGATGCTGGCCTACCTGAGCGTCTGGCCGATCGGCTTGATTTTGGCAAATAATGGTCATCTTGGGATAAAGGCTTTCTCATTTACAAACCTAGACTCATTTGAATGTATAGATCACGTTTTGTCTGTGTTGATGTGAATAACTCAGCTGGAGTGAAACTGAATTCAACTCGCGAACAGGCCGGTTTTATGCGAGTCTTCCGGAGTGGGGAGGTTTGTTCCATGGTGGATTATTACTTTTTGTTGCGCACCTCATGTCTATGCACAGCTTAATGTGCGACTGAGCGTGGGTCGTGACAATTTTGTGCAACACGAACCGATCCACTTGGATGTCTTCATCGGCAGTAATCACAACAAAGCAATCATCCTCGGCGACAAGGAAGGCTGGGTTCGGTTTTCCGTTCGAAACGGGCGCGGTTTTCCAGTGAATCAGGTTGGTCGGCCGCCACGAGGAAATTTGTTTGTTCTCAGCAGCGGTCAAAAAGTAACAAAGGGAATCAACCTTGCGCCGTATTTCGACTTCAGCGAGGCGGGTGAATATACCATCCAAGCTAGTGTCACCACGAGCAACTGGGTCGAGGTACGTTTTGAAAGTGCGCCGGTGAAAATTCAGGTGGTTCGGGCCAGGGTGATGCATGTGGTTCGGCGCGGGGTGGCATCCGAAACGCTTGGGAAACCGCCAGAAGTCCGCCGCTACACGCTTCAGACGGCGCGTGTTAAAGGGAAATCACATCTATTCATGCGTGTGTCCGATGATCATGATCCGAGTTTTGTGATCTACAATGTGACCCCATTGGGAATGATGGTTCATCACGCAAAGCCCGCTTTCGGGTTGGATCAGGAAGGCATCTCACATCTATTTTTTCAAAGTCACAAGCAACAGTACTCCTACTGTATGATCGACCCGTTCGGAAGATTGATGAGGAGGCAAACCTACATTGGCGAAAATGAACGACCCTTCATGAGAAAAGATGTGAAAGGAAGTTTCAAGATCATTGGTGGTCGACGAGCAGTCGCCCCCACGGATTACCCTGAGCCGCGTACCAGTGTCGGTTTACGGAACAATTAGCAGCATCTTCCTGTCCGGTAGCTTTTCTTGAATACGCTTGGCGATATTCAGCGCATAGGTCAAGTCACGCTGCTTGGGGATCGTGGAATTGTTACGCAACCGCATTCGGGCGGCCCCTATAATTTTTCCATTGCGCCCGTTGAGCGGGACGGTCACGGTGCTTGTGCTTTTGGTCTTGTCGAGGCCGTAGAAACTTTTCCCCGTGTCCAATACCTCGGCGGTGATCTTGTGGCCTGGCAGTCCGACTTCTTCAGGAACCAAACTTCCCACCACCACCGGCGTTCGGCCTTCTTTCGTGCGTGCAATGAGTTGGAGGGAGATCAGCCGCTTGTTTTGCAATGCTAGATCCTCAATAAGTTTGCTATGCTTTTTCTTGTTGGCTACTGCCTCAGGTAGCAGCAGTTCCATGTCCGAAAATTGGACGCGCGTGTCGCTGCGAACCCAAAAACCAAATCCGCCATCGCGGTAGTCTGGGTTGGCGTTTGGATCGTATTGCATGAACTGTTTCCGGCCATTGAGATCCCAGCGTATGGTGTTGGCAGTACAGCTGAACTTTAAGTGGTGCCAGCCGTTTTTGGCATCCAGGATTTGGTTATCTTTTTTACCCAGCACGGCTTTGTTATTTTTGAAGACCGTCCAGAAAAGTTTTTTATCTTTCGGCTTCACAGCCAGCAGATAATAGTCACTGCGATTGTCTTGCATCCGAAACAAAACCCCAGCCGCCTGCACACCTTTCCCTGATTGAATCCGGAATTTTAGTGAGCACTCGTAATCTTCTGGCACCTTTCTGTTGAGCAGGTACATGGTATAATGAGATTGATCAGCGTCGCCACCTTGGATTTCCAGTGCTTTTTTCTTGAGGTTATCAATAGGGACTATTTTCGCCGCTCCGACTTTACCCGGTCCAGTGGAGTGGGGTATTAAGTCTGCGGGAGCCTTTCCGATTTCCTGCTTAGCCAGAGATAATGCATTCTCCCTCGACGAGGTTACCCCTGCAGTTGTCTTTGATTTTGTAGGCGGTGAGGCTGGAGTTGCCGGTGTCGCGCACCCCATTACGAGTGTAAGAATAAAAAAAGATTTGTTCATTAGTAGATCATGTCAGCGACGGTGTGGCCGGCGGGGATGAATGGTAGCACGTGCTCGGTGTACGGCGTGACGATTTCCAGCACATAAGGCTCCTTGGCGGCCAACATGCGTTTCATGGCCGGGATAAGGTCTTTTTTGAAGATTACTTGTTCGCACTTCACGCCAAAGCCGGCGCAAATGGTCGGGTAATCCGGGTAAATCTCTTTCGTATTGTCAGGGTTGCCGAGATAGGTGTGACCACGGTTGCCGGCGTAGAAACGATCCTCCCATTGCACCACCATGCCCAAGTGTTGGTTATTTAAGACTAAGGCCTTGGCGGCAATTTTCTCTATCTTGGCGGTGGCCAGCTCCTGAATATTCATGAGGAATGAGCCGTCGCCATCAATGTCGATCACTTCCTTGCTCGGGCAGGCGACCTTCGCACCCATCGCGGCTGGGTAGCCAAAACCCATCGCGCCGAGGCCAGCGCTGGTGATGAATTGCCTCGGGAATTTGTATCGGTAATGCTGCCCACCCCACATCTGATGCTGCCCTACGCCGGTGGTAATGATTGCGTTGCCCTTAGTATGTTCAAAGAGTACGGCAATCGCGTGCTGTGGCAGAATGACTTGGTCTGCCTTGCCATTGAGATGATCCTTCATATGTGTGGATTTCAGGACCTCCTCAGTTACCTCATAACGCATTGGGGCGCGTTGTTTCCATTTACCAATCTGTTTGTGCCATTTGGTGAAACGCGCCTTGATCGGGCGGGATTTCACCATTTTAAGTAATTTCCTTAGTGCAAATTTCACATCGCTGTGGACGGGTAATTGCACGTGCCTATTCTTGTTGTGCTCCGATCGGTCAATGTCCACGTGGACAATCGTACCATTCTCACAAAACTTTTCGACTTTACCGGTCACTCGATCGTCAAACCGCACGCCGAAGGCGAGCAATAAATCCGCCCCATCGGCAATTTTTCGGATACGCCCTTTTGTATCCTTGCGTAATTCACCACTTACGGCCCAGTTCGCATACGCCGCACCATGCATGCCCAGCCATCGCAGCGAAAGCTTGTGGTCTTCCGGGAACGCGCCAATACCCATTAGGGTAGTGGTGACAGGAATTTTTGTGGCTTCGACAAATGCCCGTAATTCCTTGGAGGCGTTGCCGGTAATGATACCGCCCCCGACGTACAATACGGGGCGCTTGGATTTCTCGATAAGGCCGATAATCTCGTTTAGTTCCAGATTGTCGGCCTTTGGAAATGGTTTGTAGCCGGGTAGATCGATCTTGTCCGGCCAAACCGGTTGGGCGACTTGCTGTTGGATATTTTTTGGGAAATCAATAACCACCGGGCCGGGTCTTCCAGTATTGGCAATATGAAAGGCCTCCTTTACCACCTGCGGGATTTCCCGGATGTCAGTGATAAGATAGCTGTGTTTTACGACACTCAGCGTCATGCCGTAAAAATCAGTCTCCTGAAACGCTCCCTTGCCGATCATGGACTGGGGCACCTGACCGGTGAGGACGATCAGCGGCACACTGTCCATCCACGCGTCGGCGATTCCGGTTACCAGGTTTGTGGCGCCTGGGCCACTGGTAGCCATGCACACTCCGACATTACCAGTGGCGCGGGCATAGCCTCCGGCAGCAAAAACACCGCCTTGTTCATGGCGTGGTAGGATGGTGCGTATTTTCTTGGTCTTGGTGAGTGCCTGATGCAGTTCCATGCTGGCACCACCAGGGTAGGCGAAGAGAGTATCCACACCTTCACGCTCCAGTGCTGCGACGAGGATTTCACAGCCCTTCATTGGTTTACCAAGATTACGTTTTGGAGCCTTGGTTTTCCTTTTCGGTTTACTTTCGTTCATGGTTCGCCTTGGTTTATGGCTGGGTTGGATAAAACAAAAAGACCCACGACCATTATTAGCCGCGGGTCCTGATCGAAATTGCTCCTAACCTCGACGCATCCCGGAGCCAGCAACCGATACTGATGGTACCACCACTACGTTGTCGGTTTGTGCAGGCAGATTTAACATATCACAAAGCCAATAACAGGAAATAGAGGCTCGGTCAATCATCATCACTTTCGTTGGTATCGTGTTCGTGGGTCTGCTCGACGTTTGGTTTCGTGGGGTTTATTTCTGGAATTAGGCCAATTTTTTCAGCACCAAACAGATAGCCGGTAGCAAGTGCCAACTGTACCAGAACTACAATGGCACCAATTTTTACGTATTGCATGAAGGTGATATTGTGGCCTTCTTTTTTGAGAATCCCTATGGCTACCACGGTGGAGGCACTACCTATGGGCGTGAAATTTCCGCCTAAACCGGCTCCGAAAATCAGACTCCACCATAGCATGTGGCCGTATTCGGCGAACCAAGGTAGCTCGGCAACATTAGCCTGAAAGCCGGCCAAAACCTTAGCCAGTACTGCGGCCAAAGGAATGTTGTCTGTAAGGCCGCTAAAAAAGGCACTACTCCACATCATGGCAATGGGGCCGGTGGTCGGACCGGCACTCAAGGGTGATTTCAGCCAATCGCCGATCATTGTAAGTACGCCCGCATGTTCCATCACTCCAAGCAGAGTGAAGAGGCCGACAAAAAATAGCACCAGTGTCCATTCCACCTCGTTCAAGACGCCTTCCACATCGGTGGGATAAATCACCAGCATTACCGTGGCCCCAATAATGGCTATAACCTCAAGGCCCATTTGATTGAGTACAGGGATTGAAGAGTGAAGCGCAAATCCCAAAATAATTGCAGCCAGCACCACTGAAGACAGATAAAAAAAGGTGCGGTCTTTGACTGTTTCCCACTCATCAAAGGCATCCACCATCTCCTTGGCATCGGCTTTCTCTTCTTCATCCTTTAGTGGCTGAATTTTGAATAACCAGCGTACAAGGTAGAGTGTGGCCACAAATGCGATCAGACAGTACGGGCCTGCAACCTTCAGAAATTCTGTATATCCAATGTTGGCCGCGGTGCCGACGATGATATTTGGGATGGAGGATATGAGCGTCAGTAATCCCCCAATATTCGTATAGATGCCTTCAGCTAACAGAAAAGGCATAGCGGATAGTTTGAGTTTTTTGCATGCCACAATAGTTAGCGAGCCTACGATAATCATAGCTGTGACATTGTTCAGGAATGCGCTGAAAACGACTGTGAGGCCGGAGAAGCAAATTAATAATTTGAATGGATCTCCCTTGGAGACTTTCAAAATTTTCACACTGATCCACGCAAAGAGGCCGCTGCGGGAGATGAGTTCCACAAAAATTGTGGAACCGATTATGATGCCGATGGTTCCCCAATCGATCATCTCTATATACACAGGTAGTGCGTGTGCACTGTCTCCATGGCTCTCTTGCTTGAGTAGCCCTTCGGAAATTGCCAGCAGAAGTGCGACGCCGGAACCCAGCAGCACGAGGATTGCCTTGTTTACTTTCTCCAAGGCCAACATTCCGAGAGTGACCGCCAAAAGAAGGCCGAAAACATATTTTGTTTCAGTTCCTTGGTTAAGCATCACCGCACATATGATCGTGGCAACTATCACGACTATAGTGACATGCAACGGGTTGTGTAGTTTCTTTGCTGGGGCGGAATTAATCGCTTCACTCATAATTAATCCTTACACAATCAAGAGCGGGGTGGTGCGTAATTCCACAGCCAATGAATAGGCCGTGGCGTTCATGGCGCGTTGATCTGTGTTATGACCATCAAGTACCACCAGATTGACATGGTTTTCCTCTACAGCCTTGCGGTGCTCCTCGAGTTGATGGCCATGAGTTACGTGTTTAATCACGCTAAGGTCCACGCCATTTTCCTTGAGGACTTTTTCGGATGAATCAATGTATTGAGATGGATCATACAAAAGTTGAGCATGGATGGATTCCTTCGCGATGTCCGTATCGATTTCGGGTATTTTACTGATGGCATCAATGTACCGCTCAAAGGTTGCTTCATCTTCAATATGCGTGAGGTGCAGTGCGCCTCCGGGGCTGGTCAAGTGCGCTGCGATGTTGACCAGCACATCCTCACCGGAAAGATGGTCAGCGATAGCCATCACGCTGCTGGTATTTTTCATCGCATGTTCTGGTAATCCATCACGATCTGGATGTGGCATGATGGCAACCGGGGCCTCGATTACTTGGATCAAAACATCGAGATGTTCACCCAGGCTGTAAGGCCATCGCCATGCCTCACTGTGAAGGTGCCTATAGGTGACGATGAGGTCAGGCCTGATTTTCTCCACGGCATCCAAGAGGTCTTTGACAGTGTGGAAATCATCTTTATTAATCATCTCCCAGGACCCCTCTAAAGTGGTGAAAAATTCTTTTATACTGTCCGTATATTTACGCGCAGGCGTCTCATCAAGATCGGTTACCACTAAGACAGTCTTGAGTGAAGGAGGTTGGTGCTCAAAGACAGTCTTCGAGGCGGCGTTGAAGAGACTTTCAAACTGGTCTACCGAACTCATGGTGGGATTGAAACTAAACCCACTCATTGGGAGCAAGTTAAATCAATTCTAATACAGCATGAGAATTATAGTTGGTTACGTTGGTTCCTGCTGAGTGAGGCAATGAAACGAGCCTAGACCCCACAAGAGATCGGTTGAATCAATGCAAATTATCTCACGTGAAGGGAAGCAATCCTGCAGTATCTCCTCGGCTTTAAGATCCCCTTCTTGATTGAAGGCTGGCAGGAGGACCGTCTCATTGCCCACATAAAAATTTGCGTAACTCGCAGGTAGTCGCTCATTTTGAAAGAACACTGGGTCTGGCATTTGGATTTCAACGATTTTCAAAGGTTTGCCGTCCTGTGTTTGCATCTTTTTCAAGCGCTGCAGATTTTTCTTAAGGGGTTGATGATTTTCATCCGACTCATCTTCTTCAATCATGGTAATGACTGTATGTTGATCCACAAACCGAGTGAGATCATCAATATGACCGTCGGTGTCATCACCTACGATACCATTGCTTAGCCAAAGGATGTGCGTCACGCCGAGATATTCGCGTAAACGTTGTTCGATTTCCTTTTTGTTCAGATCTGGATTGCGGTTGGGATTGAGCAGGCAACTTTCGGTGGTGAGCAGGGTGCCTTGACCGTTCACTTCAATTGAGCCGCCTTCGAGCACCATGCCGGGAGTGTAGCATTGAAGATCGCGTGCCGAAGCGATGCGTTTCGGAATTTTGTTGTCTTTTTTATGTGCAGAATATTTTTTGCCCCACGCGTTATAGTCCCAGTTGATAATCGCGCGGGTAGTTTCATTCTGCACGAAAATTGGCCCATGATCACGGCACCACGGTTCATCAGACGGATGATGGAAAAAATTGACATTATTATTGAGCGCATCGTGTTGCTTTAAAATTTTGCGAGCGTCTGCCTCCATTTCTGGATCGCACACATTGACAAATACCTCTTCGCCTCGTGACAAAGTGCTGATTACTTTGGCGAAAATTGGCGGAATGCGATCATAGATAATCGGGAAACTAATACTCTCCCGGCGTGGCCAAGAGAGCCATGTGCCTGCGTGTGGTTCCCACTCGGCCGGCATGCGATAGCCGAGCTGGGCTGGTGTTCTCAGGGCAAGTCCTCCTTCAGCGCGCTGGTTAACAGTGCGTACCACTGTTCGTGAGAGAGTTGAATTTCATCAGCCTTTGCAAGTTCGCGAATACGTTCATGCTTAGTGGTGCCCACAATTGGCAAGATCCCTGCCGGATGCTCCAACAACCACGCCAGCGCGATGGCCGCCCGACTTACACCGAAGTCGCGCGCTAGCAAATCCAGTCGTCTCCGCACTTTGGCAGGCTTGTATTTTTCCTGGGAAGGCAACACGTTACTTTTACCGTTACCGAGGAATCCTCCGGCGAGTGGGCTCCAAGCCATGGGCGTGATAGTGCGGTTAAGACACTGGTCAAGGGTGCCGTCTTCAAACGGGTCAAGCTGCAGCAGGCTGATCTCTACTTGATTAACTACCAACGGCTCTTTCAACGCGCTTTGCAAGGTGGCAAGTTGTGAAGGGCGGAAATTGCTAACGCCAAAGTGTTTTACCTTGCCTGCTTTTTGCAATTTGGCAAACGCGTGGGCTATTTCAGATGGATCCATCAGCCAGTCCGGCCGGTGCAGTTGGTAAATATCAATACAATTGATGCCCATGCGTTGCAGGGATTTTTCACAAGATTGCACGATATAATCGCCGGACGAATCGTAGCGGTAAGGCTCATTGCTTTCGGGGATGCGAATCCCGCATTTGGTGGCAATCACGGCGGACTTCTTAAGCGCCTTTGATTGCTTCAATGCCAGGCCAAAGAGTTCCTCCGAGATGCCATCGCAATAAATATCGGCGTGATCAAAAAGAGTGTAGCCTGTTTCATGCGCGGTGAGGATCGACTTTACTCCCGTCTCGCGGTCGTTGGCCTTGACTTTTCGCCCGTCCCAGGTACCGGCAATGCGCCAGCAGCCGTATGCGAGTTGCGATCCCTTGAGAGTACTTTTGCCAATACGGACTTGTTTCATGGAGTTGGGTTAGGGAACGTTACTCGATGCTCAATTTTCAGAAAAGCCAAAACCGGCGTGAATAGGCTGCACTTGCCTTGCCAATCGGTTCTGGCAATCTGATCTTGTGAACGCTATGGGAGGCAAAGGTGTCTGGGTGATAGCCGTTTTTGTCGGACTCGTCTGGTCATGTGCTTTTCCTCCGGTAAATTGTCTGCCCGTAGCATGGCTTACCCCGGCGCTGTTGTTATGGGTTACTTATGCGTCGCCCAAACGTTCCTTTCAATTAGGCTTGGCTGCCGGCTTGTCTCATTACTTTAGTTCGCTCTCATGGCTGCTTTATATACCCGTATCTCCCGGAAACATTGCCGGATGGCTGGCGTTGAGCGGCTATTGTTCTTTATATCCTGCACTATGGGCCGCGTTCTGTTGGCGTTTGTTTCCCGGTGATCGTGAGAAGCCAATCAACGAATCGATTCAAGAACTCCAGTTTAGTCGCCGCTGTGCGTGGGGCTTGGCGTGCGCAGTGGGATGGGTGGCGCTGGAATGTTTGCGCGGTTGGGTGATCACGGGTTTCCCGTGGAATTATCTCGGCGCATCGCAGCTTGAATTCACACGGCTTGCGCAATTGGCTTCGTTTACCGGCGTGTTGGGAGTTTCGCTGGTGGTTGCTTGGGTGTCGGTGGGCGGATTGCTTTTGTTTTGGCGCTGCCAGAAAGAGAAACGGTTTCAAACTCAATGGCTCGCGGAATTGGCCGGACCTTTGGGGCTACTCTTGGTGGCCGTTATTTTGGGTAGTGTCGAGCTGTCGAAACCGTTGCCTGCTAAAAAGGGTGAAATAAAAATTGCATTGATTCAGCCGAGCATTCCGCAAACGGTTCTTTGGGATCTTGGGAATGAGCAGGCGCAACGCGACCGCTTTGAGCATCTGATGGATCTTTCTGATCAAGCGGTGAAGAAAAATCCGGATCTGCTCGTGTGGCCGGAAGCTGCGGTGCCATATTTGGAACGCAGCGTGACAAGCAATCGTATGAATACATTGGAAGCGGTGATCCGCAAAAAAAAAATATGGCGGGTTTGGGGGGTGGACACTCGAACCAACGGAGTGCCCTACAATAGTACTGTTTTGTTGAATCCCGATGGAGAGGCGTTGGCTGTATACAGTAAACAACACTTGGTCATGTTCGGTGAGTACGTGCCGTTCGGAGAACAGTTGCCATTTTTAAAAAAACTCGCACCAGTCGGGAATTTTGGTCGAGGTAAAGGTCCAGTGATGTTTGACCTTGGCTCCGCCAAAACTTCGGTGATCATTTGTTTTGAGGATGTGGTGCCCAAGCTGGCGCGGCGTGCGGCAACGGAGGAGGTGGATTTCCTGCTAAACCTTACCAATGACGGTTGGTTCGGTGACAGCCACCAGCAATGGCAACACGCACGCTCGGCGGCATGGAGGGCCATTGAGACGCGCCGGCCACTTGTACGCTGCACTAATAACGGCATCACCTGTTGGGTCGATGAACATGGACGGTTTCGGGACCATGTGGTTCGGGTGTCGATGGTTGATGGGAAATTGGATAATAACTCAACAAATGCACAGAAATATCTGGAACTCCCCGTTCATTCATCCGGTGTCAGAATGGTGACGGTGCCTATTCGTAAGGGGCCACATAGAGCGACATTTTACCAACGCCACGGGGACTGGCTTTCGTGGGGGTCAGTGGTGGTTTGCCTTGGATTGCTGGTGGCTCAGTTGTTGGCACTACAGATGGAACGCAAAAAGGGCTCGGCATCGGTGGATGTTCCGGCTAAATGAATCGCGTAATGTTTGACCTCGTACAAGCTCAACTGACGGAAACCGAAGCGCGCATGAAAAAGCTGCGGAGGTTTCTTTGACATTGCCAAGAGTGAGGATCGCCTTAAAGAGGCGGAACAACAAATGGCCGGCGATAATTTCTGGGATAACCGTGAGGCGGCTCAGAAGGTTGTTGAGGAATGCGCTCGTTTGCGCAGGCGCATTGAGCCATTTCGATCTGCAGAAAGACAGCTGGCCGACCTGATCGGCATGGTGGAGTTGGGACAGGAGGAAGAGGAGGAAACGCAGGCGCTCCTGATCGAGGAGATCAAGGCCGACACCGGAAAGCTCACCATTTCCTTGGATGCCTTGGAATTGCAGGCGATGCTCAGTGATCCGCTTGACAAGAACAATTGCATTTTGAGTATCAATGCCGGTGCTGGTGGCACGGAGAGTTGTGATTGGGCGGAGATGTTGATGCGTATGTACAAGCGCTGGTCTGAGCGGCGCGATTGGAAAGTGGAAATGCAGGATTTCATGCCCGGAGAAGTGGCTGGGATCAAGAGTGCGACCCTGATGATTTCTGGCGAAAATGCCAACGGCTTTTGCAAGGCCGAGCGAGGTGTCCATCGGCTGGTGCGCATTTCGCCCTTTGATTCCAACAAACGCCGGCACACGAGTTTTGCCAGTGTGGACGTTATCGCTGAAATTGAGGCCGAGGGTGACATTGAGCTGGACCCTTCCGAGTTGCGTGTCGACACCTACCGTGCTGGCGGCAAGGGGGGACAGAATGTCAACAAGGTAGAAACAGCCGTGCGCATCACGCACCTGCCTACGGGTGTTGTGGCCGCGAGCCAATCGCAACGCAGCCAACATCAGAACCGCCATTCTGCCACAAAGTTGTTGCTGGCTAAACTGCATGCCAAACGCGAGGACGAAAAGAGATCCGAGATGGAGCGATTCTACAGTGAGAAGGGCAGTGTTTCGTGGGGTAACCAGATTCGTAGTTATGTTTTTCAACCGTATCAGATGGTGAAAGATTTGCGTACCGGCATCCAAACCGGCAATGTGAAGGAAGTGATGGATGGCGATCTGGACAATTTTGTGAACGGTTGGCTGCAGGCAGGCTGCCCGACCAAGCGCATCACCGTGGATGACGAATGAGCATCCTCGATGAAATCGTGGCGCACAAGCTCACCGAGCTTGCCATCTCTCCCGAGGTGGAAATAACGGTTGCATCGTTGCAGGCACAGGTGTCGGCGCGTGGTGGGGTGCGGGATTTCACTGCGGCTTTGGCTAATCCCCGTATCGGCGATGTCGGCCTCATTGCTGAGGTGAAGAAGGCATCACCCTCGGCTGGGATTATTCGGCCGGATTTTGATCCGGTAGAAATTGCGCAGGAATACGAATCCGCCGGAGCTAGTTGTTTATCCATACTTACGGATAAAAAATATTTCCAAGGCTCGCCGGCTTATCTCAAAGCCATTCGCGCGGCGGTAAACCTGCCGCTTTTGCGCAAGGATTTTGTCATTGATGAACGCCAGATCTCCGAGGCCATTGAATGGGGCGCGGATGCGGTGCTCTTGATCGTGGCGATTTTGGATGATGCCAAGCTCGCGCGATTTTACGAATTGGCAAGCGGCGCGGGCTTGTCTGTCTTGGTGGAGGTGCATGATGCCTTGGAACTGCAACGCGCCCAGGTGATCAACGCGCCACTTATTGGTGTGAACAATCGAAACCTGAAAGATTTCACAGTCGATCTCGCAGTTACCGAATCATTGGCGTCGCAAATGAACTTACAACAAACACTGCTCGTTTCCGAGAGCGGTATCGATTCAAGGACCGATGTCAAACGTCTCACAGACTGCGGTGCACGCGCAATCCTCGTTGGTGAATCGCTTATGCGGGAAGATGACATCAGCGCCAAAGTGCGAACACTGGGAGGTCAGTCATGAGTGAACCTCTGCGTGCGTTGATCATCGAAGACTCTGTCTTGGACGCCAAAGTGCTTGGGGGGCTCCTCCAGGCTGGCGGGTACGAGGTGACCAGTGAGCGCGTTGAAACGGCAGAAAATTTTGTTGCCGCGCTGAATGCAGCGGAGTGGGATATTATTCTTGCTGATTATAATCTGCCCGAATTTGATGGGCCTGAAGGGCTAAGGTTGCTTCAGGAAAGCGGTCAGGATATTCCTTTCATTGTAATCTCCGGGGGCATTGGTGAGGATCTCGCCGTTCAAATAATGAAAAGTGGCGCGCATGATTACCTGATGAAAGGTAATCTTAAGCGATTGGTGCCGGTCGTGGAACGCGAAGTGCGTGAAGCTCGCGAACGCACCAAGCACCGTAAGGCAGAAGCGGCGCTGCATTCGGCCAATGAACAGATGCACATCGCGCGGGAGATTCAGCAACGTCTGTTTCCGAAGGAGGCCCCAAAACTGAAAGGCTACGATCTCGCCGGCCTAACCGAATCGGCTGAGGAAACCGCCGGCGATTACTACGATTTTATTCCCATGCCCAATAATTGCATCGGGTTGGTGGTGGGTGACGTCACCGGGCACGGTATTGGCCCGGCATTGCTCATGGCGGAAACTCGCGCCTACCTACGCATTCTGGCCGGTGAAAATACTGACGTTGGCAAAATTCTAACCCGAGCCAACCGCGTGTTAAATGAGGACATTGGATCGGAGCGATTTGTCACGCTGCTCTTTGTCATGCTAAATCCCGAAGCGAATACGATTCGTTATTCCAGCGCGGGCCACCCACCGGGGCTTTGGCTGGATCGGAAAGGGAAACCCAAGCGGGAACTCACGCGCACCGGTATCCCTCTAGGACTGCGGCCCGATACCGAGTACGGGGCGAGCGAGGAAATTATGCTTAAGAAAGGCGATTTGTTGGCGTTAATGTCCGATGGTGTTGAGGAATCCATTTCGGCGGAGGGTAAGCTCTTCGGGAAAGAGCGCATCATGAAAGTGCTTGTTGGCAACCAGTCTGTGCGTGCATCAAAAATTGTTACGCAATTGCATCAAGCCGGTCGCGCCCATGAGGCGGCGAACCAACAAACTGACGATTTCACAACCATCGTACTCAAAGTTAAGTAACAGATGAGCGAAAAAGATTGTCTTCTCGTTTGTCGAGTTTAGCATCGCTTTTTCGGTCGGACCGTAGCGCAGTCTGGTAGCGCGCCACACTGGGGGTGTGGAGGTCGCGAGTTCGAACCTCGCCGGTCCGACCATTACTTTTACCCCTGTTTTTCAATGCTATTCTGAAATTTTGGCGTTTGACTATTCACTCAATATTCACCGCTAAAATGGCTAATTGTGAATAAAGTGGGTATTTTGTCCGACTTTTGTCCGAGTCTAGCGTTTGGAAATCGCCGCCGAACTGATATAGTCATCAGTAGACGGATTTTTTTATGCAACTGATTCAGCGGAAAGAAAAGGGGGATTGGCACCTGCGAGTGTGCCTCGGCGGCAAGGATTTCAAAATAAATCTGAAGACCACAAACAAGCACGAGGCCAGTCGCTTGGCGGTTTTGGAACATGAACGGCTTAAGCAGGAGTCGTCCCTTGAGGATGCATTTTCAAGTCTGCTGGGTCAGTTGGAACGGTTACCTTCCGGTGAGGCCAAGAGGAAACGAAAAGATTATCGTGCGCGCCTTAACGTGGCTCGTTGTGATGAGATGCCGCGCATGTCCGATCTGTGGGCTAAATGGTGTGCCCTAAAATCAACCAAGCGGAAGGCGTCCCATAAGGATGATATTTCACGCTGGAAACGTTGGACTGAGTTTCTCGAATCCGAGGGATGCAAAGATGCCCGCCTGGATCAGGTGGATGAGGAACTGGTCGCCTCGTTCGTTGGGAAATTGGATGAGCGGGATATCACCCGGCAATCAAAGCGGCGCATCATTTCCTTGGTGAAAAATGTGATCGAACGATTCAAGGACGTGTATGGGTTGGGGGTGAATCCATTTGATAACGCCGCCAAACATCTATCCAATGACATCACCATTTCAACCGATGGCTTGCCGGACAAACGTGAGCCGTTTTCGATTGAAGACATATCTAGGATACTAAAGACACTCGACCCGGCCACGGTGCAGGGAGAATTTAATTTGCCCCGGATCATTGCGGAGAATCGACGCGAATATTATGCCATAGTCCTACTCATGATCGGCACCGGGTTGCGCCTTAAAGACGCGGTGTTCCTCCAGAACAAGCAAATCAAAGATGCAGTGCTGGAGTTGGCGCCATTCAAGACGAGATATTTAGGGGCAAAAATTGTGCAGGTACCCTTTCCGGCATGGGTCCGGGATGTTATCAGACAATACTGTGTTGAAGCTGACAATGGATGTCTCTTCCCGGGGTTACGTGCGGAGTACGAAAAGTCGAGGCAAGAGGTGGCGAAAAGCTTAAACCTGTTGCTCAAGAAGTTGGGCATTAAAACCACAGGCAAACCTGCCGAAGGCCAGTCGCGCGCGGTGGCCATTAAGGGCTGGCATTCGTTCCGGCATACGTATGACTCAATGATGCAGCAAGCCGTTTCCAATCCGATACTGGTGCAGAAGGCGATGGGGCACGCGTCCCTTTCACAGACTTTTGACTACACGCACGTGAACATGGGTGAGTTGGCAATTGCGGCGGAGGCGTTGAATCCACTTAAACCATGAGTGGAGACACACTAGAAACCGTTGTGGTTGCTTGCATGCCCGGGTTGCCGGAGAA
>CBFHWX010000031.1:0-26828 GCA_965659445.1 Limisphaerales bacterium | reverse complement strand
CATCGCGGCAATGATCCCGATTTGATTCAGATGGGTTGTCAAATGCTTGATTGGATGTGGGCACGTGGATGGGATGAAGAGCACGGTGGCATTTTTTATTTCCGTGATTTGAACAATAAGCCGGTGCAGGAGTACTGGCACGACATGAAGTTCTGGTGGGTCCACAACGAGGCTATACTGGCGACTTTGTTAGCCCATCTTCTCACTGGCGATGATCGTTATGAAATGATGCACCGGCAGGTGCACGATTGGGCTTATTCGCATTTTCCAGATTCCAAGCACGGCGAGTGGTTCGGTTACCTGCGCCGTGATGGGGTTGTGTCGGTTTCTTTGAAGGGTAACCTGTGGAAGGGTCCGTTCCATCTCCCGCGGATGCAATTGTATGGTTGGCAATGGCTAACGATAAAAAAATAAAGTAATTTGAATAAACCGATGACTGGTTCGCTGGGTTTGATCAAATTTTTTTAAAAAATATGAAAGTTAGGGTTGGCATCTGATGCAGTGCACCGTAACTTGCCGCCGCAACCAAGATCTAATTCGGATCATCCGAAGGCAAATGGGTTAGTGATTTAACCAAAGCCGTCGCTGTAACCGATAAAAATCAAACACAACTTATGACGAGTACTATTGATTCAGGCCAGATGGAGGCGCAAGAACTTCAGGCTGTGGAGCAACTTAAAGAGGCGCGGGCAACGATCCGCAAGGAACTTTCCAAAGTCATCATCGGCCAA
Source organism: Limisphaerales bacterium (assembly GCA_965659445.1). Lineage (GTDB taxonomy): Bacteria > Verrucomicrobiota > Verrucomicrobiia > Limisphaerales > UBA1100 > UBA1100. The sequence continues at coordinate 26,097 of CBFHWX010000031.1, read as the reverse complement.
AACGAGGTGGTGGACCAGACGTTGATCTCGATCTTTACGCGAAGCCATTCGCTGCTGGTTGGCGTTCCGGGCTTGGCAAAGACGTTGTTGGTCTCTTCCTTGGCTGAGACGTTGGATCTGGACTTCAAGCGAATCCAGTTCACGCCGGACCTGATGCCCAGTGACATAACCGGCACGGAAGTAATTTTTCAAGATCCTGCGACTAACGAGCGCGAGTTCAAATTCCTAAAAGGCCCGATCTTTTCGAATATCGTGCTGGCGGACGAGATCAACCGAACCCCACCTAAGACGCAGGCGGCCATGCTGGAGGCAATGCAGGAAAGGAAAATTTCAATTGGCGGCCAGGATCATGATCTCCCGAATCCGTTCTTCGTGCTTGCCACGCAAAACCCAATTGAGCAGGAGGGCACATACCCGTTACCTGAGGCGCAGCTCGACAGATTCATGTTCATGATCAAGGTGGACTATCCGACTTCAGACGAGGAAATTGACATTATGAAGATGGCTACCGGCGAGGCACCGGCAAAGCCGAATTCCGTCCTCAACGCTCAGCAGATTATAGACCTGCAAGGTATTGTTCGGAAAATGCCGGTCAGCGATCATGTGTTTGAATACGCTCGTCAGCTTGTGCGCGTGACTCGGGTGACAACCGACGAGGCTCTGCCGCTTTGTAAAAAGTGGCTTTCGTGGGGTGCTGGTCCGCGTGCCGGTCTGAATATGATCATGGCTGCAAAAGCGTACGCAATGATCCAAGGTCGGGTGCATGTGGGTACCGAAGACATCGCGGCCATGGCTGGACCTGTGCTACGTCATCGCATTATCCCAAATTTCTCTGCTACCAGCGAAGGACTTACCACAGACGATATCATTGAGCGCATCCTTGAGGAAGTGCCGCAAAAGCAGAAGTTGAGCTAAACGCGTTAACAATCGCACTGGTTCACGTTTATGGATACCCAAACCTCAGCGGATTTGCTGGATGCTGAAGCTATTTCTAGGGCGGAGTCCTTGGGCTTGCACGCGCGTTACGTGGTGGAAGGCTACATGTCAGGTGAGCACAAATCGCCTTACCGTGGCTTTGCCGTGGAATTTGCACAGCACCGCGAGTACTCACCTGGCGATGACACTCGCCATGTCGATTGGAAAGTCGAGGCGCGGACTGACCGCCTGTTCATCAAGCAGTACGAGCAGGAGACCAACTATGTCGCCAATATTCTTCTCGATGGTAGTGAGTCAATGACTTACGGCTCAGGTGCGCACACCAAGCTGCAATATGGCAAGATGATCGCAGCGGTATTGTCATATATCATCATTCATCAGCGAGATGCGGTGGCTTTGGGCATTTTTGACCAGGACATGAAAGACTACGCGCCGCGCAGCGACAGTAAGGCGACGATCCATAACATCATGTCTCGCCTTGCCGCGTTTGAGGGAACTCAGGAAACTGATATTGCGGCAAACCTCCATAATATGGCGATGCAAACGCCGCGCAAGGGCATCTTTATTCTCATCAGTGATTTTTTTGATGAGGAGGATGAGGTGATGGAGGGTATTCAACATTTGCGATTTGGTGGGCACGAGGTGATTGTTTTCCAAACTCTTGATCCTCACGAACTGGAGTTTCCGTTCAACGGTCTTGTGGAATTTGAGGGACTTGAGAATATTCCTAAAATACTGACGCGGCCGGCAGAAATTCGACAGACTTACCAGCGTGAATTCGACGCCTTTCAGGATCGCATTCGTGAAGGATGTGAAAAAAATGGGGTACATTACGTGCGAGTGGACACCAGCAAATCGCTAGCGCAGGTTATGACTAATTATCTAACCTTTCGGTTGCGCACCTCGAAGGGCAAGCAAGCCTGATATGTCATTCCTGAATTCAATGATGTTGTTTGGAACTGCGGCCGTAGCCGTTCCGATCATTATTCATTTTTTAAATCGCAGGAAATTTAAGACGGTTCCTTGGGCGGCGATGAAATTTGTGAAGCTCAGTGTGGATCAAAACCAGCGTAGGATGCGTTTGGAGGATTTGATCCTACTACTGATTCGGTGTGCCCTGCTCGCGCTGCTGGCCTTAGCTTTAGCGCGCCCAGCCCTGAAGAATTCCAGCACCGACGTGCTGGGGCAGACCAAAGTGACGGGAGTGTTGGTGCTGGATAACTCCTACAGCATGGATCTTCGTGGGCGGGATGGTAAAACCGCTTTTGAACAGGCGCAGGCCGCAGCTAAGGCAACGCTCGACGCGATGCCTTCGGGTTCTGCGGTCGGGGTGTTGCTGGCTTCGGATATAGTGCAGGGCGTGATTGATGAGCCCACTTATGATCTCAATCAAGCACACGAGGAGATTGATATAGCCAAGGTGAGCCATCATGCCACGGACCTGTTTCCAGCAGTAGGGCGCGCGGTGGAGATTCTTAAGGGGCGCGCGGCGTTACGTAAGGAAATTTATGTCATAACTGATGGCCAGGCTAGTGGTTGGCAGCAAAACGCTGATATTCAGGATCTAATCGAGGACAGTAAAGGCGAAATCAATGTGTATGTTCTGCGTGTGGGCGAGCAGGAGCCGCCGCGTAATCTGGCGATTATGAAAATGGATATTTCCTCAGGGCTCACGCCGGTAAATCACCCTTTACGTTTTGAGATTGAGGTGGCTAATCATGATGACAATGAGGCTACAGATGTGGCGGTGGGTTTATATGTCGATGGGGAGGTGGATCCACGTGATCAGGTGACTATCCCGGTGGTACCTCCGGGAGGCACAACCTCAGTGCCACTATACACTCGCCTTGAAAAGGAGGGTTATCATTCCATTCGGGCTGCTTTTCCAGATCCTGCTCAGTACGATGATTTGCCGGCTGATAACCAAAACTTGCTTGTGGTGCGTGCGATGAAGGAAGTGCGAGTGCTGGTTGTAGACGGTGACCGGGAAGCCCGAGATATTCGCGATCACGAAAGTTTCTTTCTGCAGGTTGCGTTATCGCCAGTGGAGAATCACTACGTGAAAGTTGATGTAAAATCGCCGGAGCAATATGCGCAGGGAGGACTCAAACGTTACACTGCCGTGGTGATGGCTAACGTGGAAAAGCTTTCTGAGGACAATGTAGCGGGTTTGCAGACATATCTTCGAAATGGTGGTGGCCTGATTTTTTATCCGGGCGATAAAATTGATGCGGATTTCTACAACCGCGAACTCTTCGAAAAGCACGGCCTGCTTCCTTCGCCTTGGGGGGACCCCAGTGGTGATGCCACGCAGGATGAGGTGTTTGTGGAATTTCAGAAACGCGCCTACGAGCATCCTGTCACGGCTCTCTGGAACAATCCCGAGTTCGGCGAGCTGGGAGTTGCGCGTACTTTTCGTTGGTTGCCATTGGACGAGAATGTCGAACAGCCCCAAGTAAAGGAGTCGGGTCCACCTAAAGTAGTTTTGCGTTTTGAAGATAAACCGAAAGCCGGTGAGGAGGAAGGTGGTCTCGGAGCCCCAGCGATCATGGAACGTGAATGGGGTGAAGGGCGTGTGTATCAATTCAGTTCCACTGCAGATACTGACTGGGGCGATCTGCCAATCCGCGCTTCCTCGGTGGTGCCGTTGGTGTACCGCATTATTGGTAGCGTGCAGGCGCACCAGGATGCCGGGCTCAATCTCCGAGTGGGCAAGCCGTTCCTTCAACCTTTAGCCGCGCACCAGAACAACAGCGAAGGCACGGTGTTTATGCCCGCGTTGGCCCAGACCAATATCCTTACCGCCGAAGTATTCAATGATCGGCCAGTATTGCAGTTCAAGGACACACATCGGGCCGGCTTGTATGAATTCCAGCTGAAAGGTGATTCACAGCGAACGCTCTTTGCTGTTCAACCTGATCAGCGTGAATCGGATTTGCGCAAAATTGTTGATGCCGATCTGCCTGAAGAAGCGAAGCTAATTCATTGGGATGCCAATATGGATTTTAAGGCCAAGGTGCAGGAGGCACGTGTGGGTGCAGAATACTGGCTGTTAATCTTGTTGATTGTGTTCGCACTCGCAGGGTTGGAGACCTACCTCGCACAAAAATTCAGCCAATCAAAATAATGAACGACTGGATTCTTAAACTGACTGGAGAGACGGTGGAAGCCGGCAGCGAAGTCGTTGGTAGCCAGTTGGAGTTTCACGGAGGTATGGAGTGGATCTGGATTGGGTTGCTGGCTGCAGCCTTTGCTATGGTTATCTGGATTTCCTATCGCTGGTTGCCAGCAGAGTTGTCCAGTGGGCGCAAAGCGACGCTAATCATTTTACGTGTGGCCTTTTTGGTGCTCTTGCTCGGTGTCCTGTTGCGGCCGGTTTTGACATTGTCTCTTGAACGTAAAATCCGCCAGACACTGTTGGTGCTCGTAGACAGCAGTCGTAGTATGGCCATTGCTGACCCGCGTGTTACAAGTGAGGATATCAAACGCGCTGCAATCGCCAAGGGTCATCTTGATGCACGAAAGGGGCTGGATCAGGAATTAGAGGAAGGCCGTGCCGAGGAATTCAAGGTGTTGGCACGCACCAATGTTCTTCAAAGTGTACTGAGTGACGAGACATTGAATTTGCTTCCCGAATTATCAGAGAAATTTGACCTGGTAACTTTCACCTTTGGCTTGGGTGGCCAAGTGAGGGAACTGCAGCGTGCACATCGCGAACAGGAGAGGGACCCAAACGCGCCCTCAGCCAAGCTTACGCTAAAGGATTTCCCGTGGATTGATGAACTTGGCGCGGTCCACTCGGCTACCGCTATGGGTGATTCGTTGCGTGAAACACTCAACCGCAAACGCGGCCAGTCGCTGGCTGGTATCTGGATGATTTCCGATGGGGCGCATAACACGGGAGTCCAGCCACGCACAGTTGGTTCCGAGCTTTCTAGCGCAGGTGTGCCGTTATATTTTTACGGTGTGGGGATCACCTCACCGCGCGACATCATCATCACCGAAATGGATGCGCCACCGGCGGCATTCCTTGAGGACGAATTACTGGTGCGCGTACGCGTGCGGTCACAGGGCTTGGCGGGTGAAAATGGTCAGCTCATCCTGACGCTCAACGGTGAAAAGGTAGCGGAAGAAACGGTCGCCTTCGGGCCGGATGGAGAACAACAGATTCCGTTGAGGTTTAAAACCAACATTTCAGGTGAATTTGAGCTCAAGGCGTCTATGGCCGCGCGGGATGATGAAACCGATTCCAATAACAACGAGGCGGCACGGCGCCTGCGGATTGTGGACGAAAAAATCAAGGTGCTTTTCGTGGAACAATCACCTCGCTGGGATTTTCGCTACCTGCATGCGGTCCTGACACGCGATCGTCGAGTCCAAGCTAAGACGTTGCTGCTGGAAGGCGATCCGGCCTTGGCGCGTGAAGAGAATACACCGTATCTGGAAAGTTTTCCTGAGAATAAAAAAGATCTCTTTGAGTATGATGTGGTTGTCTTGGGAGACGTGGATCCTAAGCGATTGACCGTGACTCAGATGGAGAATTTGAACGAGTTTGTGTCCCGCTTTGGTGGCGCATTTGTTATGATTGCTGGGCGTAAATTCAGTCCACATGCGTACCTGGACACTCCCGTGGCAGACATGTTGCCGGTAGAATTTGAAAAGGGCACAGACGGCAGTGGAGCTGAAATAATCGCTGATAAACCAATCCGTGTGCAACTCACCGCCTTGGGCAAGGTGGACCCGATGTTGAATCTTGTAGGGGAAGATGAGGCCAGTATAACTCTTTGGGATGACTTGCCGCCGATTTATTGGGTGGCGCAGGTCGACAGCAAGCCCGGTGCGGAGGTGCTGATGGTGGATCCCAATCAGGAAACTAATCATGGTAAACTGCCAATCATTGCTCGGCATCGATATGGCCTCGGCCAGGTGCTTTATGTTGGTACGGATAACACTTGGCGTTGGCGCCGAAACGTGGGTGATCTTTATTACACACGCTTTTGGGGCCAAATTTCACAGCGAATGGCACAGCAACGATTTATTGGCGCGGACAAGCGCACACAGATCTCGCTCAATAGTCAGAACTACATGACCGGTGATCGAATACGGGCCTACGCGCGGTTATATCAGGAGGGGTATGAGCCGTTTGACGATGAAGAGGTGAGTGGTGTATACAGCTCTACCGACGGTAGCCAGTCGGAGGTAATGCTCAAGGTAGTGGAGGGACAGCCAGGATTGTTCTTTGGTGAGTTTATCGCGCCGGCGGCGGGGCAGTATCAATTTCACCTTGAACCTTCACCGGAAACAAAACGTGATTTCACCGTGGCGGAAGCCTCGCTGGAGATGGCGGAGACGGCCATGAATGCAAACCTTATGGAGGATTTGGCCACGATGACGAAAGGTCGTTTTTTCCGTGAGGAAGATCTTCATGAATTAGCCGGAGCCATCAAGGCTGATCGTGTGGGTGTGCAAAGCCGGATGGAAGTGGAGTTGTGGGCGACACCGCTGTATTTCATTTTGATTTTACTAATGGTCACTGTGGAATGGGTTGTGCGTAAATTCTCATACTTGAAATGAGCAACGCCAGGACAGCCTATTCGAGCGAACTGCTGCGCGGCAAATTGGCGGCCGTACGCAGCAAGAAATTGTTTGTCGCGTTGGGCACCGGCGTGTCTTGGTTGGTGCTGGCGGCGGCAGTATTGCTAGCGGCCGGAATGTTGGTCGATTGGAAATACGATCTCACTCGCGCTGTCCGCCTGCTGTTTTTAATGGTCGATGTCTTGGTGCTGGCCACCATTTTCCTGCGATATATTTACACCCCGTTCGCCACTCAAATGAACGATGACGAAGTAGCATTGGAAGTGGAAAAAGCTACCCCGGAATTCCGCAGTCGCCTGATCGCAGCCACGCAATTTGGAGAAGGTGGAAAAGCTGATGACACAGCGGGTGTTTTTGTGCGCGCGTTGGTGAAGCAAACCGAGGAGATGGCGCAGCCGAAAAACTTCAATGAAATTGTATCGGCAGAAGGTTTTACTCGCGCATTTATCCTGGCCCTGCTGGTGGCGGGCTTGGGGGTGTTGGCTTTCAGTAAATATCAACCGGATTCTGGTGCTCTGCTAAAGCGCGCGTTTCTCGCTCAGAATGTGGATGTGCCGCGTTTTACGCATATCGAAAGTATTACTGTCACGCCGGGTAATGTGATTGCTCGGGGTGATAATCTGACCATTGAAGCCAAACTCAATCTCGAAACCAGTCGCGTAAATCCAAAAACAGCAGTGATTGCTATCAAGTACGCCAGCGCGGTGCGCGCTACGCCGCATACGCGCACGAATGTTGCGGGTGTTTACAAACTGCAGTTGGAGAATGTGCGCGAATCGTTTGAAGTGATCGTGACTGCGAATGACGCTCGAAAGACTCGAGAGGTGGAAGTAGTGCCGAGGCCGGCTGTCCGTGAGATTGTGTTTGAACAGGATTTTCCAGCCTACACCGGTCTCAAGCCGCAATCGCGGCGTCGGGGTGACTTGACCTTGTTGGTTGGCAGTAAGCTGAACATTAAAGTGACGGCCAATAAGCCTGTGGCTGGTGGTTACGCAAGTATTATTAATGCCGAGAGTGAGGCAAAGACGGTGCCAATGGTTGTAGAAGGAGAGCAAAGTAGCACATTGTCTGTTGTGTTACCGCTCCGTGATTTGAACATCATTGGGTTTAGTGTGAAGCTAAAAGACAAACACGGGTTTGAATCTCGGAATGAAGCGATGTATCGCATCACGATGTTACCCGACAAGCCGCCGGTGGTCCGGGTACTTGAGCCGGTACGCAAGGAAACCAAGGTGACCCAACGTGGGCGCATACCGATCATGATTTCTGTCAAAGATGACTACGGCGTGCAGGGGCTGCGGCTCATGGTTCAACACGGTAATGCACCACCGCAACCACTCCAGCTTGAGACCGACCAAGCCATAGGTCGCCTGAAAGGGATTGAACACATCTGGAAAATTGTGGATCTCAAGCCGCCGGTTGGCACCGAAATTACATTTTGGATCGAGGCATCCGATGGCTGCGCGCCCGAGCAGGGTATTGGGAAAAGCCGGGAGCTAATTGCTTTAGTTGTGTCTGATGATGAAAAACGACGTGATTTGCAGAACCGCGCCACTGATTCCATCACTGGGGTCAACGAGACCGCCATCAACCAGGAAAAGCTCAATCGCGAACTGGGTGAGATTATTAGGGCGCGGGTTATAACTTCCCCTAAGCAGGACGAATAAATCCGGCTTAAAATCAGTCGAATTCGGCGTTGCTTTACACAATAATATTGGCATAATTTGCCGAGCCTTATCAAGAGGCAAACCTCGGTGTACTGCACAGGAGAAAAACATATGAAACTAAACCACATTATTGTGGCTGGATTAGCGCTTTTGCCGCTGTTCCTTAACGCTGCAACCCCCACTTTCACTTCTACGCGCAACGACGGATTGCTGCGACAGGAGTTGAGTCAGGAACGTATTGGCGCGAGCCTGCAACGCGTGGCGCGTCAGGTCGATTCTGTGATTGCCGAATACGATCTCAACGGGTTGGAGGGTGATGATGTGGATACGTTGAAACGTTTCCGCGGTATGCTCAATAATCTGACCCAGTCAGAAGTGCGCAAGATAGTGAAACAACTCAAGGACGCCCGCATTATTCGTAAGGATGACACCAATGCCTTTGGTGCGTTCTCCGGTCAGAAGCAGGTCACAGTGCAGCTGCAGCAGATTTATCTTGATTGGCAACGGCAGCAAATCTTCCGCGAACTCTCCGGCCGTTTTATGCGCCTCTCCGGCACGCAAAAGAATAACATGGATCGTACTGTGGTCTTGGCGGACAAGCCTGCCTCCGCACGCCATCAGGAAAGCGCAAAGATTGACTTGCGTCTGCAGGAGCTCGATCAGGCCGGCATCAGTGATGAATCCGCCTCGCTAGTCAAGAAACTTGAGGAGTTGAACAAGTTGCTTGATCCCACCACCGAGCCACGCCCCAGGCTGGCCCTCGAAAAGGTGAAGGCTGAACTCGACCCCGCTCTCGAAGGCGCGCTCACCGACATCAAGGGCTCGCGCCTCCAAAGCGCCGCCGGCAACGAACGACGTGCTCGCGGTGCCATGCTCGATATTGCACGCATCCTCGCCCCCAAGCGCGACAAGGAGGAAATTATCCGGCAAGCCATTCGTGATATTGAAAAGACCATGGACAGGCAGGAAGAGGTCATCAAGGAAACCAAGGAGATCACCAAAAAGGAGGATGCCACCAAGCCCAAGGAAGTAGAGCGTGCCCAAGCCGACCTTGTGGATCGCACCGACCTTATTCGCGAGGACGTGGCCGAAGTGGTCCCGCAAGCTGCTCAGGAGTTGAAGGAATCCACCGACAACCAGCAAAATGCCCGTGCTATTCTCGATGACAATCAAGCCACTCCAGAAGCTAAGGCACAACAGGCACCGTTGCAGCAGGAGGAGGCAATCGAAAACCTTGCGGAGGCAAAGGAAACACTTGAAGAGCAACTGGAGAAAATAGAAGAGGCAAAGAATAATCCGCAGCAAAAGGACAAGCTTGAACAGTTGAAAGAGCTTGCTGAGAAGGTTGCTGAGTTAAAGAAGCAGGAGGAGGAGATCAAGAAGGATGCCGCCGCAGCCGAGGTGGTGGAACCGGGCGCTGAGCAAAAGAAGAACGCCGAAGAGGCGAAGAAAGCTGCTGAGCAAGCAACCAAGCAGGCTGAGGAGGCTGAGCAAATCGCCAGCCACTTGGAGCAGGTTTTAGAGAAAGCGCCCGAGGAAGTGAAGGCTGCTGCTGAAATTGCCGCCAAGAAGGCTGAAGAGATCGCAAAGGAAATTCCCGGCATCGAAAAACAATCTGAAGCAGGAAAGGTTGAGGCCGATCCGGAGTTCAAGGAAGCTGTTGAAAAGCTGGAACAGGCGGCTGAGCAGGCCGCTGAGGCAGCAAAGAATGCTCATCAACAGGAGGAAAAGCTGGCTGAGGCAGCGAAGCCTTTGAAGCAAGCAGCCCAAGAGCTTGCTCAAGCAGCCGAAAAAGCGGCCGAAGCTGCTGAGAAAGCGGATGTCCCCAGTGAGAAACAAGCGGCCGAGGCTGCCAAGCAGAATGCCGAGAAGGCTGCACAGCAGGCGGAGAATCTGGCCCAACAGGCCAAGGGTGAGTTGCCGGAGGATTTAGCCGAGCAAATAGCCGAGGCTGCCAAGGAACTGGCCGAGTTGGATATCCCAGAGATTGAGAATAAAGCCGACGATGCAAACGCTGATATCGGCAAGGCGTTAGAAGAGGCCAAAAAATCCTTGGAAGAGGCCTCCAAGCAGGCAGCGGAGGCTGCAGCCGATGACAAGAAGGAGCAAAAACTTACTGATGCTGCAAAACCACTTGAGCAGGCAGCAGAGCAACTTGCTGAAGCTGCCAAGCAAGCTGCTAAAGCCGCCGAGAAGGCGCAGACGCCTCAAGAGAAACAAGCTGCTGAGTTTGCCAAACAGGATGCTGAGAAAGCTGCCAAGCAGGCTGAGAATCTGGCTCAAATGGCCAAGGGCGAGTTGCCGGAGGATTTAGCTGAGCAAATTGCCGAGGGTGCAAAGGAGCTGTCCCGGGAGGAAATCCAGAAGATTGGTGAAAAGGCAAATGAAGCAAAGGCGGATGCTGGCCAGCAATTGGATCAAGCTAAGAAGGCTTTGGAAGAAGCAGCCCAGCAGGCGACGGAAGCTGCAGCTGCCGATGAGAAAGCCAAGCAACAACTTGCCGAGGCTGCCAAGCAATTGGAACAAGCCGGCCAGGAATTGAAGGAGGCCGCACAAAAAGCCGCAGAGAAGGCTGATCCCGAGGCCATGCGCGAGGCCGGCCTGAAGGAGCAGGGTGAGAAACAGGAGGAAGTGAAGGGCGACACCAAGGATACCCAACAGGAAGCCACCGATGCCGCGCCCGAGGCTGCAGAGTCACTGGGCCAGGCAGCCAAGCAAATGCAAAAATCGGAGGACAAGCTCGATGAGGCCAAGAATGCCCCTGATGAGCAACAAGCCGCTATTGATGCCCTAGAGAAGGCAGAGCAACAGCTCGCTGAGAAAATTGATGAACTCGAAAAATCTGCCGAACAGAAGAAGGCCCTCGAGGAATTGAGTGAAGACATTGCCGGGTTAATTAAAGAGCAGCAGGATTTACAGTTGGATACCGCAAAAACTGCGGCTCAAGAAGCCAACCCCAAGCCCCAGGACAACGCCGCCAAACCGGAAGGACAACCGGAAGGACAACCGGAAGGACAACCGGAAGGACAACCGGAAGGACAACCGGAAGGACAACCGGAAGGGCAACCGGAAGGCAATCAGCCGCCTTCATTGCCGGAGCAGGCTCAGGAACAGGGAGAGTTGGGAGAGAAAACTGGCGAAACCCAAAACCAGTCAGAACAGGCTGAGGCACCGCAGGAAGCACAACAGGCTTTGGAAAAAGCCCAGGGTGAAATGAAAAAAGCTAAGGATCAATTAGGTAAACCTGATGCACAGGCTGCACGTGAACCGCAAGGTGAAGCTCTAAATGATCTGCAGGAAGCAAAGAAGGCGGTCGACGAAAAAATAGGAGAACTTGCAGAGGAGCTCGGGCAACCGCAACAAGATCCAGAAGCCTTAGCCAATGCGCAGGAAGCAACTGAGAAAGCACAGGAATTGTTGAATGAGGCACTTTCTGAATTGCAGGAACCCGCAGGGCTCGTGGAGGAGCTTCAAAAAAGACAACAGGAAATTGCGGATGCGCTCGGTGAAGCGCAAAAACAACAAGGCGAACAACAGCCTCTACCTAAAGATAGTCCTCTAGCGGAAGCCCAAGAAGCCGCACAGAACGCCGCTGAGCAACTTGCCCAAAACAATTTACCACAAGCCATCGGGGAAATGAAGAAGGCCGAAGCGGCTATTGCTGAGGCCCAACCTGGAGAAGGTGAGCCTGGGGAAGGTGAGCCTGGAGAAGGTGAGCCTGGGGAAGGTGAGCCTGGGGAAGGTGAGCCCGGACAAGGTGAGCCCGGACAAGGTGAGCCCGGACAAGGTGAGCCCGGGCAAGGTGAACCCGGACAAGGTGAACCCGGACAAGGTGAACCCGGACAAGGTGAACCCGGACAAGGTGAGCCCGGATTGCCTGGACTAGGTGAACAGCAAAGTGAGTTACTTCAGGCAGCGGAAACATTGCAGGCTGCCCAACAGGCGGCGGAAGCAGCAGCGCCGCTGGAAAATGCTTCCGATCTAATTGAACCTCTTGCTGCAGGTCTAGAAGGTAATCTTCCGCAACAAGCTCAAGAAGCATTTGATGAAGCTGTACAGAATCTTGTCGAGGCTATCGCAGAAGCTTCGGCAAATAACCCTGTTCCGGCTCAAGAATCAACTCAGCAGGCACAAGATGCCCTGGCACAGGCTGCCGCCGCCCTTTCACTGGCACAACAGGGACAACCCGGACAACAACCCGGACAGCAGGCGGGGCAACAACCCGGACAGCAACCCGGACAGCAACCCGGACAGCAACCCGGACAACAACCCGGCAAAGGAGAACCCAGCCAAAAGGGTGATGGCAAGATCGGCAACTGGGACGGTCCCGGAGGAAAAGGAAAACTGGGTTCTACAGATGGCAAGGGTGGCATGTTGGGATTGCCACAACGTGAACGTGAAGCACTATTGCAGTCTTCAAGATCCAAAACCCCGCAAGAATACGGCACGCTGGTGCAGCAATTTCTCAAGCGTCTGTCTGACAGTCGAAAACGCCGTTAGATGAGGAAAGGTACGTTGTGTCACGATCGATAAGGATTAGTCTATGTATTGCCATAGTTTCGTTTCAATTTACTGAAGCTGCTGGCACGGCTGGGAAAAAACCAAGCCCGCGGGACACTGTAAAAGTTTCGGCTAGCCATGAGAAAATTATTGAGGGTGCGCTGAAGTATCTGGCCAGTAAGCAGAAGTCAAATGGTTCGTGGGGCGAAAATTCCGAGGAACGTCGGCATCCCGTAGCAATTACCGGCTACACATTGATTGCCTTTCAGGCGGCTGGAAATCTGCCAGGTGAAGGGCGGTATGGTAAGCATGTGAAAAAGGGGATGGACTATCTATTAAATGTCATGGGCCCCGATGGTATTTACGGGGCTCACGCCAGCGGCCAATACATGTACGGCCATGGTATTGCCACCATCGCCTTGGCTGAGTTATATGGGCAAACGGGCTCCAAGGTGATACGCCCAAAGCTTGAACGCGCCATCAAGCTCATCATCGCCAGTCAAAACTCACAGGGCGGATGGCGCTATCGGCCTTTGGTGCGCGATGCTGATATTTCCGTCACAGTCCTGCAGGTGGTGGCATTACGCGCGGCAAAAAATGGCGGGATTGATGTGCCCCAGCGAACAATCGATAATGCCGTTAAGTATGTTAAGGCATGCTATAATTCCAGTTCAGGGGGTTTCGGCTATCAGCCAGGCTCAGGTCCGGGTTTTGCGCGCACCGCGGCGGCAATATACTCACTACAGGTCTGCGGTCTTTATGAAGATCCTCTTGTTAAGAAAGGCTCAAAGTATCTTGAGGCTAATAATCACAATCAACAACAGTGGTATGTGTATGGGAATTTCTACGCGGCTCCCGCGCAATACATGATTGGCGGTAAAACATGGGAACAATGGTACAAAATTGTTGCTGGTACATTGATTAAGGACGTGAAAAGACAGGGCACAAACTATTATTGGGAGCAACATCGTCGCGGTGGTGTTGGGCCTATCTTTACCACATCGGTTTTTGCCACAATACTTGCAATGCCTTATCATTATATCCCCCTTTATCAGCGATAGATTAATTTCACACACCAAATTATCCGGCATGCGGTAATTATACTAATTCCTGACAATAATACTGCCCGCCTAGGACACTACAATTTAAGGTCTGCAGAATTCACTGGATCCCTCTCGGACGAGAGTAATCCGAAGCTTTCCTTTCTCTGACACACTTTTGGCTTATCAATCGGTATCTACTGTGTAATCAGCGAGCACACGGCCTCAGGAATAAGATTGACCCGAACCCGTTGGCTCTGGAGAATCCGCGGCTGATTGCCTCGGTAGCTCAATTGGTAGAGCAGTGGCCTCTTAAGCCATTTGTTGTGGGTTCAAGTCCCTCCCGGGGTACCAGTATTTCCCAACGCAAATTCGCGCGAATAAGTAATCGCAATTGGTCTTTTCTTGACGGTTGCTTTACGCGAAAAAGGGTCGAGCGATGACATTGGAGCAGAGCATTGTATTGGGAGTGATCGTGCTGATCTTCGGACTCTTCGCCTGGGGAAAATGGCGGTATGATGTGGTGGCTGTGATCGGACTATTGGCACTAGTTGTTGCTGATGTCTTTTTGGAACAAGTCCTGCACCGCGGAGAATCTAAACTCATAGACCCTGCCCATGCGTTGGATGGCTTCGGCCACGCGGCAGTGATCACAGTGGCGGCGGTATTAATTATCAGCCGTGCGTTGCGTAACTCCGGGGTAGTAGACCTCATCGCGCGGCGACTCATGCCGCTGTCCAAAAACCAACTGCTGCACATCACGAGTTTGTGTGTGGTTGCGGCGGTCCTCTCGGCGTTTATGAATAATGTCGGTGCATTGGCGTTGCTGTTGCCGGTAGCCCTGAAAACGGCCAATGAGCAGAAACGTTCACCCAGTCTTATTCTTATGCCTTTAGCATTCGCCAGCATTTTGGGCGGCATGATTACCATGATAGGCACTCCGCCGAATATTATTGTATCCATTTTTCGCGAGGAACATTTAAAGGATCTCGCTGAAAAAGCGGTGACCGATTCGGCAGTGAAAGATTATCTTGTTTCATTAGGGAATCCAGTAGGGCCTTTAGGAATGTTTGATTTCTCTCCGGTGGGTGGACTGGTGGCGTTGTTGGGCGTGACGTTTGTGGCGTTACTGGGGTGGCGACTGATCCCCAGGGACGCGCTGAAGAAGGCCGGTACGGACGAGATGTTTGCGCTAAATGAATACATAACCGAGGTTCGAGTGCCAGAGGATTGTAAATTTGTTGGTATGACCTTAGGCGAGGTTGAAAAGGAGACTAAAGAAAAGTTAATGATATTCGGATTCATTCGGAAGGATGGCAAAGTGATTAGCCCTAATCGCAACAATCTCGTCCGATCAAATGCACGTTATCTTGTGAAGGCAGACCCGGTGGATCTAAAGGATATTATGGATGAATCGGGTCTGCGATTGGTGTCCGATTTGCGAACTCGTATTGACAGTCTAAAAGGCGATGATGTGAAGTTTGCAGAGGTGGTAGTGACCCCTAATTCAATGTTGTGTGATCGTACGCGCGCCTATTTGCGCCGAAGTACTTCCAACACTGTGGTGTTAATGGCCGTAGCACGACAAGGTCGCCCCATGCGCAGGCGGCTTGGCGATATCAGGTTTCGTATCGGTGATGTGCTCCTGTTGCAGGGAAGTGAAAAGCAAATCAAGGAACACGTTGCTATCCTCCGGTTACTACCGTTGGAGGAACGTGAGCTGAGGGTAGGGGTTTTTTCCAAGGTTAGTCTTGCTGTCGCAATATTTGGCATAGCAATTGCCTTGAGCATGTTCAAGATCATGCCTACGACCCTGTCATTTCTCTGTGCTATCATTGCCTATGTCTTTTTTGGAATCTTGCCGATGCGCGACCTATACCGCCAGATTGACTGGCCAGTGATCGTACTACTGGGCGCAATGATTCCCGTGAGTAGCGCACTACAGGACACTGGACTTACAGGAAAGATTGCTACCCTCGCCAACCACCTCACCGATAGTATGCCGGAATGGAGCATTCTTGTTATCCTCATGGTGGTCACCATGACCCTTTCCGATGTCATTAACAACGCCGCCACTGCGCTTATTATGGCACCTATCGGCGTCGGGATTGCACTGCAAATGAACGCCAGCCCGGATCCCTTTCTGATGGCTGTAGCAGTCGGAGCTTCCTGTGCCTTCCTCACACCTATTGGGCACCAATGTAATGCATTAGTCCTCGGACCGGGGGGCTACCGATTTAGGGATTATTGGCGGATGGGTTTGCCATTGGAGGTGATGATTGTGGCGGTATCCGTGCCGCTGATCCTATATTTCTTCCCGTTGTTTACATTGGCCTGAAAACCCAAACGAGGCTTGCGATTACGGTGAAATTCGTGTTTTCATCTTCGTATAACCCATGTTGATTCATGTTAACCGTGACGGGCAGGATTTCGGCCCGTATACCATTGAGGATCTAAATGCCTATTTGGTTCAGGGTTCAATCTTATCCACAGACTTGGCATGGTATGAAGGTGCAGCAGGCTGGCTACCCATGGATCAAGTGCCTGGAATTATTCTGCCCGGACATGACGCTGCTCCAATAGCGCAACCGGTTGCAGCTGATCCGATGGCAGCCGCAAATCCCGCAGTGGTCGCAGCTGATGCAGTCGTGGTTTCATCGGGAAACAAGAAAAAGAAAATCATTATAATTTCTGCCGCTATTGCGGGAGTGGCGGCGTTAGCAGGAGTACTATGCTTCGTGTGGCCTGGTTTCTTAAAAGGTGGTGATGATGAAACTGGAGGAACATCTTTAAATGGTCAGGGCAACAACAAGTTTTCGGGGACGGTGGAGCCAATATTCAAGAAAAGCACTTGCTACGACTGTCACGATGGCACCGGAGGTGAAAAGGTTAAGGGAAAGTTTGACCTGACTAAACCAGATAGTGTTATGAATGCAATCGAGCCTGGAAAACCTGACGAAAGTGAAATAATCGTGCGGCTCACTGACAAGGATGATCCGATGCCTCCCGAAGGCAAGGGAGATATGTTGAGTGCGTCGGATATAGGTAAGGTAAAGGCTTGGATTGCTGCAGGGGGGAAATTCTAGTTACGCCTGAGCTGGCCCATGTTGATCCATATCCAACGCGATGGAGAACAGTTTGGCCCGTACACGCTCGAGGATTTAAATACTTATCTGGCTCAAGGCACGCTGCTTCCCACGGATTTGGCATGGTGGGATGGCGCGCCCGGATGGGTGTCAATGAGCGAGGTGCCGGGGGTAGCCATGCATGGAGTAGTTGCAACCAATGCAACTGCACCTGTGTCGAAGGCGGGAGGATGGAAAAAGCCAGCAATCATTATTCCTACTGTTGTTGGTGTATTGGGTGTCGCTGTCGGTGCGATGGTTTTCTTCAATGGAAATGATAACAAAAAAAATGACAGTAAGCCGTCAATTGAAAATGCATCTGGAAAAAAGAAGCAGGGTACGAATGCCAAGATAGGCGGTGGCAGTGATCAAGTATTTGCAAAAACGGTTGAGCCTATCTTCCGGAAGAACCGTTGTTTCGAATGTCATAACTCGAAAGAAAGCAAAAAGGCGAAGGCAGACTTGGATTTTAGTATCCCGAGTTCGCTACGGGCGTTTGTGTCACCGAATCAGAAGGGCAATCCGGCAACCACGCCATTGATCCTCGCAATAACACCCGGCGCTGCAGAACCTATGCCTCCCAATGGTCCTTCTGTTAGTGATGCGGATGTGGAATTGATTAAACAGTGGATTGCAGCGGGCGCAAAGTATTGACCTTCACCCTGATCGCAGTTCATCGACATGCTTGCTTAGGGGTTTTAAATCAGGGTCGTTTGAGGCAGCGTGCTTTACCGCTCGTGGGTCGATTTTCAGTGCCGCATGCAATTCGCGAGTAGCTTCATTGATGCGACCCAGTTGTGTGAGGTAGCAGGCCAAATTATAGGGTATAACCCATTGATCAGAAAAAATACGGCGCACCGGATGCAAATGAACAAAAGCCTCTTCGGTTCGTTTCAGTTCATGTAATGCAAATGAACGGTGAATCCACCCGCCTGGTCGTTCTGGAGCTTGCTGGACTAGGAGCTCGGCGGTCTTCACGCAGGCGTTCCAATTTTTCTCTTTGGCAAACAACATCCAGCTGACTTCAAGTACGTCGGGATGATCAAGACGGTTGGTGGAAATCTGATCCAATTCTCCACGTGCTTCGGTCGCGTTTTCCAGTTCGATCCAGCCCTCCGCTGCGCGAAGGTGGTGTACATCAGCTGCTTTTAATGTGTTCATGCTATTCTTAAAACACGTTCTTTTTGTAATAGACCATCCGAGGCGATTGCGTTATTTTTCTCTTTCCCACGCCCAAGATCAATATACTAATATACTTCAAGAGGCCGAATTATGCAAAATGCCAAGGAACCTTCCTTTCGTGAAAATGTAGACAAAATGTTTGACCGAGCGGCTGCCACGCTTGATTTACCTGTGGGTCTTGCTGAGCAGATTCGAACCTGCAATGCGGTGTATCAGGTGAAATTCGGCGTAAAAATCCGGGGAGAGTATAAAATATTTTCTGGTTGGCGTGCTGTGCACAGTGAGCACCGCTTGCCGGTGAAGGGCGGAATTCGTTACGCAGATTTTGCCAATCAACAAGAAGTTGAGGCTTTGGCTGCTTTAATGAGCTACAAGTGTGCAATTGTCGATGTACCGTATGGCGGCTCCAAGGGTGCGTTGTGCCTGAGGCCATCGGATTATACGGAGGAGGAACTCGAACATATTACCCGCCGTTTTACACAGGAACTAGCCAAGCGTAGCCTTATTAGCCCCGGCCTGAATGTTCCAGCTCCAGATATGGGAACCGGTGGGCGTGAGATGGCTTGGATGGCAGATGAATATCGCCAGATAAACCCTTCTGATATTAATGGGTTTGGATGCGTGACCGGAAAGCCGGTTGAAATGGGCGGGATTCACGGCCGTACTGAAGCAACTGGTCGAGGCGTGCAGTATGGTTTGCAGGAATTTTTCCGTCATGTCGACGACGTGAAGCGTGCCAATATGGAAGGTGGGCTTGAAGGCAAAACGATGATTGTTCAAGGTTTGGGGAACGTGGGATTTCACGCAGCTAAATTCCTCACTGAGGAAGATGGGGTAAAAGTCATCGCCATCATTGAGCGGGACGGTGCCATCATCAATGATGACGGTTTGGATATTGAGGCTGTACATCATCATCGACTCGAAAATGGAGGGGTGAAAGGTTTCCCTGGTTCAGAGCACGTGGAGGATGGCCATTCCGTTTTGGAGAAGGAATGTGATATTCTTTTGCCTGCGGCGTTGGAAAGTCAGATTACCCATGAAAATGCAGATCGCATCAAAACCAATCTCATCGCTGAAGCGGCCAATGGCCCGGTAACCTATGGTGCAGACAAGATTCTGCGGGAAAAAGGTGTGGTGATCATTCCTGATGCCTATCTAAATGCCGGTGGAGTGACTGTTTCTTATTTCGAATGGATCAAGAACCTGTCACATATTCGCTTTGGCCGTATGGAGCGACGTTACGAAGAAGCACAGAGCAGGGGTCTAGTGACAGCGATTGAGGAGGCAACCGGTAAAACACTCAATGATATCACAAAGGACAAATTGATTGCTGGCCCGGATGAAATCGATCTGGTTCGCTCAGGCTTGGATGACACCATGCGTGGTGCCTATAACAGAATTCGGGACATTTATCTGGAGCGTGACAAGGTGGTGGATTTGCGTACCGCTGCCTTCGTGCTAGCCATCGAACAAATAGCCGAAAGCTACAAGAGTATGGAGCTTTAATCTTTCAGCGTGAACACCGTTTCCGGACCGGTGCTAGTATTTTTAAAGCGCTCACGTGCGGATTGCACACACGAATCAATATAGGCAAACATCTTTTCGATCTCTTCATCGTTATACGCGTAATTTGTCTTGTTCGAGAGATTTCCGATCAAATGCAGTTGCTTGGCCACCTTGTTGATTCGTTTCTCAGCCAATCGAATAAATTTCAGTCGATTGCGGCTGAGTGTGCTGGGACGGCTAGCCTTTGGTGTTTTCATGGTGTTGGGTTAATCGCTCCTTTGCAACGATTACACTTTTTTCGATTGCTTCAAATATTCTTGATACATCTTCAGGTTGGCAATCGCAGTTGTGCCGCTGTGAAAGATCAACGATTTTGTCCAGCTTTTTGCTTATTTTCCAAGCGTTTTTGGTTGCTCGACGTACAAAACGCCGCTTCTCTTTCGAAGCATTTCCATACATGTTCATTTAACTAAAAGTGTATAATGTATATAAACTTGTCAATATTAAAAATATAGCATAAATATGTTTGATTTACATCTTGAAACACCATAAATGGCTGGCTGTGCGAATGAATAGCGCATCATCGGCAACTGCTGGAGAGGCAAGGGATTTTTCGTTTAAGTTGTTCTTCACAGGCGGTTTGAATTTCTTCCCAACGGGAACCACGCTTATAACGCCGGCTTCATTAAGGAAATACATTTTGCCTCCTGCTAAAATTGGTGATGCAGAATAGCTGCCACCCAAGCGTTCACTCCAATGAACTGTGCCGCGTTTGGCATCAACGCAGCTGGCAATTCCTCCATCAGACACCATGTATAATTCATCCCCATCAAGCAACATGCTCGGTGTGTGTGGTGCCCCCTTGTTGAGAGTCCATTTCAGGTGAGTTTTGGTGACATCACCTTGGCCCCCAAGCTTAACAGCCATCGCTATGGGTCGGTCAAAGCCGGAACTGAAAAATACCATCCCGTGTCCGGTCACTGGTCGAGGTACCACAGAATAGCCATTGTAGGTGACTCGCCAGATTTCTTTGCCGTTATCGTGGTCATACCCACCGATCATATCGCTTCCTGGTAAAAGGATTTGGGTCTTTTTACCAAGCTTTACAACTAATGGTGTACAGAATGAAAACTTTTTCTTCGCATTTGCACTACGCGCTACACGCCACACTGGTTTGCCGGTTTGTGCATTGAGTGCAATTACAAAAGGATCTTTGGCTCCATCACAGCTGAAAATAAGCTTTTCATTCACCAATACCGGTGTGCCCCCATTGCCATGTACTGGCGGGTACTTGATAGTGTTGTTTTTCCAAATTTCTCTTCCCTTGAGATCAAGGCAGGCAGTGCCCATATGGCCAAAGTGAATGTAAAGTCGTTGGCCATTCACAATGGGTGTAGGGCTGGCTTGGCTGTTTTTTCGATGCATGCGCGGCGTTTTGGCAACGGAGAACACCGATCGATTCCATAACATACGCCCAGTGTCGGCATCCAGGCAGAGTGCTGCCAGTGATAGCCCTGCACCTTTCTCGATGGCGGTGGTAAGATAAATATTTCCATTTGCGATTACCGGCGAACTCCATCCTGAGCCCGGCACTGGGACCTTCCACTTCAGGTTTTTATCCGGGCCAAATTCCACCGGTAGGTTGACCTGTCCAGCATGGCCCTGCGCGCTTGGACCTCGGAATTCCGGCCAATGACCAGCCATTATGGAGAAAGCAAAGAATAGTAGAAAAAAGCAATAAGCACGTTTCATTCGGGCAATTGTGCGGGTGGTGTTGCAGATCGTCAAGGTGGCGTGCATGGGTAAAAGATTGTTTTTAGACTATTTTATCTGCACTATCTTTTCCTCACGATGGCAATTCTCGATATTAAATCTCCAGAACAGTGCAGGTTTGATATGGTTGCACTGGGGGAAGTTATGCTCCGGCTTGATCCGGGTGAAGGTCGTGTCCGTACTGCACGCCAGTTTAATGTATGGGAGGGAGGCGGCGAATACAATGTGGCGCGCGGTCTACGCAGATGTTTTGGTTTAAAGACTGCCTTGGTAACCGCCTTTGCTGACAATGAGATGGGGCGATTGGTGGAAGATTTCATCCTACAGGGGGGCGTTGATGTAGATTATATTCAATGGCGCGATTATGACGGAATAGGCCGTAATCTTCGAAATGGCTTAAACTTCACCGAGCGTGGCTTTGGGCTACGCGGGGCCAAAGGTATTCCAGATCGTGGCAACACGGCGGCGTCGCAACTCAAGAAAGGCGACATCGATTGGCAGAAAATTTTCAGTGATGACGGAGTCCGTTGGTTTCACACGGGCGGTATTTTTGCTGCGTTGAGCGACACCACTCCGGAGGTTGTCATTGAGGCTGTGCAAACCGCGAAGAAACACGGCACGATTGTCTCCTACGATCTTAACTACCGCCCGAGTCTATGGGATAGCATCGGTGGGCATGCAAAGGCGCAGGAGATTAACCGTGAAATTGGAAAATACGTCGACGTGATGATCGGTAATGAAGAAGATTTCACGGCTTGTCTTGGCTTTGAGGTGGAGGGGGTTGATGAAAATATTTCTAATATTGAGGTCGATGCCTTTAAGAATATGATTAATACAGCCGTGATAGAGTTTCCAAATTTTAAGGTCACCGCTACCACGCTGCGTGCAGTAAAAAGCGCGACAGTGAATGACTGGGGGGCCATATGCTGGGCCGATGGTGAGTTTTACGAGGCCACAAACCGCAAGGACATGGAAATCCTCGATCGAGTGGGCGGTGGTGATAGCTTCGCTAGCGGTTTGATTTATGGCTTTCTTTCCACTGGCGATGCCCAGCAGGCGGTTGAATATGGAGCTGCTCACGGAGCACTGGCGATGACTACTCCGGGCGATACATCCATGACCACGCAGACCGAAGTTGAGAGCCTCATGAGTGGCGGTGGAGCGAGAGTGAAGCGTTAAAGTGTTACAATCTTGCCGGCCTTAATGGATCGTTCTGCAGCCTCGCACAATTCAACTGAGGCCACGCCATCGACTGCGGTAACGATGCTGGGAGGTTTGCCTTTGAGGATGCATTCGACAAGATGCGCGATTTGCCCAGCATAACCATCGGGTTCGTTGAGCTTAAGCGTTTCCGGCTCCTTATCTTCTTGGTAGAGTTTCAGGCAGTCATCTCCACGAGTGTTATCAAAATCAGCCGTGGCGCGTTCAAAGTTTACTGTGTATTCCATGCTGAAGCCAAAGCCTTTTGCCATCGTCCAGCTTCCCTCGGCGGATACTGCTGCACCGCAGTTCACCTCGTACTGTGCCAGTACGTGATCAATCTCACCACTCACCTTTGAATGTCCCTGTGCGTATATAGACTTGGGCTTTCCAAAGCAAAATTGAACGAAGTCTGCATCGTGAATGTGCAGATCCAGCAAAGCGCCTCCGGATTTTGTTCCGTCGAGAAAAGTCTTTTGTCCCCAAGCCGGAGGCTCGGCCACACGGCGAAAACGCGCACTTAAAACACGGCCGAAGTGCTCGTCTTTGATGGCCTGATTCACCCAAGCCCATTCCGGCCAAAAACGTAGGCACATCGCTGGCATGAAAAAGCCCTTGGCCGATTCTACGGCAGCGGCTATCTCTCGCGCATGGTTACTAGTGCGTGCCATAGGTTTCTCACACAGCACATGTTTGCCGGCGGTCAGCGCGGCAAGTGCTTGCTCATGATGAAGGAAAGTGGGGGTGGTAATATCAATGAGGTCAATAGTTTTGTCGGCGAGTAGTTCTTCAATGCTGCGGTAGGCGGCAATATCGGTCATATCTAGTTTCACGGGCTCATCGCTTCCCACGTTTCCGTGCACATCTGAAAAATCACCGTCCAGATGTCGCCCACTGGGATTGCATAAAGCCGCAATTCTGACTCCTTCTACCTGATGGTATGCGCGAATATGCGCCACCGCCATAAAGCCTGTGCCAATAATTCCAACATTTATCTGATCCATCGTGGTTATTTCTTTTTAGGCCAACGACGCAGGCCGTGCTGGAGCCAAATCCACCAAACCATCCACACTGCCTCCCAGGCAATATTCCAAGACATCTTTGAGGTGCCTTCCTCGCGCTCGGTGAACACGATGTTCAATTCAGCCACTCGGAGGCCTTGCCGCCAAATCTTATGGGTCATCTCAATTTGGAAACTATAACCATTGGACCGAACGGCGGCGAGGTCTAAGCTTTCCAGGGCGCGACGCCGGAAACATTTGTAACCGCCAGTAGGGTCTGTGAAGGGCATGCCGGTAATCCACTTCACATATTTGGCCGCGCTCAGACTCAGTATTAGCCGACGCAGCGGCCAGTTGATTACACGAATGCCCCCGTGATAACGCGTGCCCAACACGAGGTCGGCATTTTGAGCGGCCTCAATAAAGCGCGGAATGTCCTCCGGATCGTGCGAGAAATCGCCATCCATTTCGAAGATGAACTCATAGTCGTGTTTCAGCGCCCACTCAAATCCAGCACAATAGGCACGACCCAAGCCGCTCTTTTCCTTGCGATGGAGTACATGTACATATTCATGCTGTCGCGCAAATTCATCGGCTATTTCGCCAGTGCCGTCAGGTGAGTTATCGTCCACCACAAGCATATCAACGGACAATTTACCCAATTTTTTGACCACATCGGGTAGATTATCCCGCTCATTGTACGTCGGTACAATGATTAGGGTGTTATGTTTGGTGTCCGCCAAGTGGGTAAGAGGATAGTCCGGTTACTGAACCATTCAAGATTCAGTTGGTAACAGGGGTTTTAGGGGGCATTCATTACAAAGTGGATTACGTGTCTTACAATAGCGATTGCCCACGCCAACAAGTTGAGCGTGGTAGTCCTGCCAATAGTCCAGTTTCGCTGTGCCAGGCTTTTGGTTTAGACTTTCGGAACAAAGGTTCTTCAAGTCGTCGTAGTCGGCGTTTTCATCGCACCACTTGTGTCTGCTAAATATCCGCTTGGTGTAGGCGTCGATGACAAAGCTATTATGATTTCCAGCATATAGGAGCATGCTGTCTGCGGTTTCTGGACCTACACCATTAATTGCTAAGAGTCGGTCGCGCACGATGGAGGTTTCACCATTAAAAAGGCGCTTGATGCTGGCACCATGTTGTTCAACGAGTGTATCGACAAAGTTGCGGAGGCGCTTGGCCTTGAGGTTGAAGTAGCCAGCAGGGCGGATGATCTGAGCCAACTCGTCATGGCTGAGGGCGTATATCTTTCGTGCTGTGATGGCTTTGGCCGCCTTGAGGTTGGTAATGGCATGCTCCACGTTTTTCCATGAGGTGTTTTGAGTTAGAACGGCTCCAACACAAATCTCGAATGGCGTATCACCGGGCCACCAGTTGCGGTGACCGAATTGCTTGCGCATCAGGCGGTAGGCTTGGCGAAGTTCGCGCTTCACGGACGGATGGGTGCTTCCCAATCGGTAGCAGGCGTAAGCTCATCGGTGGCAATCTCAAATCCGCCGCCAAAGGGCGCATTATTTATACTCTCCATCGATACGCGGCCGGCTTGGATACTGAGAGTAGGCCAGCCATCGGAGCTCTTGTGATAAAGATCGCCGTGGTGTTCCAAGGCGCCTTCCTGCATTGACTGGGGCAGTTGTGAGAGACCGGAGTGATAGTGATGTCCGTTACGCTCCACACTCTCGATTCCCAGTGCGGCACATACGGCTAGGTCTTGAAGTAGGGCAATAGGGCCGACATTGCAGAGATCCTCGCCACTCATGACCACTTGATCCCCCTCACGCGAACGTTTCTCAATTAAGCAGCGGTTGGCTATGCCCTTGAAAATACCTTTACAGTTCTTGTGGCTGGTGCCGGCGTAGCCTAGGCGCAAGGCGGCGGTCAGGCTTTCAAGGGTGGCGTCGGATTCGTCGATAATCACCGGTGGACGGTCGGGCCACTGGTCAAACTGTTCGCGCAAACTTTCCTCGAGGGCAATGTCGCGGTGCAGGGGTTGCTCAATGAAGAGGAGGCTTTTGAAAAAGTTACGAAGGCCGTCGTCCTCCTGCACTGATTGCCAGAAGGCCTGAAAGTCGGTGATGCTCTTAAATTGCTCGTTGCCATCCAGGGTAAAGGCAAAGTTGGTGGGGGCGTTTTTGGAAATGATTTCTGAGAGTGCACTCAGGCGTTCCAGATCAGTATCGGGCTGGCCGTTAACCTTGATCTTGAAATGACACAGGCCGTAGGAGGTAATGCAGTCGGTCAAAGCCTGCGGGAGCTGGTCGTCTACCTTTTCATCCTCAGGAATGTCAGCGGGGCTTAAGGGGTCGGCAAGGCCAACGGTGTGGCGGGCAATAATGGAGGGCAGGGGGGTATTTGGAAGCCAATCAAGGGGCTGGGTGGCGCCGTTTTCAATCTGCATTGCGCCAAGGGAAATACCAAAATCATTGTCGATTAGGGCTTTGTTAAAAGGTTTGCCCAAGGCGCGGCAGGTGGCCTCGATTAGCGCACGTTCGACCATGGAGGTTCCAAAGCCAAAGAGTAGGGGGGCGATTTGGTTTTCCTCGCCCCATTGGGCTTGCTC
>CBFHWX010000030.1:0-27486 GCA_965659445.1 Limisphaerales bacterium | reverse complement strand
CCTGGAGATTTGCGGGAAAAACTCAGCCCGTATTTGCGCCCGCTTCACGATGCGCTCATGGACATGATGCCCGTGGAGGAAACACAAAAACACATGGAACGCGAAACGATTGAGATCGCGCCGCTCGCATACATGCGTGGCCGTACGCTGAACAACGCCTTCGTGATTCTCGATGAAGCCCAAAATTCAACGAAAGAACAAATGTTCATGTTCCTGACGCGGCTTGGATACAATTCAAAAGCTACAATCACAGGGGATCCCACACAGATTGATTTGCCACCTTCGAAGCCATCCGGGCTCACCGAGGCATTGTTGACATTGAGTGAAACCGAAGGCATCGCCATCAATCATTTCACGGAAAAGGATGTCGTGCGGCACCCACTGGTACAACAAATTATTCACGCCTACGAAAACAGCCGCGGCAAGGAATGAAGCAAATCCGAGTTCGCAACCAACAACGACAAGTTTCCGTTGTTTCCAAGGAAATTCGAAAAGTGGCAACAATCCTGATGGATGAATTACGAGAGACGAACGAATACGACCTCACTATCGTATTTGTTAATGAAACTCGGATGGCGAAAATTAATCTGAAGTACCTTCGCCATGAGGGCACTACGGATATCATCACGTTTGATTACACCACACCCACCTTACTCCATGGTGAACTAATTATATGCCCGGCCGTTGCTAGCGAGCACGCCGCCCAGTATCAGGTCACTCTTGGTCACGAGATTGCACGCAATATTGTCCACGGTGTGCTGCACTTGCTCGGTTACGATGATGGTCGAACAATCGCCCGAAACAAAATGAAGATCGAGGAGGAACGATTATTGAAGATACTTACCCGCCGATGTGCCCTCGACACACTTTCACATGGATGAATCGTCTCAAGGCATCATCCTCCGAGTCCGGCCCTTGACTGAGACCAGCCTGATTGTCCATTGGCTCACCGCTAAATATGGTCGTCTGAGCACCGTGGCCAAGGGAGCGCGCCGTACCAAAAGTGCCTTGCGCGGGAAAATTGATTTGCTGTTAGATGCTGAGTTTTCCTTTCGGCGTAGTCGCCGTTCTGATCTTCACACCTTACATGAAGTGAAAATCCACGAATCCCACCCTGCAATTCGCGAGGATATTCCACGCCTTCAACTTTTGGCTTATGCTACACATTTTATCGAACGCACGACCGAAGTAGAGGCGCCGCTTATGGGAATTCACACCATATTCTCCACCTTGCTGATGCATCTCGATTCAAACCCCAATCGACCCGCTCTCGTCTATGCGCTGGAAATGAAGCTACTCAACGAACTCGGACTAACACCAGCCTTGGATGAATACCGTCTCAGTGACAACACGCGGGAGCTACTTAAGCATATGGCGGTTTTGAATTGGGCTACAATTATTACCTTGAAACCCACCAAGGCGCAGGCCGAAGAAGCCCAGCAATTCCTCCACAGATTCATAATTCATCAGTTTGATAAATTACCCAAGGGTCGCGCGGCGGCGTTGGGTGAGTAATCAGGCAACCCCAGATTGCGGCTCGACCCATTTGTCATGTTCTTTGATGAGATTGACCAGACTCTCTACAGCCTCTCCTTCCGGGATATTAAATCGCACCGGCTCCTTGCCAACATAAAGATTAATCTTATTGGGCGCCCCACCTACATAGCCAAAATCGGCATCGGCCATTTCGCCAGGACCATTTACAATACAGCCCATGATCGCAATTTTCACGCCCTTAAGATGTTCCGTACGTGCCTTAATTAGGGCAGTGATCTCCTGTAAATCAAACAAAGTGCGGCCGCAACTGGGGCACGCGACATAATCGGTCTTGAACGACCTGCATCCCGCAGCTTGCAAAATGTTGTAAGCCAGGCGCAATGATTGCCCCGCACCACTTTCGCCACGCACAAGAATCGCATCACCAATCCCATCGCATAAAAGTGATCCAATCACCACCGAGGCTCGCAAAAGTGCAATATTTGGCTCAATCGCTGATTCACCAAAAGCTAGGCAATCCTTTAAAAGAATTGGATTGCACACGCCAGCAGCCTTTAAGCGTCCATCCAATAAGCGAAAGGCAGTGATGACTGGTAACCCCACACCGTCCCGTACAGAAACAAGCTGAGTGTCACAGTTCACGGCAAACTCCTCACGCGGGTCTACCTCCATCACGTTAAGCTCCTCGTATATAGCCTCAGGCCTCACGTCGTCACCGGGCTTAATGCGGGGTACGACCACATCCCATACTGATTGGGCCACGACCACTCGAATGGTCTGTTCACCGCCACATTTCAAGCCGTCGATCAACTCGATATCTGGGGTACTACGTCGTCGGTAATCAAATGGGTCATACGCCAAGCCGACACTCGGCACATCCACACTAGCGTCAGTCAAATTATGGATTTGCGCAATTAGGTCGTTACAAACAGCAATTTCATTGGGTGAATCTTCTGTGAGCGACACGCGGATGGTGTCACCCAAACCATCACACAATAGCGAGCCAATGCCGATGGCGCTCTTGATTCGGCCATCTTCTCCTTCGCCAGCCTCCGTAACACCAAGATGCAGCGGATAATTCCAATCCGGACCCAACTCCGCAAGGCGCGCGGCCAATAGGCGATAGCATTCAATCATAACCTTGGGATTGCTGGACTTCATTGAGAATTTAAAATTATGAAAATCCAGTTTCCGAGCGATGCGCGCAAACTCGAGCGCACTTTCCACCATGCCAAGGGGCGTATCACCAAAGCGATTCATGATGCGATCGCTGAGCGAACCGTGATTTGTGCCAATCCGTAGGGCACGGCCACGCGTTTTACATTCCTTAACAAGTGGGGCAAACTGTTCCTCAATGCGCTCAAGCTCGGCGGCGTATTGTTCGTCCGTGTATTCGCGAATTACGAATTTCTTGGAGTCAGCATAGTTGCCCGGATTTACCCGCACCATCTCACACCATTTCACTGCCTCCATCGCGGCATCCGGCTTGAAATGGATGTCTGCTACGACTGGCACATTGGACCCATTCTCCCTGATACCTGCTATAATATTTTCGAGATTAGCGGCATATCTTTTAGTTTGCGCAGTGATGCGGACTATCTGGCAACCCACATCTACCAACGCCATGGACTGCTCAATACAAGCATCAGTGTCGAGCGTACTGCAGGTGATCATGGACTGCTGCACAATGGGCTCCCCACCACCCACTATCGTTCCGCCGTTTTCCGGATCGCCGATAATCACTGTCCGCGTTTCCCGCCGCGCATAGCGATACGGTGAGACACAATATTCCATATTATTGCGCAGGCTCAGAAGATTGATCAATTTGAGTGTCACGCTTGAAGATTTCGTGCAACAGCGGCACACGTTTCACATCAGCAAGGGTAACAAACAGAAAGAAGCAAAGCAGTAGAACTGCAAAGGCAGTGGTAGCATATTCCTGCACACGCATACTAACGGGCTTTTTACGCACCCACTCAACGAGTGACATCAGAATATGTCCACCATCAAGCACTGGCACAGGCAGGAGATTAAGGATTGCCAGGTTAATATTGAGTAACACGAGGAAACTTAGTGCCAACCGTAGGTCAGTATTTACCTGGATAGACAGCATGCCAAATATCCCAATAGGTCCGCTAAGATCCTTCGCACCCACGCCTGATTCCTTGCCACGGCCAAGCGCCTTGAATGTGATGGCCACTTTGTCGAGAACATCCTCAACTTGTGCCCATGGCGTGGGGCCGGGGCGTTGCTTGACGTACTTGATTGCCTCGGGTTTGAAAATAATCCCAATGTCCTGCATCAGCGCAATTCCCAGCCGATTGTCTTTAGGTGTGGCTGAAGCGGTAAATTTTTCATCATCCCGAATGAGCTCGAGATCCATCTTTTTGTCGCCATTTGCATGAATGACATCGACAAGATGTCGCGTGCTGGTGATTCTCGTTCCATTGACCCCCTGTATCAAATCACCCTCCTTCAGTTCCGCCTCCATAGCCGGCGTAGGATCCAGTGGCTTCAAATCCTTGAGGCCAAGTTTGCTTAATAATTTAGCCCAAGTGCTATGCTCCGGTTGCGGCACCGCGCCAACCCTAACACCTGTGTGGTTCGGCGTGGAAAATATCAACTGCTTTTCCTCTCCATTGCGCTGAACGGTAACGAGCTTTTCTTCCCCAACATTCTCCATCAGTAAGTCAATGAGATGATACTGGCTGTAGGCCCTGCTGCCGTTCACCTTGAGAATAAGGTCGCCTGCCTTGAAGCCAATCGAAGCCAATAGGCTAGGTTTATGAACTGTAAGAATTTCGAGTCGATCATGATTATTCAAACGTATCCGCCGGATGCCTCCATCCCAAGTGTTTGCCGGCAAATCAACGATGAATTTCTTTTCGCCTCTAAGCACCGCTACTTTTACAGTAGGCCCCGTACTGTCGAGCACGCCATAAATAACATCCTGCCAGCTCTCGATTTTATCGCCATTAACAGATTGCAATATATCCCCAGGGAGAACGCCTAATTTATATTCCTCAGAGCTTTTCCCTACATAGCCTACCACCGGATCATTAACCTGTTGGGGAAGACCAACAACCCAAAGAAAAATTGCTATTACAATCGCAAAAACCACATTCATTAGCGGCCCAGCAAATGCCACCAAAATTTTCGATAGCGGCGAAATCTGCGGCAAAGGTTCGGCTGGAGCTTCGTCATCATCTTCACTCCCGACTTCCTTTTCCGTATCGGCCTCTTTGACTTCAGCCGTGCCCTCAATGGCTTCACTGGTTAGCATTTGTGGGAGTTTCACAAAGCCGCCGGCTGGAATACATCGGATGGTATAGAGAATGCCGTCCTGTTCCTTACTCCAGATAATGGGGCCGAAACCAATGGCAAATTCCTCCACTACCAACCCGCGCTTCAGTGCTACCCAGAAATGGCCGAATTCATGCACGAATATCGCTGCACCGAAAAGCAGCAAAACCACAGCCACAACATAAACAATATTAAGGATTTCAAGCATACTTGCGAATCAAGGGCGGGAGGTTAGCAGCTTAGAAAGGACTACGCAATGCGCAATCATGCCGAGGCCAATGCGGCCTTGCGAGCCCATTGGTCCGCAGCAAGAATTTTCTCCAGCGAAGGGTTTTCCTCCACCTGATGAATATCCATAACGCGATCAACTGTTTCTGTGATTTCCGGGAAAGAAATCTCTCCTTTGCAAAAAGCTTCCACAGCCACCTCATTGGCAGCATTGAGCACAGCCGGCAAAGTTCCCCCAGCTTCGCCAGCACGACGAGCAAGTTTCAGCGAGGGAAAGCGATCTGCATCCGGTTCTTCAAAATCCAATCGACCGATCTCTGCCAAGCTAGTTTGCACGCGATCACTCGGAGCTCGATCAGGGTAGGTCAACGCATATTGAATCGGCAGGCACATGTCCGGCGTGGAAAGTTGTGCGAGTATTGATCCATCCACAAACTCCACCATCGAATGGATAACGCTTTGCGGATGCACCACAACGCGCACACATGGCATTTCTATCTCAAATAACCAGCGGGCCTCAATCATTTCCAAGCCCTTATTAAATAGCGTTGCAGAATCAATCGTAATCTTTCGGCCCATTTCCCAAGAAGGATGTTTGAGAGCTTGCTCAACCGTGATATCTGAAAATTCCTCGGCTGGTTTTTCACGAAACGGCCCGCCGGAAGCTGTCAGCCAAATCTGCCGGATGCTTTCTGTGGGGCGACTATCAAGACACTGGAATATCGCCGAGTGCTCACTATCTACCGCCAACACCCTCACGCCATGCTTGCGCGCCTCCCTCATCACGATTTCACCAGCCATAACGAGGATTTCTTTGGACGCCACGGCAATATCCTTGCCAGCGCGAATGGCAGCCAACGCCGGTTGCAATCCGGCTGTGCCCACGATCGCGATAAGCACAATATCCGCCTCCGGCAAGGTGGCGAGTTTAATCAATCCTTCCTCGCCGCAATGAACTTCTAGTATTCCGGAATGATCATTGGCTAATTTCCTAGCGGCATTAGGGTCGGTTATAGAAATAGCAATAGGATTATATTTCGATATCTGCTCATTCAGAAGGGTTACATTCCCGCCGGCGGCAAGGCCAATTAGTTGCACCGACTCCGGAACATCATCCGCCACTTTGCACGTGCTAGTACCGATGGAGCCAGTGCTACCAAGGAGGACAACCTTTTTCATGTCGCCAGACCGTACTTGAGAACCAGATACATAATGGGGGCATTAAACAAAAGACTGTCGAGCAAGTCGAGGATTCCACCAATGCCTGGAAAGAAATTGCCAGAATCCTTCATATCCGCCTCACGCTTCATCAAAGATTCAATCAAGTCGCCCAAAACGGAACCAACTCCTAAAACCACACCCAAGCCAATGGCCCATGGGAGTGTCATTCCGGTAAAATGCATTTTGGCAAAAGAGAAAAACGCCCAACTTGTAATGGCGGAAAAGCCAATGCCGCCGGCGAAACCTTCCCACGTTTTGCCCGGGCTCACTCGAGGAACCATCTTATGCTTTCCAATTAACGAACCGACACAATAAGCACCTGTGTCACTCATCTTGCTAACCACAATGAAATATAGCAGCCACCAATTTCCATTATCATCGAAATAACGGATCATCTGCAGGATGTTCAGCAGAAATACGACGTAAACAATCCCGAACAACGTTGAGGCTATTGGCGCTATGGTGGATTTATTCTTTGGCGCAAACAGTTGCCAAACACCAAGAATCGGCACAATAAAAAGAAGAGCAGCGAACTCAATACTAACAGCGAGATCAGCGTCCTTTCGGACATCTAGTGACCAAAAAACAGCCAAAATAGACCCGACTCCAACGATAATACCTGGCAATCTGATTGGCGCGAGATTTCGCTTCTCCGCCATGTTGAAAAATTCCAGTAAGGAAAGCACGCCGAGTAAGGTGATGATTCCACCAAAAGCCACGCGGGATACCGTTTCATTCTGCGAAAACAATCCCAACAACAACACACCATACAAAAATGCAGCGCTACCCAGTCGCTGAGTGAACACACTTAATTTTGATGGTTTTGCCTCCTTGCCTTCAGCCATGTATTGTGACGTTAATAACTGCGATCATGCGCGTCGAGTCTAAGCATATAAGGTGCCTACAGCTTGCCGAATCGTCGATGGCGCTTGGCGAATTCCTCCAGGGATTCAAAAAATTCCGCCTTGCGGAATTCTGGCCAGAGAACTGACGTAAGCACAATCTCAGCATAGGAGGCTTGCCAAAGTAAAAAATTACTCAGGCGCATTTCCCCGCTAGTGCGAATAAGTAAATCCGGGTCCGGAATGTTCCCTGTATAAAGGTGTTTACCTAGCAGCGATTCATCCACTTCCGACAGTTCCAACTCGCCCGACATTGCCTTCGCCGCAATCGCCCGCGTCGCATCGACTATTTCCGACCGCGACCCATAGCTCAAGGCCAGAACCAACGTTAGCCCTGTGTTATTGGACAATGCTTCACGCGTCTTTGTTAACTGCTGCTGCACCTTTTCCGGCAGTCGATGTATCTGTCCAATCGCCTCCAGCCGCACGTTGTTTTTGTTTAGCTCCGACGCTTCCACCTTAAGGTAATGCGTGAGGTACCGCATAATGGCATTCACCTCTAGCTTTGGTCGGTTCCAATTCTCCATAGAGAATGTGTACAGAGTAAGGTACTTTACTCCCACCTCCGAAGCCGCCTTTATAACCGCTCGGGCTGATTCAGCGCCTTGCCTGTGCCCCTCCGCACGAGTCAACCCGCGTGACTTGGCCCAGCGACCGTTTCCATCCATAATCACAGCCACGTGCAGAGGCAAAAGTTCCTTTGCGCCCCCGCTTAAACTGGGCGCCTTACTCTTCATAATATAATCGTCTGGCTGCGGCCCGGGCCGATGGATGCGATGGCAATTTTTGCGCCGATCATCTTGGCTATCGCCCGTAAATATTTCCGGGCCTTCAAGGGCAATTCCATCCACGTCCGCGCATTACTTGTATCCGCTTCCCATCCTGGAAAAGTTTGATACACCGGTTTCAGCTTAACCATGTCATCGATGTTGGTGGGCATATAATCAATCTTTCGGCCGTTCAGCCGATAGGCAGTACACACGCGAATGGTGGACAATTTATCCAGACCATCAATATTTGTTATGGCAAGTTGATCGATGCCGTTTACTTGCGCTGCCTGCCGCGTGGCCACCGCGTCTAACCACCCGCAACGGCGCGGTCTCCCGGTTGTGGCTCCGAATTCGCGGCCCATTGCGTGGAGCATGTCACCAATGTCATCATTCTCCGTGGGGAACGGGCCTCCTCCTACGCGTGTAGTGTAAGCTTTCATTACGCCCATCACGTGATCTACCCTGTTCGGCGGCATACCCGATCCAGTGCAAGCACCACCTGAGGTAGTGTTTGAGGACGTCACAAACGGATACGTGCCCTGATCAATATCGAGATATGTTCCTTGAGCTCCTTCAAAGAGAATTTCCTTTTTCGCTTCCAACGCCTTGTGCACCATGCGCGTGGTGTTCGTCACAAACGGACGCAAACGCCTCGCAGCCCGACTATATTCGGCGTAAACCGGCTTGATCGAAACCGGCTTACCGCCAAAGGCTTTGATGAGTCTATTCGCCTCGCGAATCCGCACGCGCAGCTTGGACTCAAAATTCTTAGCATCTACAAGATCAGCCATTCGCAGGCCGGTGCGAGCGATTTTGTCACTGTACGCCGGGCCAATGCCGCGTAGAGTGGTGCCGATTTTGTTTTTGCCCTTCAACCTCTCAGCACAAGCATCAATCTCATGATGATACGGCATGACCATATGTGCCTTATCGCTGATATGCAGGCGTTCCTTCACGTTCACCTTGCGGCTCCTAAGACCATCAAGCTCACATACCAAACTCACCGGATCAATCACCACACCATTACCGATGATACATTGCTTGCCCCGGCGCAGGATTCCCGAAGGAATAAGGTGCAAAACGTATTTCTCACTCCCTACCCATACCGTGTGCCCTGCATTGCTACCACCTTGACTCCGCACCACGAGATTGGCTGTCTCGGTGAGCACATCAATGATCTTGCCTTTGCCTTCATCGCCCCATTGGGCGCCAACTAGAATTGTATTAGCCATAAAACAAAAAACCCCGGCGAGCGGGGCAAATACCTTCGGGATTTGCTGAGAGAGGATGAAAGGCGTCACTTGACCTGTCAATCAAATCCCTTTTCCCATGGGCCACCAGCGGCTATTGTCCATCCATGTCGTTGCCAGCTGACTATCACATGCACACGCCCTTATGCCGCCACGCGAAGGGCGAGCCGGTGGAGTATGCGGCACGCGCACTGGAGCTGGGCTTGCCCGAGATCGGTTTCAGTGACCACTCACCCGTGGAGCACGACGACCAGGATGATTGGCGTATGCTCGCCCGAGAATTAAGCGAATATGTCACCAAGATTCAACTCGCACGGGACACCCACCCTGCCCTGCCCATCCGGCTCGGGCTTGAGGTCGATTTCATTCCAGGGCACGAACCGTGGATAGAAAAAATGGCTCGAGACCATGACTGGGATTATTTCATTGGCTCGGTACATTACATCTCCGGCAAATGGGATTTTGACAACCCCAAGCGGCTTGCCGAGTGGGCTGAGCGCGATGTGGATGAGGTGTGGGCCGATTACTTTAATCGCCTTACCGACGCCTCTGCATCTGGCCTATTCCAAATTATCGGCCACCCCGATCTCCCCAAGAAATTCGGCCATCGCCCCACACGTGACTGTACCCCTCTTTACCTAAATTTCCTTGCTGCCTGCGAAAGCACCGGCACCTGTATTGAGCTAAACACGGCTGGTCTGCGGAGAGACTGCGCTGAGATCTATCCCTGCCTTGATTTCCTAAAGCTTGCCAAATCCACCAACGTCCAAATCACATTCGGCTCAGACGCACACGCTGTGCATGAAGTGGGCATGAATTTAGAGAACGCCGTGACCCTTGCCCGTGGAGCCGGGTATGAACAATGCTGCCGTTTTAATGGTAGAGAAAAGAGTGCGGTAGGATTTTAATGCTTATTCACTGGCCAACACCCGGCACCACTTGGACCTCACCCTTGCCTACTTTGCAATGCCGCGTTCACTGGATTGAATAAAATTCAGCAGATGATTGAGCTCGGGGTTAGCTCCAATCTCAGTTTTGGCCTTATCAATGGCATTGGCCATTGTAAGATTTTCTCGAAAAAGAATACGATGTGCCTGCTTGAGTCCTGCCTGCGTTTCTTCGGACACATCATTGCGCTTGAGGCCTTCCCTGTTAAGGGCGCGGGTTGCAGCCGGGTTCCCATCAGCCATCATATACGGAGGCACATCCTGGACAACCTTGCTGCAGCCACCAATGATGGACATGGTGCCAATGCGGCAGAATTGATGAACCGCAGCTAGCCCACCAATAATGGCGCGATCCTCGACAGTGACATGACCAGCAAGGGTGGCGACGTTGGACATGACTATAAAATCACCGAGCTGGCAATCGTGGGCGACATGGGTGTAGGCAAGCAGGTTGTTGTGAGAGCCAATAACGGTGGAGTCGCCCTCATCGGTGGCGCTATGAATGGTGACATATTCGCGGACGGTGTTGTGGTCACCAACCAGAGTATTAGTATTGCCACCCTTCCATTTCAAATCTTGCGACTGAAGTCCGATACTAGCAAAAGGGTAAATCTGGTTCTCCCTACCCAGAGTCGTATGGCCATCAATTACAACATGGGAGTGAAGATAGCAGCCGTCATTCAAAGTAACATTCGCCCCAACTACACAGTAAGGCCCAATATGACAGCCCTCACCAATTTGCGCTCCTTCCTGTATAACCGCAGTAGAATGAACCTCGCTCATTACTCCTCGGAGTCGGTCAACATAAAGGTGATGAGTGCCTCGCTAACTTCCACCCCGTCAACAGAGCATTTACCAATAGCCTTGCCTATTTTACCGCGGGTCTTGGTAAGCTCCACGTCTATGGTGAGAACATCTCCAGGGAGAACGGGTTTCCTCCATTTCACATTCTCAGCAGCCATAAAGTAGGCAAGCTTCCCAAAGTTCTCTGCTTTCTTGAGCATCAGAATGCCAGCCACCTGCGCTATAGCCTCGAGCTGCAATACCCCAGGCATGATCGGGTGATTAGGGAAATGACCTTCAAAATAGGGCTCGTTGATACTCACATTTTTCTGCGCGACGATGTGGTTACCGTCAATGCTGATCACTCGGTCTACCATTAGGAAAGGGTAGCGATGCGGCAGTACTTTCATTATCTGGCCCACATCAAGTTGCACACCATCTCGCACGATGCTTTCAGCAGCCTTGGGCTCCACTGCCACCTTTAACTGTTGCCCTTTCTCAGTTGGAGGAGCAAAGGTCTGTGCAACCTGTGCGGGCTTGCTCTTTTGCGCAACAATGCGGCGAGCCATTTCGCAATTGGCCGAGTGGCTGGGGCATACGGCCACGATATGCGCACCGATAGGATGGCCGATGAGCGACAGGTCCCCAATGATGTCGAGAATCTTGTGTCGGACAAACTCGTCGGGATAGCGTAGAGGCTCATTGGTAAGTACGGCGTCGTCACGAATGACGACGGCATTCTCGAGACTGCCGCCCTTGATCAGCCCGTTCTTGTAGAGATGCTCAATTTCCTCGTAGTAACAGAATGTGCGGGCCGATGAAATATCATTGCGCCAGATATCCGGATTAATCTCGGTGCTAAAGAGCTGCGTGAAACGTCCATTATTACCGGCACTGGTACACGTCACCTTAAGACGGTCATGCGGGAAGGCGGTCATATGTGTCTCGCCGCTATTTAACTCAACGGGGGCTTCAAGTTGATACATTTCCCTCACCTCGTCCTGCGCGGCGATTCCAGCCTCCTCGATCATCTGGCTGTACTGCAACGAGCTACCATCGGCAATAGGAGGCTCACTGGAGTCAAGTTCCACGATGGCGTTGTCGACACCAGTCCCAGCAAATGCGGCCAGAACATGCTCCACAGTGTGAAGTTTCACATTGCCCTTGGATAGCGTGGTGGAACGGTTAGTATCGGAGACGTTTTCTACCAAGGCATTGATTTCCGGCTGGCCGTCAAGATCGACACGCCGGAATCGAATGCCGGTGTTAGGCTGGCTAGGCAAAAAGGTCAGATTGACCTTGTTGCCGCTGTGCAGACCAATACCGCTGAAGCGGGATTGGCCTGCCAGTGTCTGTTGGTTGAGCACTTCGGGATTCAACCCAATCGCCCTCAATTTTTCAAGTCGAGAGACTAGGCTTCTTCGGGGGCGCTTTCCTCAGCTTCGCGATCAGCAATGGCAGCCTTACGGGATAGGCGCACTTTGCCTCGTTCGTCGATGCCCAGGCATTTTACCCAAATTTTGTCGCCCATCTGTACAATATCATCAACATTTTTGACGCGAGAAGTAGCCAGCTCGCTTACGTGACAAAGGCCATCGCGACCCGGGAGGAACTCAACAAAACAGCCGAAGTCCTTAATGGTCACAACCGTGCCATGGTAGAGCTTACCTTCCTCAGGCTCCTCTTCACTGACTTGACGTTTTTCACGGGCAGGAGCCACATTATTCCCGGAATCACCGCCCGTCTCATCGACCTCGCCGTTCATTTCGGCCATCGCGGCTTTGCGGGAAAGCTTTACTTTACCCCGCTCGTCCACACCAAGACATTTGACATGAATCTGCTCGCCTTCCTTGACGACATCTTCGGTGCGATTGACACGAGTGTTAGCCAGTTCGCTGATATGGCATAAACCGTCCTTCCCTGGCAGGAACTCCACGAAGCAACCGAAGTCCTTAATGGTGACAACCGTGCCGTGATAGATTTTCCCAATCTCAGCTTCCGCCGTCATTCCCTCGATCTCCTCAATTGCTACCTTCATCCCTTCAGGGTTTAGTGAGTAGATATTGACCGTACCATCGTCCTCGATATTGACTTCGCAACCAGACTCCTCAACGATGCGCTTAATATTCTTGCCCCCCGGGCCGATGATCATTCCGATCTTGTCGGGGTCGACCTTTAGCTGCGTGATGCGCGGAGCGTAAGGGCTCATCTCGCCCGGCTCGCTGATGGTTTCGTTCATGATGTCGATGATCGCGTGACGCGATACGCGCGCAGCCTCAATAGCCTCCTCCATGATGTTCATCGGTAAGCCCTTGAGCTTGAGGTCAAGCTGAAAGCCGGTGATACCTTCCTTCGAGCCGGCGATTTTGCAGTCCATATCGCAGAACGCATCTTCCCAACCCATGATGTCAGTGAGGATGCGGTATTTTTCAATCTTGTCGTTATCGTCGAGTTGGGTGCAAATACCGATACTGATGCCGGCGCACGCGCCCTTCATCTCCACGCCCGCGTCCAACAGCGACAAGCTACCTCCACAAACACTGGCCATTGAGCTGGAGCCGTTGGATTCAAGAATCTCGGCGATCTGCCGCACGGCGTAGGGATAGTTGTCATCCATCGGCAGCATCGGTAGAAGCGAGCGCTCGGCGAGCGCGCCGTGGCCGACCTCACGCCGACCGGGACCCATGATGCGACCAGTTTCGCCAACTGAATAGTTGGGGAAATTGTAGTGCAGAATGAACTGCTTGCTGTCCGGGCCACCGGTGTAGTTATCGAACCGCTGGGTGGCGTCGGTGGTCCCGAGAGTGGTGGTCACAAGTGCCTGCGTCTCGCCGCGCGTGAACAGCGCCGAGCCGTGAGTGCGGGGCAACACACCCACTTCACACTGTATGGCCCGTAGTTCGTCGAGAGAACGCCCGTCGAGACGCTTTCCCTTATCCAAAATCAAGCCACGCAGGGCGGTCTTTTGAATGTGGTAAAAGGCTTGCTCCACCACCGGGTCAGTAACTTGGTCCTCACCGAATTCCTCGCGAAGTTTGGTGGCCACTTCGTCCTTGATGGCGCTGACTTTGCGTTCGCGCTCCAGCTTGGCCACGGTGAGCAGCGCTTCCACGATGCGGTCGCCGCCGCCGAGTTCCTCAGCTTTCTCAAAAATAGCGGGCGGCACAACGAAAAGTTGGTCGCTAATGTCACGCTTCTCTTTGCCGCATATTTTCGCAAGCTCTTTCTGAGCTTCGATTTGCGGGACACAACATTCCTGGCCAAACTTGAGAGCCTCAATGAAGTCGGCCTCGGTAATTTGATCGGCTGAGCCTTCATACATCACCACGTCGGTTTCGTTACCAACATAAAGAAGGTCGAGATCACTCTCGGCCATTTCGTCGTTGGTGGGGTTGGCGACAAACTTGCCGTCAATGCGCGCTACACGCACCGCGCCCAACGGGCCGGCCCATGGGATGTCGCTCACCATCAGCGCGGCGGATGCGCCGAGAATACTCATCACGTCTGGCTCATTCTCGCCATCGGCACTGAGCAACAAGCCGTACACTTGACACTCGTTGAACCATCCCTTGCTGAAGAGCGGGCGAATGGGACGGTCGGTAAGGCGGCAGGTGAGAATCTCCTTATCGCTCGGACGACCTTCGCGGCGGAAATAGTTGCCTGGAATTTGGCCACACGCTGAGGCGCGTTCGCGGTAATCCACTTGCAACGGGAACCAGTCTTGGCCGTCACGGCCCTTGGTGGCGGCGACGACGGCCGTCATGACAATCGTCTCGCCCATTTGCACGGTCACAGTGCCATCAGCCTGCTTTGTGATATGGCCGCTGCCTATAGTTATTTCTTTGTCGCCCACTTGGGCGGTTACTTGATTTTCTGTCATTTTACTTTTAGCTTTTGGCTTGAGAAACTTCATTCAACCACCCCAAGGGGAGGCTGAATGAAATCACCCCGCCAGCCGCATTTAGTTTATTCGCGATCGGTTAATTGATGGGCGCAGCACTCGCGTATCCACTGTGCCCCTGGAAAGTGAAGGGTGACTTTAGCGAATGCCAAGCTGAGTTTTCAGCTCGACCACTCGACTAGCATCCTTGCTTTGGAGATAGCGCAGAAAGCGCTTTCGCCGGCTCACCATGTTGGTAAGACCGCGGCGGGAATGATTGTCTTTTTTATTGGTCTTGAGATGCCCTTCCAAATGCTTGATTCGGCGACTCAAAACCGCTATCTGTACGTCCGCAGAACCGGTGTCCTTGTCGTGCGTACC
Organism: Limisphaerales bacterium; assembly: GCA_965659445.1. Classification (GTDB taxonomy): domain Bacteria; phylum Verrucomicrobiota; class Verrucomicrobiia; order Limisphaerales; family UBA1100; genus UBA1100. The sequence continues at coordinate 12,324 of CBFHWX010000030.1, read as the reverse complement.
AAATTCCTTAATCGTCTCTGACTTAACTTTCCTATCCATTCAATTTCAGCGGCGGAAACTAGAGTAACTAAACAATTTTGGCAAGAGCGAATATTGAAAAACCCCATAAAAACGCAATAGCATTGACATTCTGGTTCATTTTCCTCAGACATCCGCCAGTTAGGATTGCCAAAACAGCTCAGTTGGTTAGAACAGCGGAATCGTAATGCAGTCAGATAAAATTTTGTTTACCGACATCAGCGCAAGCGATTTTCGTCATGGTTTTGTCATGGTCGGCATTTACAAATCGTGGCTGATGGTGCGGAATTTGCGTTTAAGACTTGTATTACAGAGCTTAAATCTTGATTGCCAGAGTAGCTCAGTTGGTTAGAGCAGCGGAATCATAATCCGCGTGCCGGGGGTTCGAGTCCCTCCTCTGGTACCATTTTTGTGCCCATTCCAAGAAAAATCCCTGAATAACCTTTACTTGTATGCCTTCACGTAGGCTCGCACTGTCTCCCCTCAGTATATTACTTTTGCATGCTTGATGGAATAAAAGGCCTATTTTCAAACGATATTGGCATCGATCTTGGCACAGCAAACTCACTTGTTTTTTTGAAAGACAAGGGAATTGTGCTGCGTGAGCCATCGGTGGTAGCTATCCAGTCGGGCACAAAAAATGTGCTAGCTGTTGGTTCCGAAGCCAAAGCCATGCTTGGCAGAACGCCCGGCAATATCGAGGCCATCCGCCCAATGAAAGACGGCGTGATTGCCGACTTCGATATCACCGAGGCAATGCTCCGATATTTCATCCAGAAGGTGCACCACCGAAAACTTGTCCAACCACGCGTGGTAGTGGCAGTGCCCTCTGGCATTACTGAGGTCGAACGCCGTGCCGTGGAAGACTCCGTGACCCACGCCGGCGCGAGTGAATTTTACCCCATCAAACAACCGCTGGCTGCCGCCATTGGCGCAGGACTGCCGGTTGCCGAACCCGCGGGAAATATGGTAGTTGATATCGGTGGTGGAACTGCCGAAATCGCCGTTATCTCGCTGGCCAATATTGTCCAAGCCACCAGTCTCCGCGTGGGAGGCGACCAATTTGACGGCGCGATCACTTCACACATGAAGCGTGCCCATAACCTTATGATCGGCGAACGTACCGCCGAGGAAATCAAACTGAAAATCGGATCCGCCTTTCCTCTAGATGAGGAAATGACCATGGAGGTCAAGGGGCGCGACCTAAGCCAAGGCCTACCTCGAACGCTGACTGTGCGCTCGGAGGAAATTCGTGACGCCCTCAAGGAGCCACTCTCCAGCATCCTGGAATCCATCCGCCAAATCTTGGAACAATGCCCCCCGGAACTCTCCGGCGATCTTGTTGATCGCGGCATTGTTATCGCCGGCGGTGGTGCCTTGCTGCGTGGCATTGACCGATTGATCTCCAAAGAAACAAAACTGCCCGTTACCATCGCTGATGACCCACTCATCTCCGTGGCTAACGGAACAGGTCGTGTTTTACAGGATATCGATTATTGGCGTAATGCCTCGGGTGCCGGTTGATTTCTTCTCGCGACGTTCGCCCGGGATGAACCGGGTCAATGAAAAAAAAGACATACGTTATTGCAAGCAGTCTCGTGATTCTACTCGCGACAGTTTGCCTCAACCTGTCGCCGGACAGCTCCACGCGTCTCAAGCGTACTTTCAGTAGTTTTTTCATTCCGCTCTTCTCCCTTCAAAAAGGAGTGGAACAATCCGGTAATTTTATCTCCGACAACAGTACGCCTCGCAAAGTGCTTCTACAGGAACTTCACGATCTCATACAATCTAACCAGCTACTCCGCCTTCAACTTGCCCAAAACCAAAATCTCACTCAGGAAAATGATAACTTCAGAAAACAACTCAAACTACAGCCAAAGCGCGAATGGAATCCACGTCTCAGTCGGATTGTGGGCCGTGACCCCGTAAATTGGTGGCGCTCCGCACTGATTGATCTCGGCTCAATGGACGGGGTAAAGGTCGATATGCCAGTGCTGGCTGCTGAGGGTCTCGTGGGGCGCGTGCAAGAGGTGCATCCACACCGTTCACGCATAGCCTTACTGGGCGATCCGGCCTGTAGAATTTCCGTCACAGTCGAGGCTACCGGCGAAAGCGGCGTTCTCAACGCCGGCGGCGGAACTGTTTTTAACCCAACCTTAGTGGACCTGTTGTTCCTCCCCTCGTCAACCGAAGCGCGCCCGGGCGATTCCCTTTTCACTAGCGGCCTTGGAGAGATTTTCCCTAGGGGAATACTCGTCGGCAAACTCCTTGCTGTGGAACCGGCACCGGGTTCTCTCACAACTACCGCCCAAGTAAAGCTCAGCGTCAACTCATCCAAACTCAACGAAGTCTGGGTGCTCATGCAATGAAAGCATTTTTTGCATTCACCATCCTGTTGACCGCACTGGCAGCAATCTTTTTTGGGGCCGCCTGCCAAATCCCGCGCAACATAACTGGCGCCCAGATTGACCCTCTGCCTGCGCTGATGATTGTCACAGCTCTCCGCGCCCCCGTTTTGGCCATCACCGCCCTCTCCATCATGGGCTCTCTTTGGCAAAGTTCACTTTCCTCCGATCCTCTTGGCATCTGCATGCTGCCGCTTTTCATACTTGGGATGTTGGTTCATTTTAATAAAAGGAGAATCTCCAATCAACATATTGGCTCCCGATTCACCCTCGGGGCCATTGCTGGCGCCCTCATCCCCATCCTGACGCTATGCCTGCTTTTGTTGTCCGGCCATCAACCGATGATTGGTTTGTATTCGCTCTGGCAATACGCCATGAGCATCATTGGTAGCGGCCTTTTTGCCCTTGCCTTTTTCCCGTGGCTGAAATGGCTAGATCAGACAATGGAAGAACAACCGTTTGCCGCGCCATACGACACCGCTACCAAGATTGTTCGCAGCCCAAAGTTTTATGAATAGCACCGGCAATAACCGCGAAAAAGACCTACGGCTCTATGGCGTGGGTGGATTGCTGTTGCTGGGCATGGGCATTCTCCTGGTAGGCTTATGGTACGTGCAGGTGGCCACGGCATTGGTTTACGTCAAGGATCAGGAAACCCAATCCATGCGCACCGTCCGAATCCCGGCCGTTCGCGGCAGTATTCTAGATGCACAAGGCCAGCCACTGGCGCAGGATCGCCCGACTTATGTGGTGAACGCATATCTCGAAGAACTCCGTCATCATTTTCGAGAGGAATGGAAAAATAACAAACCAGAAGGCAAGCTTACCGGCGAAGAGAGCACGCGCCTTGAGATCAGAGTCCGCCATCGTGTGGTGAAACGTTTCACCGAAAAACTCGGCCTCGACCAAGCCATGCAAATCTCACCAGAAAAGATGCAGCACCATTTTCGCGACCAGCGCGCCCTGCCATTGCCGGTGATTCACGAACTCTCCTCTACCAATATCGCACGGTTCATGGAAAACAACTGGAAGGTGCCCGGTTTGGAGCTCGAGGTAACTTCAAAACGCCATTACCCCTCACTTTCAATCGCCCACATTACAGGACATTTGAAGCGCGGTAATTCTAATAAAAAGGAATCAGTCCGCTACAACTACCGTCTGCCCGATTATATGGGCAGCCTTGGCTTAGAACAGACCTTTGACAACCACCTCCGCGGTCAACCAGGCACCCGCTCAGTTTTGGTTAACAACCTCGGATATCGACAGTCCGATTCAATTCTCATACCCCCTCAAGCCGGCAGTAACGTGGTGCTCACGCTTGATTTGAACATTCAAGAAGCCACCATGAAAGCGCTCAGTGAAACGAAAGGTAAAGGCGCCTCCGCGGTGGTAATTAATGTAAATAGCGGCGACATCGTAGCTATGGCCTCGACACCCGTTTTTGACCCCAACCAATTCACACCCGGCATTAGCCATGAACTATGGAACAGTTATCTTGCAGCCAGACCAAGCCCGCTTATTTTCCGCGCCACACAAGAACGCTACCCCCCTGGATCTATTTTCAAGATTGTTTCAGGCCTCGCAGCATTAGAACATGGTTTAAACCCGACCAACAAAACCTATTCAGCCGGCTATTACCGAGTGGGTAGACGGCGAATTGATGACACCGCTGCGCCCGGCCATTACAATTTTAAGAGGGCATTCAAAAAATCCAGCAACACCTATTTTATTCACCACGCGCTGGCTGAAGGACACGGCATCAAGCCAATCATTGATATTGGTCAGCAATTTTTTCTAGGACAACTCACCGGCTTGTTGCCGGGCCAGGAAACGAATGGGCAATTTCCAACCATGAGCCGTGTCAACCAAGGCTGGAGTGATGGGGATACTGCCAATATTTCTATTGGCCAAGGCCCCATTTCAGTCACACCACTACAGATGGCGCTGGTCACCGCCACGGTGGCTAATGGCGGCATAATATATCATCCCCGCTTGATAGACCGAATTGAATCATCCGACCCGAACGAGACAGAGCATGCTTTACGATTTCCTAAGGGGAGGCAACGCGGACAGCTTAACGTCCGACCAGAAAACCTCGCCATTATCAGAGATGCCATGCTGGCGGATGTGGCTGATGATGATGGCACAGGCATGCGCGCGCGAATCGAGGGTTATGAAGTTTGCGGCAAAACTGGCACGGCTGAAGTGAAGAGTCCTCGCGATGGTAATTATAAGATCACTTGGTTTGCCTCGTTTGCGCCTTTCAAAAACCCGCGCTATGCCGTGATTGTGCTGGTTGAACGTGGTGTTTCCGGTGGCCTAACCTGCGCGCCTGCAGCCAAAAAGATCTATAAGGCACTGATTGAACGTGACAATAAACCTGGCTTTGTCCGTAACTAAATGAATTTTTTCACCCAACTTATTCCGTGGCACCGGCTCGACCGATTGATGCTTCTGGCATTAGGAGGGTTGATGACATTCGGCATCCTGTTCGTCTACAGCGCCACATACAACAACGACCTCTTCTCCTCCACATCATGGCTGCGCCAGCCGCACATCAAACAAATTATTTTTTATGGCGCAGGCATAGGTATCGCCTTTGTCATTTGCCTAAAGGAGTACAGTTTGCTCGCGCGATGGTCTTATGTTTTTTATTGGGTCAGCATTGTCTCGCTAGTGCTTGTGTTAATTCCAGGCATCGGTTCAGTGCGCTACGGTGCCCGGCGGTGGTTTGATCTTGGCTTCACGCAATTCCAACCATCGGAAATGGTAAAGGTCGCCTTTATCCTTGCGATGGCTCAATTCCTTAGCCGACCACGCAATGAATTGAAAGAATCTGCTGTGTTATTTAAAGGTCTGGGACTAGCTGCTCTCCCTTTCGGGTTGATTTTGCTGGAACCGGACCTAGGTTCTTCGTTAATGATTCCCCCCACAGCTCTAGCCATGTTGTATTTGGCTGGTGCGCCAAAGAGTTTTATCAAGAGACTCATTGGCGGGATTGCCCTGTTTGCAGTCATAACCCTGGCGTACGTTTTTTTTATTCCGCAGGATTGGAAACCAATCCAGCTTCCGGATTATCAAAAACGACGGCTAATGGTGTACTTTGGAGCCGACTATGCCAAACAATACGCTGGCCAAAACGCCTCAGATACCGAGATCCGTCAGGCACGCGCCATGCAACGCAAAGATACGTACAACGTAAAGCAAGCTATGATCTCCGTCGGGTCCGGCGGCCTCACTGGCAAAGGATGGAAACAGGGCATTCAAAATACATACGGTTACTTACCTCGAGGAGTAGCCCATAATGACTTTATTTTTTCGGTTATTGCCGAAGAGAGCGGGTTTGTGGGCAGCACACTCGTGATTGTGCTCTATGGCGCTATTATCGTGGTAGGCATACGAACAGCTAGGCGGTCCCGGGATCGTCTCGGGAAATTACTGGCCATGGGTGTGGTGACACTGTTGTTCTGCCACGTCTTTGTAAATATTGGCATGAATATCCGCTTTGTGCCTGTAACGGGCTTACCATTGCCGCTGCTCAGCTCCGGTGGATCCTCCGTGATCTGCTCATTAATGACGCTAGGTCTGCTGCAAAATGTGCGGTTATACCAGAAAGCAATTTAAAAAATTTGATATGACTAAAAAGAACTTTGGAACTCGCAGTAAAAGTAAAAGATTCCGCCCTAGCGGCGGCATGCGCGCAAAACTATTAAAAAAGGAAAATCCTGAAGCCGGCCGTGAAGATATGGAAAACGGCCGACTGCTCAATGAACCTGTTTATGACAAAACTCACGAAGCCGAAATTCTGAAAGCTGAAAACGAAGCCGCGGGCATCAAGGAAGACAGCAAAGGAGCGAAACCCAAGGCCGCTACGAAAGCCCCAAGATCCAAAAATATAAAGAAAGAGACCGGTGTTGTTTCAAGTGTAAAGAATTTTTTCCGGAAGCTTCTGCCTAAGAAGCCTTCTGGCATTGAAATCATTATCAATGCCGAGTCACTCGAGACGCGAATTGGCATCATGAAGGATAATCGACTGGAGGATTTCAACATCGAGCGAAATAACGTCGAGCGCATAGTTGCTAGCATATACAAGGGCAAAGTTCGAAATCTTGAAGATCGCCTTGAAGCGGCGTTTGTCGACATCGGTATTGAAAAAAATGCCTTCCTCCATTACTGGGATATCCTACCGGCCAATCTAGAAAAACAGTACGAGGTTGTAGAGCGAAAAGGCAAACGTCGCAACACCCCGCGTATTTCAAAAAAAGATATTCCAAAAAAATATCCAACTGGCAGCGAGATCATCCTGCAGGTACAAAAAGGCCCGATCGGCACCAAAGGCCCTCGAGCCACAACCCACCTTTCCATTCCCGGGCGCTTTCTCGTACTACTACCCTATTCAGACCAGCTTGGCATTTCTAAAAAGATTCAGGATCCCAAAGAACGCAGACGACTCAAATCTATCCTGCAATCACTCGACATCCCGGAAAACATGGGGGCCATTCTTCGCACCGCTGGCGAAGGACAACGCAAAGCCTATTTTGTGCGCGACCTAACACTGCTAATGGATCAGTGGAACGTGGTCAAAGAGGACATCGACAACAAGCGGGCGCCTGCTTGTGTTTACCGTGAACCCGATCTTATTGAACGTACCGTCCGAGATTTTCTCACAGATAATGTAGACCAGATTCTAATCGACAACCGCGCAGCCTATGAGCGCATACAAACTTTGATCGCAAAGGTGTCTCCACGATCTAAGAAAAAAGTAAAACTCTACGCAGAAGCTCAACCAATCTTCGACCGTCACGGAATTTCCAAACAACTCGAACAGGCGTTTTCGCGCAAGGTAACTCTTAAAAGTGGCGGCGCACTGGTGATTGATGAAACCGAAGCTCTCGTTGCAATCGACGTGAACAGCGGCAGTCACAAGGGAGGCGGAAAGGACCAGAGCAGCACCATCCTTCGGGTTAATATGGAATCCGCCGAGGAAGTTTGCCGTCAACTCAAGCTTCGAAACATGGGTGGCCTTATCGTGATTGATTACATCGACATGAAACAGCGCCGAGACCGAGAGAAAGTCTATAACAAGATGAGAGAATGCCTGAGACGAGACAAGGCCAAGACACACATAGAGCCCATCTCAAAGCTTGGTCTGATGGAGATGACGCGACAACGCCAATCCGAAAGTGTACAATCCGCCTTCCATGATGAATGTGACTATTGCAAAGGCCGTGGTGTCATTAAGAGCCCCGTAACCATGAGTGTTGAGATTCAGCGCAAGCTCACAGAAATTCTCAAGAGCCGCCAATTGAACCAAGGTGACTCACTCCTGCGGATCGTCGTAAACCCCAATGTGCTTGAACGCCTGCGTAAGGATGATGAGGATTTGATTATAAATTTCGAGAAAAAATACCTTGTTAAACTCGAGTTCCGATCGGAAACCTCCTTCCACGCAGAGCAATTCAAGATTGTCGATGGCGATAGCAACAGTGAACTCGTAAGCGTCGGTGAACAACCCTGACCCCGAATTCTTTTGACAGAAATTCCAAGGAGCGGTGCCATTGCGGCATGCGCTCTTTTTTTCTGATGGCACTCGCTTACATCCCACTGCAATTACTCGCCGCTCAAAAGGGAGAATTCCTCGCGGACACCAAGTTACTCAAACTGGAGGGCGATCTATCGGAACAAATGGTCGCTGGGATCGACCGGTTTTTGATGGGTGAAATCAAGGAAGCCACCAAGCACCGCCCCACATTCTGGAAACGCGACTATCGCGCCAAAGATACATACCATTTTTCCGTTCTTAAAAACCGAAACCATTTCCGTTACTGCATCGGGGCGGTCGATGAACTGAAGCCCATCAAGGGCCTTGAATATATTTCCAGCACGGACCAATCATCACTCCTTTATGAGGACACTATGATGACAATCCATGCAGTGCGGTGGACAGTCCTTCAAGGCGTGCACGGTGAGGGATTGCTGATTCAACCAAAGGCTAAAATTCGCGCCCGTGTGGTGGCTATTCCCGATGCTGATCAGACACCTGAACAATTGGCCGGCATTGAACCCGGCATCGAAGCGCAAGCGCAGTTCGCTCGCCGCCTTGCCGCAGCCGGCTGTCAAGTAGTTGTGCCATCGCTCATCAATCGCAGCGACGAAAGCTCCGGCAATGTCCGTGTGCGTTTTACCAACCAACCACACCGTGAATGGATTTATCGTCAAGCATTTCAAATGGGCAGGCACATTATCGGCTACGAAGTCCTGAAAGTTCAGGCAATTATCAACTGGTTTTCCGATGAAAATAACAATATTCCGAACCCTCCAGCCATTGGAATTGCGGGCTATCATGAGGGGGGGCTGATTGCCTTGTATACGGCGGCCTTGGATCAGAGAATTCAAGCCACATTGGTGAGCGGTTATTTCAGAAAACGTGACCGCGTTTGGGAGGAGCCAATCTACCGCAATGTCTTCGGTCTACTTGAACAATTTGGAGATGCGGAAATCGCAAGCCTCATTTCTCCGCGCTCATTGGTAGTTGAACACAGTGAAATTCCGGAAATCAAAGGCCCACCAACGCCCCGAAAAGGCCGTAGTGGAGGTGCTGCACCGGGCACCCTCAAAACGCCTCGGTTTACCAGTGTGAATAGTGAATACAAACGCGCGATGAGTTTGGCCCCAAAAAACACGCAGATGGCTTTAGTGACAGCCGATGATGATCAGGCGCTCGACACATTCGGTAGCGATCTCGCCCTGGAGACACTGCTTCAAATGTTGCAGATGAAGCCAGCCAAAGGATGGAAAACCGCCCCCTCTCCAGCTAGGAAATCGCAGATGAAAACACTGCCAGATCGCCAAAAACGTCAAGTCGAAGAGCTGGTTGAATATAACCAGCGTTTACTTCGTTTTTCAGAGTATGAACGTATTGATAATTTCTGGAGAAAACTTCCAACGAATGATCGAAATAATTGGGACGCACAATGCGAGCCACATCGAATACGCCTGTGGCGCGATGTCATTGGTCAATTTCCGTCAGCCAACATCCCCGTAAACCCGCGTAGCCGGAAAATTCAAGAGACGGATAAATGGACGTGTTACGAAGTGGTTTTGGATGTGTGGCAGGACGTCTATGCCTGGGGTTATCTGCTCGTCCCCAAGGATATTCGATCAGGTGAAAAACGACCAGTCGTCGTCTGCCAGCATGGCCTTGAGGGAGTTCCCAATGATGTAGTAACACGTGATGAAAAAGAGCGATCTTTTCGTTATTACAAGGGATTCGCCGCAGAACTGGCCGATCGTGGCTTTGTTACATTCGCTCCGCACAATCCATATCGCGGTCGCGACGCCTTTCGCGTTTTACAGCGCAAAGCAAATCCGCTGGGTCGATCCATTTTTTCAGTGATCATCGCTCAGCACAATCGCATTATTGATTGGCTGGAAATGTTACCTTATGTCGACAAGACTCGGATCGGTTTTTATGGACTGTCATATGGCGGCAAAACCGCGATGCGAGTTCCGGCTTTGGTTCCCCGTTATTGCCTCTCTATTTGCTCGGCGGATTTCAATGAGTGGATCAAAAAGAACACAACCGTTGACTCACGTTACAGTTATGTCTTCACCGGCGAATACGAAATGTTTGAATACAACCTTGGTCACACTTTCAACTACGCTGAAATGGCTGCTCTAATTGCGCCAAGACCGTTCATGGTGGAACGCGGCCATAAGGACGGCGTGGCTCCGGATGAATGGGTGGCGTATGAGTACGCAAAAGTCCGAAGACTTTACGCTAATCTCGGCATACCGGAACGCACTGAGATAGAATTCTTCAATGGACCACACTCAATAAACGGGAAGTCCACCTACGAGTTTCTGCACCATCACCTAAATTGGCCGAAGCGATAATTCATGACCGAACTAATTATCGTGATCTTTTCTGCTTTAGCAGCTGTCATTGTTGCACGGAGTATTAAATCAAAAACTAAAGCAGACGGCATTATACTTCCAGACAAGCCTTTTCCTGACGAGTGGCGGAAAACTTTGAAGTCAGGATGGCCTTTATATAACAAATTGCCCGATGATTTGCGGCACCAACTTGAGCAACTCACCCTCGTTTTTTTGGGTCGCATCGATTTTAGAGGTGTGGATGGACTGACGATCACGGATGAAATTCGCGTCATGACAGCGGCACAGGCGTGCATTCTCCTCTTGAATCAAGGAATTTTTTTCACGAATAAACTTCGCTCAGTCGTTATTCACCCAAAATCCTATTCTGCCACTAGCCATGATACAATCGCGGGCGAGACAACGGAAAAGAAAATTGCAGTGCAAGGACAGTCTTGGGAAAACGGCCTCGTAGTTTTGTCGTGGGACAACACACAAACAGGTGCTTCCAACGCAAAGGACGGGCGTAATCTAGTTATCCACGAGTTCGCCCATCAACTCGACCAATCAGATGGTTTGACCGATGGTGCGCCCGTGTTGGGTTCCCGAGAACAATACAAGCGTTGGCAAAAAGTATGCTCCCGCGTGTTCTCCGATTTGCAAGATAAAGTAGATCGTGGCCAAAAAACGGTCATTGATGATTATGGGGCAACCAATCCGGCCGAGTTTTTCTCTGTCGCCTCAGAAACTTTTTTTGAAAAACCGTATCAATTGAATAAAAAAAGGCCGGAACTATATGATCTGCTCCGGGAGTATTACCGTGTCGATCCATTGACCTGGCGGTAAAAAAAACTTCACCCGCCAGCCAAGGCCAACGGGTGAAGATCCTATATGTAGCCGATACTTGGTCTATTCCTCATTTGGCAGTCAAGGCCAATACTTTCGCCCTCACTGCCTCCGGAGAAATTCGTTGGCGCATTCTATACGCCGAGTAATCCACAGCCATACAAAGAAACGGAACGGGTAAATTGAATCTCATGTTAAGTGGGGGGGGCTTAGTTTTGCGCCGGATCATGACGGCGCAGACCCACATCGTGGGCGATATCATCAAATTCCTCGTGGCTCACTTCCTCCAACCGCTTCCCTCGACTAGCGATTTTTTCGTTAATCTTCACGGCTGTTTCGGTCATCTGGTCATGAGTTTCCTCTGTGCCCCCCACGAGCGCAAAGTTATCTCCCTTGGTGATTCGCTTATGACCGTCCGAGTCGAGACCTACTCCGAGCATCATAGCCTTTGTACTATTCTTATTTTTTGGCGTATCCGCCATGCCGAAATCTATCAAATCCAAAGACTGTGAACAAGTCGAAACTACCCAACCGTCAGAGACTGACCGTTATGGTGGGTCCCAAGATTCAGCAAAAACGGGACTGCCGTCTTCGCCCACTCCTCCGGCGAGGTGAAATCCGCCGCAGACGGGCCAAAACAACTTCGCAGCATATCGGTATTAATGACACCCGGATTCAAGGGTATCGCCGCCAGTCCCTCCGGCAATTCCAGCGCCAATGCTTGAGTCAGGCCCTCCATTGCATATTTGGTGGCGCAATACGGAGCAACCTCCGGAGAGGCCGATCGGCCCCAACCAGAGCTAAAATTTACAATCACCCCTTTGCTAGCCTTGGCCATCACCGGTAAAAAACGCCGAATTACATTCGCAACGCCCTTGATATTAATATCCACCACCTCATCAAATTCTGATGCAGAAAGTTCCCACAGAAATTTGTTCCTGTTGATTACCGCTGCATTGTTTAGCAACAGATCAGGTGCTCCAAATGCTTCAATCGATTCATTCGCCCATACAGCCACAGCATTGTCATCCACCACATCGGTAACCGAGAGGGAATGCTCATCACCCAGTTTCTCCTTCAAGCCCGACAACTTCCTTTCATTGCGGCTGCACCCAATCACCCGATGCCCTTGATTCGCAAACTCAAGCGCCATTGCCCGGCCCAAGCCACGTGCCACTCC
>CBFHWX010000029.1:0-28497 GCA_965659445.1 Limisphaerales bacterium | reverse complement strand
ACGCTGGAGCTGTTTGCCGAGCCAAACGACGAGGCGCTGTGCGACAACTGCGACAACCTCACCGTGGCCCCGTGGGGCGACCTGATCCTGTGCGAGGACGGCGGCGCCGAACAGTTTCTCGTGGGTATCACGCCCGAGGGGAAATTCTTCAAGCTCGCCCGCAACGCCAAGAGCAACAGTGAATTTGCCGGCGCATGTTTTTCACCTGATGGGTCTACTCTATTTGTTAATATTCAGCATCAGGGTCTTACGCTGGCAATCACCGGCCCCTGGAAACGGAAATAAAGCGGCCAATGGTTGGCTTGCCTTTTAGCCAGCCAAGCTTGGCAAGGAATTCATCCGTCCTTTTCATGGTGGCTGAAAACATCTTGGCATTACCACGACCATAATTGAAAAATCCGTGTTTCTGGTTTGGGTAAGCCGCCAGTTCAGCCTGATTACTTGCCTTCTTCATTTTTTCCACGAATACCTTGGAAGTCCAAAAAGGAACCAGAGAGTCTGCTTCACCGTGCAGTACCAGGGTCGGCGGGTGTCCCTTGGAAACGTTGTGCCAAGGCGATAATTGTTCAGGCGCTACACCCATCCGCGCGGCCATTCCGGCCATGGCCTGCGCACTAAGGTAATCCTTCCTTTCGGGCACTGCTGCCAAGACACAGGGTGGATTGAACAAAATCATGGCATTTGGAATAGAACTGATTTTTGAATCCTCATCCTTCGCCTCAAATCCCTTGATCACACCGGTACAAGCGGCCACATGTCCACCGGCTGAACCGCCAGCAGCAGCAATTTGGTTCGGATTCACCCCGAACTTTTTAGCATTGCTGCGAATCCAGCGCACCGCACTCTTGCCATCTTCAACGCAGTCCTTGCCACGGGTCCCATGCATATTACGGATGCGATATTCCGCAGTCATCGCCACCATACCGCGACTGGCTAGATAACGACACTGCTGTTCGAACTGCCCCGGGGTACCGTGATTCCAGCCACCGCCAAAAAAGAACACAATTGCCGGCGCGGTGGATTTTTTTTCCACAGGGCGAAAAACATGCAGGTGTAGCTTTATGTCACCAATGGTCTTGTACGTAACTTTCGTTGCGCCCTGAAATTTCTCAGGCCAAACCTGTTTGCGCTGAGCAAAAGAGGTGAAGGCACACAAAAACATGAGGACGATGGAAAGTCGTTGCATGGCCTCACTGTGACATCCCACCAACCGATGGCAAAGCGGGAATTAATTGGCCCATCAATGACAGTGTGAAATACTACCGCCCCATGAACGATACGGGTGAAGTGAAAAATGTACTGGTCACCGGTTCCGCCGGGCGCATTGGACAAGCTGTGGTGCTGGAACTGTTGAGTCGCGGACATCTTGTGCAAGGCTATGACCGACTCCCTTCGCCAAATCTGGAGAATGCCTTCATGGCTGAGCTCAGTGACCCAGAAGACCTCGCCAAGGCAATGGACGGTGTAGAAACACTGGTGCACTTGGCCGCTACTCCGGATGATGTTGACGATGCCCTCGGTGAGCTATTTCCTCCCAACATAAACGGCTTATACCATGTGATGGAGGCGGCACGTGTGTCTGGAGTCAGGCGAATCGTGCTGGCGAGCAGTGGGCAGGTCAACTGGTTCAGAAGCTTTAATGGCCCGTGGCCGATTAATGAAAAAGCTCTCACCACACCCAAGGGATGGTATGCAGCCACAAAGATGTTTCTCGAGAGTATCGGTTATAGCTACTCTGTTACTCATGGCATGAGCGTGATCGTGGCGCGGCTGGGCTGGTGCCCGCGCGATGAAGGTCAAGTGCGTGAGATCGCGGCTGAAATAAATTTCAAGGATGTCTATCTCAGCCCCGGGGATGCCGGCCGTTTCTTTGCCGGCTGCGTGGAGGCGGCAGCAGATGTGCCTCACTCTATCCTGTATGCCACCAGCAAACCGGTTCACACCCTTCGCTACGACCTTGGACCGGCCAAGGTCATTGCCAACTACGAACCGCAGGAACAATGGCCCGATGGCACGGAAATTATCACTGGCCAGCGTTGGGAAGACTAGTGCCGATCCCACCAGTTCTTCGGGTGGCCTAAAGGTTTGTCATAGCCTAGTTTTTCGACAGTCATAGACTCCACGTGACCATCCACAAACCCGACATTCGCGCGGCCATGATGTCGTGGCATGAGGCGCGCCGGGGCCAAGGTCCACAACGGGTCAACTGGGGAACGAATCGTCCAGCTGCCAATGGGCCGCGTGGTGTCCTCCTCCCACTGTGCAGGTGGACGAAACATTGTTTCACGTGTCACGAAGGCGGCATCGCCAAAGAGGATCGTCTGCGCTGGATTACGAATGTTCATTTCGTGCGACGCATAGACCTCGGACTTTACAAGAAATGAGCCCGCGGCAGTGAGATTCATACCGTAGCCTATGCCCGCCCCAGGATCGCATTTCATGCACGGGCATCGGAACGCGCGTTCGTCACCCACGTACGATACCAGAAGATCCGGCCAGAAAGTCATGTGGGCATTGGGCACCAAGGCACCAGCAGGTGGTCTTCGAAACACAGCGTGCGCCAGAATCCGGTCGTTATGGTCAGAAGAATAGAGCAAGTGGGCAATAGAGATATTGCGGACATTGTTCAAGCACTGTAATTCGCGCGCCTTATTCTGCGCTTTAACAAAAGCCGGACCGGTCATTGAGAACACCACCCCCAACAGTGCAATGACCACCAGCAACTCAATTAGGGTGAATGCCCGGGTGTGCCGCCTACCATCCGCACACCCACGGCCCGTTAACATCCGGTCCGTAATCATACTCAAACAGACGAACCTCAAAACTGGACGGTTACAAAAACTAGCCAAACAAACCCTTCACTGGTATCTTGATGGAATGGCAGAGGAACCTAAGAAAACTCAAACGGAGGGTCAGTCATCCGGGAAGAATTTTGCTGAATGGCGTTGGCCTTTCGTCATTTTATCGCTCGGGTTAATGGCCTTGATTGCCTTCCTCTATTCTATCAATACCGCAAAGAACACCACCGTTGGCACGGCCAAGGAAATAAAAGAAACTGTCAAGGAAGTCGGTGAGACGGCCATCACCATTGCTAAGAATTTTCAGCAGGCAAAAATCACTGAAACCTTTGTGGAATCCCTGCCGGAAGTAAGCAACACGGGTGAAGGCAACCTGATGGTCGCAAAGATGAAAAACACGAAGACCTTTAAACGTACAGAAAAGCTTACGATTCTATGGGACAAAGTCAGCTTGGGCACCACCGTCACCGAGATCAAAGTACCGGCCACGTTTCGTTATCACATCAAGTTATCAGATCCTTGGAAATTGGAAGTGCGCGAGCAACAATGCATCGTCGTCGCACCAGCCCTAAAGGCTACGGTACCCGTAGCCATTCATACAAATGAAATTGAGAAACACTCCGACGAAGGCTGGGCGCGCTTCAATGCCGATGAGCAGATGACTGGCCTGGAAAAATCAATTACGCCACGGTTGAACAATTACGCACGATCAAAGGAACATATGAAAGTGATTCGCGAGGAGGCAAGAAAATCGGTCGCTGAATTCGTGCGCCAATGGCTGATGAAGGAAGATCACTGGCGCGAGGATCGATTCAGCACGATCCACATCATCTTTGCCGACGAGGCTGAAGCAAAAGATTTCCCGGCGAAGCCGACGCTGGAACTGAACTGACCTGCGCCGGCTTTGCCGATGCCTCAGCCGCTTCCGGTTTATCCGGTTTCAAAGGGAGCACGGTAGCCATCAGGATCACCTGGATGATGCCCACAACTCCGATGGCCGTAAGCATCACCGTCCATGTTTTCAAGGTCTCCTTCTCGGTGAATCCGCTCATTCTCTGCACCACCCAGAAACCGCTGTCGTTCATCCACGAAAGCGGGAAAGCGCCAAAACCAATGGCGAGGCAGAAATAAATCGGGTGGCAGCCGAGCGTGCCAGTCTCCAGCATCGAGGCAAGGATCGGGGCCATGATGCCCGAACCGGTGATCATTGACACTGTGGCCGAACCCTGCGCCGCGCGAATCACTGCTGTTAGTAGCCACGCCATGAAGAGCATTAGTGCCGTGCCTCCTTCGAGATCCTTGCCAATTTCCTTGATCGTATCACCAATCCCGGAATGACCGATCATCGAACCAAAGGCACCACCTGCCCCGGTAATTAAGATGATTACGCCCGCAGTCTCAAGAGGTGTGCCCATGGATTCGCCCAGCTTTTCCATCGTCCAACCACGTTGTTTGGCCAATGTGTACATGGCGATTAACGCGGCGATAAACATGGCCACGTTTTTATTGCCGACAAATTCCAGCCATTTCTTCATCTCCGGTGAAACCGTCATTCCAAACTTCGCCGCCAAGCCGAGAAAGGTAACCATTGAGATCAACACGACCGGTAAAAGAACCGGCAGCACCGACATGCAGAAACCGGGTAGTTCATCGTCCTTTTTCCCCACAATCTTGCCCAACTCATCGAGTGATGACCCCTTGGTCTCGCGCAGTGGAATATTAAGCTTGTCGTTAAACCTGTTCGCTAACCACATCACCAAGACCACGGGAATAATTGATGCCAGCAGTCCCGCGATGATGGCGTTTCCGGCCGGTTGGCCGAGATTCTCAGCGATGATCAAGGGCCCCGGGGTGGGCGGTACAATGGTGTGCGTGATCG
The DNA here is from genome assembly GCA_965659445.1 of Limisphaerales bacterium. GTDB lineage: Bacteria > Verrucomicrobiota > Verrucomicrobiia > Limisphaerales > UBA1100 > UBA1100. Next base: position 23,820 of record CBFHWX010000029.1, on the reverse strand, counting down.
CTCCCGCCCCGGCCACGGCGCAAACATAAAGCGTGTAGTTTTTTCCAGTTCGTAGGGCCAGTGCGCGGGCCAGTGGGATCAATAGAAAAAAAACGGTGTCGAAGAACACTGGAATCGATAGCACAAAACCACTAATCAACATCGCCCAGCCGGCACGCTCTTCTCCGAGCTTATCCATGAGTCGGCGCACAATTTTATCCGCCGCGCCACTTTCCATCATACACGTGCCAATAACCGCCGCCATGGCGATCACAAAACCAATTTTCCCAACTAGTGTCCCAAATCCTGCCATCGCCCAGTTGATCGCCTGAATCAAGTGGGATGCCCCTTCCTGATCTTTCCAAAAACCGTTGACCATCGTCAACTCCGGCAGGTCAGGCGTGATCAAGCCCACAAGAACCGCACCGAGTGTCAGGCCGAGGAACGGGTGCAGACGGAATTTAACAATGCTCAGGATGACGAACACGACGCCGGCGGCGAGAATCCAGAACGGGGTGTAATTGGGCGAAGCGATTTCAGCAAGTAGGGTCATGACCGTTTATGCGTTCAAACAAATGAAGGAAACGTTATGTAACTCGAGCTGTCGATTTTATTTGAGCCAAAAATTTCCCCACTAGCCGGCCACTGGTGAGAGCCCAAGCGATGTGCAGGCCGTGGCCCCAAAGGATTTGGCCGCCGAGGCCGTTTTGGCCGACGGCAAATAGGCCGGGGATTGGTTCATCTTTTTCATCTAGCACGCGCAAAGACTGGTCGATTGCGGCGCCTCCTTCGGTGGTGGTGAAATACGCTCGGCACGGTCCGAGCAGCAGCCAGCGGGCGCCGTGCAGTTCGGTTTCGGCGACGGTTTTTTGCAAAGTCTCCACCGGCATGCATGTATGATTGGCGATTTGTGAAAGCGTGCCGGCGAAAGCGATGTCCGAGCGCAGTTTGAGATAATCGGGTGCGTAGGCGTAGGCGATCCTTGGGGCAGTTGATATATAATGCGGCCAAGTAGAGTAACGCTCTACCAACCGTTCATTTAGCAGGATGAAGGCGAGCTTGTCCTTTTGGTTCGCAATAGAGATCTCCCGCTCGGGCCATTTTGTCTCATCACAAAACCGTTTGCCCTGCACATTGATCAATATAGCCCCATCATCAAAGAGGGCATTCTCTGGATGCTGCCACGTAACCATCAGTCGATGAATGAAGGCGTTCACGATGAATCGCGGTATGAATGGAAGCAGACATCCCGCAAACCATGCGAAGGGACCGGAAGTCGGCAGGAGTTGAGAGAAAAACATCTTCCCCTGAGGCGCAACAAAACGAATCTCTGGGCCGTATGTGATATCCATATTTACCAATTGCGCACCCACTTCTTGCGCCAAACGATGTCCATCGCCGGCGGCAAAAGGGTTGATGCCGTCAATCTCTGCAAATCTATCGCCCTTGTGTTCAGCTATGAGCGCATGCGAGTTTGCATAATCGCCACACGCAAGTACCACGCCATATTTGGCATGAAGAGTCTCCTCATATCCGCGAATGACCGATTTCACGCCAGTCACTCGATTCTTCTCGCGCAATAGTCCCGTCACATTCGCTTCACAACGAATCTCACCGTCAAGTCGTAGCAGGTGCGATTGCAAACACGCAATGTAGGCCTTGGCGTTAGGTATCACATTGTGCATGCGAGGCACTCGGTTGGGTGGCTCAGGATTGGGCCCGCGAAAGGCGAGCCCCATGCCCCGCAACCAATCAAGCGTCTCGGCTGTATGACTGAGGAACCACCTTCGCAGGGTGTTGTTATTGCACGCCTCAATATCGACAGGGGCGAACTTGGCCGCATCTTGAGCGTGAGCGTTGAGGGTGTCATCCACGCCGTTGTTTTTTTGCATCGAGGTGCAATTGGCGGTGAGTGAACCGACGGCAATACCGGTCGTGCCGCCAAGTTGTATTTGTTTCTCCAGCAACAGAACTTTGCATCCAAGTTCTGCCGCGCTCACGGCCGCTGCCAGGCCGCTACCCCCGCCGCCGATAATAATGACATCGAATGTGCTTATTGCGGCCAAATCAGTCGACTCAGCCTCGCACTAAATCATGGAATCAGCAATCCTCCCCTATGGTTCGGCTTAGGGACCTACTATTGTGAATAAAACGTCTCGTTCTTCTCACTGGCTTGCTGTTGCGTAAGGCTCATTTTTCTGTCAGATTGTGGTTGGAGTGTTTCCTGCGAGGGATGATATGAATATTCGTTTTTTTCCAAAATCCATCAGTCTCATTCTGCTTTTTTTGCTGCTGATGGCCGGAGGGCAGGCAGTGACCGCAGCGAATGGACCCCGTCACACGCTGGTGGTACAAGCGGTGGAGAAGGCGCTACCCTCGGTGGTGAATATCCGAACAGAAACGGTGGTGGAAGTGCGTGATCCGTTTGCGGAAGTCTTTCGTGATTTTTGGAATCCTTATTATCGCCAACCGCGCCAGGACATCCGCCGCAGTCTCGGCTCGGGTGTGGTCATTCATGCTGACGGATACGTACTAACCAATGATCATGTGGTGCGCCGGGCCACAAAAATTCGCGTGAAGTTTGCTAACGGGCAGGAGTTTGAGGCGAAGCGAGTGGCATACGACCAGCGCAGCGATCTCGCACTGCTGCTCATTATCAACCCGAAGAAAACCCCCGCTAAATTTGTTCCGGCACCGTTCGCGCGCGACGATGATTTGCTGCTTGGTGAGATAGTCATCGCGTTGGGTAATCCCTTTGGACTCGGCGGATCGGTGAGTCAAGGTATTCTCAGCAGCAAAGACCGACGGGAACCCCGCGAAGGAGGGACGTTGGATATGGCGAACTGGCTACAGACTGACGCGGCGATCAATCCGGGTAACAGCGGTGGACCACTCATCAACCTAGACGGCAAACTAATTGGTATTAACGTAGCCATCCATCGACAGGGGCAAGGAATTGGATTTGCCATTCCGATTGCGCGCGTGAATGATACACTGGGCAGATTTTTCACCCCTGAACAATTGCGCGGCCTGTGGCTTGGAGTACTTGTACGGCTCGATGGAGACCGACTGCGCTTGGCGAAGGTGGAGGCCAACAGCCCCGCTGCCAAGGCAGGTTTGCGGGCCGGCGATACGATCCTGGAAGTAAACAACCGGCCCGTGGATAATTTTGTAGACTGGGCAAAAGAGGTTGCCGGCCGTGGCTTGGAGAAGGTGACGTTGAAAATCTTCCGTGGCGGCAGGGCCGTGCAGGTGACCGTGACCTTGCAGGCAGAGGACAAGGTGTTTAACTCCAAACTATTGAAGAAGCGGCTGGGCCTTGATATCCGCACCCTTACCGAGGGACTTTCAAAGCAACTGGGCATGTCGTTTTATGGCGGTTATTTGATCACTGATGTGGAGAAAGATGGCCCCGGTGAAAAGGCTGGTCTTGAGCGTGGTGCGGTCATCCAACGCGTTGATGATCAGCAGCCGGAAAGCCTCGTGTCGCTTGCCAGAAACATTCATGGCCGCAAAGCTGGCGACAGGGTGAAGCTGAGTGTTGTCTTGGAAATCCGGCGCGGGTCCTTCCTGCAACGTCGCTCGGGCGTTGTCAACGTGAAGATTCGATAATGGCAGAAAAAGAAAACGACCGACAGCCAATGATTGAGGTGCAAAACCTCACCAAACACTACGGCAGCCAGCTGGCTATTCGGGATCTTTCTTTCAATGTGACACGAGGCGAAATTGTTGGCTTTATAGGCCCCAATGGCGCTGGCAAAAGTACTACCATGCGCATTTTAGCAGGATTTCTTTCAGCCACCCAAGGTACCGCTCGTGTGGCTGGGTATGATATTGCAGAGGAATCGGAAGAAGTGCGCCAACGCGTGGGCTTCATGCCGGAAAATAATCCGTTGCATGAGGATATGCGGGTACGTGAGTACCTAAAATTCCGTGCCCGACTCAAAGGGCTCAACCGACAGGACAGTCGAGACCGGGTGGGCGATGTAATGGAGCAGCTGTCCCTGACTGATGTGCAACATCGAATGATCGGGGCTCTTTCCAAGGGCTATCGCCAACGCGTAGGGCTAGCCGATGCGCTGGTGCATGAGCCGGAATTACTCATTCTCGACGAGCCAACGATCGGGTTGGACCCACACCAAATCCGCACGGTACGCCAGCACATCAAGGAATTGGGCGGAGACCATACGGTACTCATTTCATCACACATCTTACCGGAAGTAGAAATGACCTGTACGCAACTCTTTATTTTTCATGAAGGTAACATTCTCGCGACCGACACACCGCACGGGTTAGAGAAACGACTGGGTAATCGACATCGCATCACAGTTGAACTGAATGCACCGATGGAGGCGTTGAACAGGGCGTGGGAGGAAATGGCTGAGATTGCGCATCACCGCATTTTGCCGGCCGAGGGAGATTTTCATCGATCCGCCATTACCCCTCGCGATAAGGAAGATCTTCGGCCACGGATCTCGGCTCTGGCCCGCGCGCGTGGCTGGCCATTGCGTGAGCTCACACGCGAGCGCCACACACTCGAGGATATTTTTGTGCACATCACCCAGGTTGAAGAGGATTTTTAATGGCCATATTGCTCACCCTCATCCGTCGTGAACTAGCCGGCTATTTCCTTTCCCTGCGTGGCTATGTGATCATGGCGGGCGTGCAGATGATGCTCGGTGCCAGCCTGTTGATGGTGGTACACAGCCTGAATCAAAGAGCCTTCAACCTGCCGTTGACAGAAGTCTTTCCCCAATCGGAATATTTCTGGATGGTACTACTACTGATCACGCCCATTATCACTATGCGAACGTTTGCTCATGAAAAATTTACAGGCACCTTTGAAACGCTGATGACCACGCCGGTCCAGGACTTCCAAGTGGTGTTGGCCAAGTTCGTGGGTGCCTATATATTTTATCTCATCGCCTTTCTACCAATGCTGACCTACCCATTTATCCTAAAGCACTTTGCGCATCAACCGATGCAGTTGGAATGGCGCGCTGTGCTAAGCCTAGGAGGAGGTGTGGCATTGTTCGGAGCGTTCTTCATTTCATTGGGTTGTTTCGCCTCCTCCCTCACGCGGAGTCAGATTGTGGCAGCCGTGGCCACCTTTGCTATTGGAACCGGGCACCTGCTCCTAAGCTACCTGTCCGACCTCCGGCCTCCGGAGATGAAATGGTGGTTTCTGTTGTACCAGCATATTTCCCTGCTGGAGCACATGAAGGATTTTGCCTCCGGCATCCTCGACACGAGGCACATCATTTTTTACCTAAGCCTGACCGGTGTTTTTTTATTTTTGACGTTTCAATCCATAGAAAGCCGACGGTGGAAATGACTTCATCCAAACACGAAAGTTTTTCTGCCAGACACCGCTGGAGCGGGTGGGTGAACTTGGTGTGCGGCACGATCGCAGTTTTGCTGCTGGCGATCGTGCTAAACTATTTTTCGCATCGGCACTACACGCGCGCCTGGTGGGCGGACAGCCGGGACCGTGAACTGTCCCCTCGCACCCAGCAACTGCTCGGCCAAATCACCAATGAGGTGAAAGTAATTATTTTTTACGATCGAGAGGAGACCGTTTATCCAATGGTTCAAAACATGTTGCAGCAATACGTCCACCGTAACCATAACTTAAAATTGTCAAGCGTGGACCCGTTGAAACAACCCAAAGATGCTGCTCGAATCATCAAGACCTACGATCTTAACAACCAACAGCAGAACGTGGTTATTTTCTCGGCCCACAACCAGCACAAGATTGTCCACCATGCGGAACTAACCCAGACAGAGCATCGCAAACAGGCACCCAAGGTAACGAAAGACTCGTCCAGTGAACCCAGTCCGGAAGAAAGAGTGGGCTTTGAACGCACGGCCTTCCTCGGAGAGCGCATGTTCACCTCGGCACTACAGGCAGTTTCCGCGCCTGATCACCCGGTGGTCTATTGGGTCACCGGCCACGGCGAAAACAGCATCATCAGCAACGCCGGTAACGGTTATGTTAAGTTCGGCCATTTACTTGGGGAAATGAATATGCGGGTCCGAGAACTGGAACTCAAGAAATACAACGCCGTGCCAAACGACTGCCGGCTGCTTATCCTCGCCGGTCCACAAACTGAACTAGGCCAAAGAGAACGGCGAAGGATCCATCAATACCTCACCAGTGGCGGGCGCATGCTCATCACACTGCATCAGGAACCCAGCGATCTCAATCATTTACTATATCGTTGGGGACTGAAAATAGGCGACGTGACGGTGGAAGATCCCATGAACCAATTGGGAGATGGCTCCCTGTCCCTGCACAATTATAAAAGCCACCAAGTGGTCCAAACACTGAACCGCGAAAAATTGCCTGTGCGACTGCTCCGGCCACGCCCCATCAAGCCGCTACCGGAAAATCAGACAGCGGCAGAGGGACTGGAAGTTAGTCAACTCATTCTTACCAGCCCGAATGCGGTGGCGTACCGAAATCTTGGACTAAGACACAAGGAGGAAGACAAGGGAACATTTTGCCTAGCAGCCGCAGTGGAGAAAGACACGCTGAAAGGAGTGCAGTCTGATCACCACGCACGGCTTGTGGTCATTGGTGATTCCAATTTCCTATACAACCAGATGATTGACCGGGATGGCAATCGCGAATTGGCGTGGCACTCTGTTAACTGGCTGCTGGCCCGCTCCAACCTGATGCAGGGTATTGGACCGCAACCGATCCACACGTACCGGTTTGAGTTCAGATCAAATGAGTTTTGGAAAATGGCTGGCTGGCTCGTGGGGATCATGCCGGCAGTTACTCTGATCCTAGGACTGATAATTTGGCTTCGGCGACACACTTGACATGATCCGCAAAAAAACTTGGTGGCTGATGGGCATGGCACTGATGGCTATGGTTTATACAATGGTTTTTGAGATCGACCAGCAAGAACCCGAGCCTCGGATGCCGGAATTCCTCAGCTGGTTCAACGCTCGCAAGGTGACAGCGATTGATCTTCAAATCCAGGGCACCAATATTCTGAAAATCGTTCGGAAAGAGGAACGGTGGACCTTGCAATATCCCGTCCACTACCCCGGCATTGCCGAGGGGCCCGAATTTCTCCTCCACGTCCTTGAACAATTACAGCCTGTCGAATATTTGGCCATGGATAAAAACAGAGTCAATCCAAACTACTCATCCTATGGGCTGGATCCCTCTCGAGTGGTGTTGCGTTTTGGGCTCGGTGACTCTGGCCCATCCTTGGAATTGCATATCGGGAGCCCCACCCCCTTGGAAGATACAGTTTATGCACGCACTCCCGACAAACCAGGATTGTATATCCTGCCCAAAGACTTTCTCCGGGCAATCCCCGTTGTGTCTGATATCTGGCGGAATTCCAATCTGGTCCACTTGGGGGAAAAGCGACTGGATGCAGACACAATCAGCATTCGGTCCGGACCACGACACGTAACTCTCCAGCACAATAGTACCAACGGCCTCTGGCAGGTGATCCAGCCCGCACCCACTAAACGCGGTGACAAAGTCAGAATCGAGCAGATGCTCGCCAATATCTGGAATTGGCAGGTGGTTGGCTTTGTGAGTGATGATCCCAAAATTGACCTGGAACCCTACGGACTGCACTCGCCTGAGGCTGAACTGGCCCTTGGACAGGGCACAAATCTCTTGACGGTTGTACAATTTGGAAACAGCCCCACCAACCAGCCCAATTATGTTTTTGCCAGAATCCTCAACCATACCAATATAGTGGTGGTACCCAAACCATGGTTGAATGATCTTAGATCGCCAGTATGGGAATTTTGCGACCACCGCATGGCGGACGTGATTGGGCCAAGCAATTTGGCGAGGATTGAGGTGAAGGCGGGGGACAGTTTCATACTAAACCAAAACACCAATGGCGTGTGGCGTCTCACCACACCCGCTTCCCTGCCCGCAGACGAAGAATTGGTGAGGGACCTTCTGAAAAATATGCACCGTTTGGAAGCCCTAGAACTGGAACGCGAAGTGGTCGCTGATTTCTCCAAGTTTGGATTGCTCGATCCCAGTGCCAGCTACACGCTGCGCACGCGTGGGGGCACTAACGTAATTCACACCAGAATCACCTTTGGGGCGTTCGCAAGTGATACCAATGACCGCCTGTATGCGCGGCGAATAGATGAAGATTCAGTCTATGTGGTGACTAACAGCGCTCGGCAATCGTTGCCGTCCTATTCCTACGAATTGCGTGATCGTAGTCTATGGAACTTTCTTCCGAGAGAAGTAACCAAAATCCTCATCGAGAATGGTAAAAAAGCAACCACCCTACAACGCAATAACACGGGTCGCTGGACGCACCCGGGCCGGCAACTCGCGGAAAATGAATTGCGCGATATCAAGACAGCCCTTTCTTTCATGGGCCAATTCCGTGTCGTGGATTGGACCGCACGCGGGGCTGATAAACTTGCAACTTATGATATTTTATCGAAGCAAAAATCTCTCACCTTCAGTCTCTTAAAGAACGGAGAGACCGTGGAAAGGAAGATACAATTTGGCCGGAGCTCTCAACGCCAACAGCCCTACGCCTTCGCCACGGATCCGTTGAAACAGGAAGCCGTGGTGTTTGAGTTCCCGGCAAATATTTTCCAGTTGTGCGAGATTGGTCTGTTTCCGTTGACCTCGGCGCCTCCTGAAAATAATTAACGCCTCCGCCGCTTGGCCTTGATCTGGGCTGCGGAATATAGAATAGCCTGATTGAGAGCCTTCGCCTCTTCCTCGGAAATATCACCTTCCGTTAAACGATTCTCTGCCTTTTGGCGAGCATTCTCAGCGATCGTCTCGTCGATGTCTGTGCTATTGGCAGCGTTTTCGGTAAGGATCGACACATGGTCTCCAGTTACCTCTATAAACCCCTCGCCCACCGCCAGCACTTCCTCAGTGCCCCCACGATTTACGATTATTTCCCCTGCATGCACCTGCGTCATCAAGGGGACATGGTTTGGGTAAACGCCTAAGTCGCCCTCACTACCTGGGAGGGTAACCATCTCGACATCCTCGGAGTAAATCTTTGACGTTGGGGTGACTATCTCGAGTTTGAGGGTTTCGGCCATGTTCTATTTCTTCTCTTCTTGAATTTCGTCAATGCCACCCTTCATGTAGAAGTTGCTCTCGGGCACCTCGTCATATTTGCCATCGAGAATTTCTGCAAAACCCCTTACGGTGTCAGCCACATCTACTTGTTTACCAGGCGTCCCTGTGAAAACCTCCGCCACACTGAAGGGTTGTGATAGAAATCGCTGGATTTTGCGCGCGCGAAAGACCGTTTGCTTGTCCTCGGGTGACAGTTCGTCCATGCCGAGAATAGCGATGATGTCCTGCAACTCTTTATATCTCTGCAACACTGCCTGCACGCCGCGGGCAACACGGTAGTGTTCATCACCGACAATGTCAGCAGTAAGTGCCAGTGAGGTGGAAGCTAGCGGATCTACCGCAGGGTAAATACCCTGCTCTGCGATAGACCGCTCGAGCACAATGGTTGCATCCAAGTGGGCGAAAGTCGTAGCGGGCGCAGGGTCCGTCAGATCATCTGCCGGCACATACACGGCTTGGAAAGAAGTGATGGAGCCCTTTTTGGTGGAAGTAATGCGTTCCTGCAGGTCGCCCATCTCAGCGGCTAACGTAGGCTGGTAACCAACTGCTGAGGGGGTCCGTCCCAATAGCGCACTCACCTCGGAGCCCGCCTGTGAGAAGCGGAAAACGTTGTCTACGAAGAGCAATACATCCTGATTCTTCTCGTCTCTGAAATATTCGGTTACTGCCAATGCCGACAGTGCTACGCGTAAACGTGCGCCAGGTGGCTCGTTCATCTGCCCATATACTAGGCCGATTCGTGAGCCAGGTGCGAGAACCGGGAGGCCGTTCTCATGATACTTGGTGTGGCCTTTCTCATCCTTCTCCGTCTTGATGACGTCCGCCTCAATCATCTCATTGTAAAGATCGTTGCCCTCGCGGGTACGCTCACCAACTCCAGCAAACATTGAGATGCCACCGTGCAGCTTCGCGATGTTGTTGATGAGCTCCATGATGATAACCGTCTTACCTACCCCAGCGCCACCGAACGCACCAACCTTGCCGCCCTTGAGGAACGGGCAAATCAAGTCGATCACCTTGATGCCTGTTGTGAGCACCTGCTGGGTGGTGGATTGCTCAGTAAGCTCGGGCGCGGAGCGGTGGATTGGATTATAAATATCATTCCCCTCACTATCCTTGTCCGGCTGCACTGGGCCCTGCTCATCAACCGCGTCACCGGTCACATTAAAAACTCGGCCCATTACCCCTTCACCTACGGGCATGCTGATGGGATTACCCTGATCAACGAGCTCCATTCCACGCTTGAGCCCCTCGGTGGAACTCATCGCCACGGCACGCACCCAGTTGTCACCCAAATGCTGCTGCACCTCAAGGGTCAGCTTAGTGGCTTCGCCTCCCACTTCAAAATCAACGGTGAGCGCGTTGTAAATGGCGGGCAGGTTGTCTGTAAACTCCGCGTCTACCACCGGTCCGATAATCTGTACAATCTTGCCTTTGTTCATGTCGTAAATCTTTCCTCTTAAATTTAATTCCCCAACGCCATTTGCGCGCTGGTGATCTCCAGTAGCTCGTTGGTTATCGCCGCCTGACGCAACTTGTTATAATCCAGCGTAAGGTCCTTGATGAGCTGATTCGCGTTATCGGTCGCATTCTTCATTGCCACCATGCGCGAGCTGTGTTCGCTAGCCTTGGCCTCCAACAGGATCTGGTGCACTTGGAAATTAATGTAATGCGGCAACAATTCGCCCAGTACCCCTCCCGCAGAAGGTTCAAATATAAATTCAGCGGTGCCGCCGGTTAACTCCATACTCGTTTCCTCGCCCTCTACTCCAGCTAGCACTCCCTTGATCTCTGTGATAGGCAGAAGCGTCTGCACCTCGGGCGTTTGAGAAATGGTGTTAATGAAATTCGTGAAGGCGATATCCACATGATCTACCTTTCCCTTTTCAAAAAGATCTACTGCCAACTTGGCAATGGCCCGAGCCTCATCAAAGCTCGGCGGGTCACCATAGGTAAATTCTGCAGCCAAGTCCCATCCTGCGCGAGTAGCAAACTGGGCACCTTTGCGGCCAGCAGAAACCACGTGAGTATTTTCAGTGACAAACTCATCGGATACTTTACGTAGCAGATTGGTATTCAACCCACCGCAGAGCCCCTTATCGGTGGTCACCAAGATCAACGCGCGTTTTTCACCCCCGCGTGATTCCATAAACGGATGTTGAAAATCACCCGCATTCGCCACCACCTCCGACAATACGTTGTTCATTAACTCTGCGTAGGGCCGACCACTGATAGCCGCCTGCTGCGCTTTGGCCATCTTGGCTTGCGCCACCTTCTCCATCGCCTTGGTGATCTGGGCGGTGTTCTTGACGGACTTAATCCGTCGTCGAATGTCACGAGTACTAGGCATTTAAATCACTACTTATTCGCCGACTTGTATTCGTCGAGTGTGGCCTTCAGTTCGGCCTCGAGGGCGTCATCGAGCTTGCCTTCGGTTGTAATCTTCTTGAGAAGGTCGGCTTTACGATCCTGTAGATAGCTGGTGATGGAGTCTTGCGCCTTGTCCATATCCTCCACCTCCACGTCGTTGAAGTATCCATTTTGCACCGCCCATAGAATCGATACCTGTACCGGAACCGGCACGGGCTTGAACTGCGGTTGTTTGAACACCTCGACAATTCGTTTACCTAACTCGAGCTTAGCCTTGGTCGCCTCATCAAGATCACTGCCAAACTGAGCGAAAGCCGCTAGCTCACGAAACTGCGCGAGATCCAGCTTCACGGTACCGGACACCTGTTTCATGGCTTTCATTTGTGCGGCCGAACCCACGCGGCTCACCGACAGGCCGACTGATATAGCTGGCCGGACGCCTTGATAAAAGAGATCCGTCTCCAAGAAAAGCTGGCCATCAGTGATCGAGATTACGTTGGTTGGAATGTATGCCGATACGTCGCCTTCCTGTGTTTCAATTATCGGTAATGCCGTAAGCGAGCCTCCGCCAGCATCCTTGGACAAACGCGCCGAGCGCTCAAGCAACCGGCTGTGGAGATAAAAAACGTCCCCGGGATACGCCTCCCGACCGGACGGACGCTTCAATACCAGCGATACCTGCCGGTAGGCCACCGCGTGTTTGGATAAATCATCGTAAACGATCAGTGCATCCATGTTATTGTCCATGAACCACTCACCCATCGCCGCGCCAGCAAAGGGTGCAAGGAACTGATTGGTAGCCGAATCGCTCGCTGTAGCGGCCACCACAATGGTGTATTCCAAGGCACCATTTTCCTCGAGATCCTGGATAACCTTGGCAACGTTCGCACGCTTCTGACCCACGGCCACATAAATTGAATAAAGCGGACGGAAATCAGGATCACCGGCCTCCAATCCTTCCTTGTTAATGCGAGCGTTGTTGATAATGGCGTCAATACACACCGCCGTCTTTCCAGTCTGGCGATCTCCAATGATCAACTCACGTTGACCACGGCCAATCGGGATCATTGCGTCCACTGCCATGACTCCCGTCTGCACCGGCTGGCTGACAGACTTGCGCTTGATGATCCCGGGCGCGATTTTTTCAACCGGATAATTCGTCTCGGCAGCGATGTCGCCCTTACCGTCAATCGGTCGACCGAGCGCATCCACCACACGGCCAAGCAACGACTTACCTACAGGCACAGAAAGTAGGTTACCGGTGGTCTTAACCTCGTCACCTTCAGCGATACCAACATGGTCACCAAGGATCACAGCACCCACTTCCGTTTCCTCAAGATTCAGCGCCAAGCCCATCACGCCGCCGCCAAAGTCCAGCATCTCGTTCATCATCGCTCCGGTAAGGCCTTCGATTTTAGCCACACCGTCTCCGATCTCACGCACTACACCCACGTTCTCGCGCGCCACATCAGTTTTTGCGCCGGCGATCTGGGCTTCAATATCTTGCAATAGGTTGCTCATAATTATTCGTCGTTAAATTAAAAACTCTCACTTAAATCAGACAGTCGTGTCTTCAGACTACCGTCAAAAACATCGTCACCAATCTTCACTCGTACTCCGCCAATGAGATCATTATTCTCTGCGAAAGACACCACAACCTCGCTACCCTTCAGGCGACTTAAACTTTTACTCACACTCTTTTGCTGAGCTTCACTTAAAGCCACTGCACTTTCGACGCGCGCGGTGTGACTAGCCACATCCAACTTCACCAGTCGCTGCAGTTCCTGTAAAATACCGAAGTAACCCCGTGGTTTTTTTTCGATCAACAAACTCACCGCCTGCCGGGTCCGATTTTCATCGAGTTGGCCATTCACATGGCAACACTTAAAAAGCTGTTTGGCACCGCGCCGTGCTTGTTTCGACATTTTCAAAATAAAAAGCCTGTTCCGGCTGATTGGGGTGCTTACACCCCAAATACAGCCAATCCCTAAGCCGCCAGTTCCTTATTAGTCTCGTCGATCAGTCGTTGCTGGTCCTCTGTAGTCAGCACCTTCCCACTGACCTTGGCGGTCGTGTCCACCACCAACCGGCCAATTTCCGCCTTGAGTTCGGCCATCATCCGCTCGCGGTCAGCCTCGGTAACCTCGCGCGCCTTACGTACGATTTCCTCAGCCTGCTTCACGGCTCTCTGGCTCTCGGCTTCACCGACTTGCTTCGCCGCTTCCTTCGCGTCAGCAATCAGCTTCTCGGCCCGTTGATTTGCCTCGGCCATCACCTTGTCGCGCTCCGTCTGCGTCTCGGCAAGCTCGGCCTTGATCTTGTCGGCGTTCTCCATGCCCTCGGCGATCTTTTGCCGTCGTTGCTCGAGCATTTCCAGCACCGGCTGGTAGGCGAATCGTTTCAGCAAAAACGCCACAATCAGAAAGGCGATGCATTGGGAGATGAACAGCGGCCAGTTGACTCCGAATGTGTCAAAAATCTGCTGTGCTTTGTTTGCCGACTCACCAGTGCCGCTTGCCGCCGCCAGTAGGATCATTTGTTGCATGGCTAATAAAGTGGTGGCCGGGCGGCGAGCCGCCCGGCAGGTTGTTTTTTAGGCGAGGAAAATCGCGATAAACACGATGCCCTCGGCCAGCGCAGCGAAAATAATCGCCTGGGTTCGAATCTCGCCGACAGCACCCGGGTTGCGCCCGGTGGCCTCGGCGGCTTTGGCGCCGACCAATCCCACACCTATAGCCGAGCCGAGCGCGGCCAAGCCGATGTATGTTTTGTTCGCCGCGGCTGCCGCCACGGGGGCAGCGTCAGGCGCTGCGGCTGCTAACATTTCTAACATAGTTTTTCCTTTGTTTCAGTTAAATCGGCGGTCTCCACTGGCATGCATGGTCCGGCCGCCGAAATTGTTCAGTGAGCGTTTTCTTCCTCATGGTGTTCACACATCAGGGCGGTGAACACCGATGTCAACAGCGCAAACACCAGCGCCTGCACCAAGCCCACGAGAATTTCCAAAAAATAAAACGGCAGCACCGCCAGCCATCCGAAATATGGCCCCCCGAGTTTCATCACTGTTTCCAACATATTCTCGCCGGCGAAAACATTGCCGTACAGCCGAAAGGTCAGCGCCACCGGTCGAACGCCAATGGAGACCACCTCGATGAGCCCCACGAAAATAAAAACCACCACCAGAAAAATGCCAAAGAATCCCGCACCGTGCCCGGTCACGTTGAACAGGTGGCCGACGAACCCTTTCACCCCGACTTCACCGATGCACCACACCAGCCACAGCACCATGAAAATGGCAGCCATTGAGAGAGTCATGTTGAGATCGGCATTCACGCCGCGAAGCAGTGGCTGAGTAATATGTTCGTTGTGATGCCCCGGCGCCGCCCAGCCAATGGTGCCTAATCCCGGAATGAGTCCGACCCAGTTTGAAAAAAGAATCAAAATGAACACCGTGGCAAAAAACCAAAAAGTCTTTTTCACCAGTTCGGGCCCCACGATGCCTTCGAAAAATCCATACAAGCTTTCCACCAACCACTCCACAAAGTTCTGCAATCCCGTTGGGATCAGCTGAGCCCGGCGAGTCGCCGCCTGGGCAACGAGAATGATTCCGATGGCAACCACAAACATCACGAGCATTGAGTTGGTTACAGCCAACGGCCCCACCTTGTCGGTTTTGGCATCGCCGCCGATTCCGTAAAAAAGCAGCGGCGCACGCTTTGGTAAACCCTTGGCTTCCTCGCCGTGACCATGTTTGACCTCGCCTGTCGTGGTGACTTTTTCGGCAGCTTTGTCGTCCGCATTGGAGGGGACAGGGGCATCGGCCAGCACAGGCAAAGCCAGCGAGGTGAACAATGTTACCACAGCGATGATACGAATCAGGTACATTCGGGTCTGGAACCAACTACCAATGGGCTCATTGATCGAAAAACGCCAATAAAACTCCACACGGTGCGGGCAAAATAAGGAACGCGAAACTTTTCACAAGCTTTTTTTGGGCAAAGGCCACATTTGTTTTATTGCTAATTTTAAGGGGGAAGACCCTTTGATTGAAACGGAGGGTCAGGAAATCAACCGGACAAGCTCTCGGGCTTTTCCGTCAGCCTCATCAAGCAGTTTGTCAAGTGCCTCTTCACTCACATCGTACTGAGCTAGGACCTGGTCTTTAAATCGTTCCCGCCAAGTCTCGTCATCCTCATCGGGAAGATCACTTACGTAAAATACTGGGTCAGGACGTAATTCACTCTCAGGTTCATTCTGCGCACTGATAGCAGCGGCTATGTCTTCGGGCAATTCCTAGTCGCCAAGGATCTCATGGAGTCGATCTTGGGGATTCTTTATTTTAAAGAGTGAAAACATGAATCAATGCCCGCGCGAAGCAAACTTGGTGGCCAAAATTGACAACAACGCCCCAAGTCCCAAGTAGGCAAAGGCGATGTGGATGATCAATACAATCTGCCCGGCCACCGATACCGGGGAGATATCTCCATAACCCAGCGTGGTGAAGGTGACCACGCTGTAATACAAATAGGCAATAAACCCCTCGTGAACTCCATCGCCTCCGATCCCTTGAAGGTGGCTTTCCATCCCAGCAGGCGGCGATTGGTCCATTACCCAGTAGATGAGGGCAAACAAAACCACGTTCGTAGAAAGAAACAACCCCCACCGTGTCAGGCTACGACCACAGTCTGAGGTCCATTTCCATACAAAATAGACATATTTTGTCAATTTGCTCTGGCCTTTGAACTCATGAATAAAATTCTCATCAATTACATGATTCCGCAGGAGATATGCGCCCGTGAAATTGGCGCCGGTGATGTCCGCGCCGATCCAGTCAGCGTTGAGATAACCACGGGCACCACGTAACTTTGCCCCAGGCAGGGAAGAATTTCCAAAGTTGGCACCGTCGATTTTTGTTTCACGCAAGTCCGCATCCTTCAGGTCAGCCCCCTGCAATTTCGACTTCTCCAAATCCGCCTCCAATAACAGACATTGTGCCATCTTTGCTTCACGAAAATCGGCTTGGCGTAGCTCAGAATCCACAAAACTTGCATCTTCCAGATGTGCGTTGAAAAAATTCGCTTTGGTCAGGTCAGTCATCCTAAAGTTAGTCTTGACCGCTGAACATTCAGTAAGTTTTGCCCCTATAAACGTCGAGCCCAGAAACTCTGCCCCATCAAGATGTGCCTGATACAGATTCGCCCCATCAAAGTTTGCGCTCGGCACCCTCGCCGCAGAAAGATTGCACCGGCTCATCTCACAGCCGGAAAAATTGCAACCCGTCAAATCTAACCCTGACAGATCCGCATCTTTGAAATTCACATTACGCAAATCCTGCAGCTCGGGATCCGGAGGCTTACCAGAATCCTTAGCTCGACGTAATAAACCGATGATATCGTCCGCTGATTTAGTGGCCTCCATGGCGTAAGGGCAGACTGACGCCCCTTTCACACCAACATAAGCTAGGGCTCCCCGTTTTCTCAAGTAAAATGCACAGAACCAGCATTCCAGCAACCCACAAACCAAGCTCGTTTTACCGACCCACATCTATATAAAGGCATGTGGTTCCTGATACGTTTCATTGAAATTTCCCAATAATTCCTGTATAAAACCCAGCGACTTCGGGTGGATGTTTGCAAAATTAAAACAACTTTTCGCACGGAAACATGGGCCGCCGTACCAAGCCGGTACCAGCCTCCTGCTGGTGCTCATCCTTTCCGTGCTCGTCGGCGCGGGCGTGTCCTATGGCACGCTCGGCTTCATGAAGGCCTTCGACTCCGTCGTCAACTGGGTCTACTTCGACTGGTCCGATTCCCCCAGCGGACGCTACACGCACAAGGAGGATGGCCACACCAGCTCTCCCAAGAAATTATCCTTTGATTTCCGAGGCACGGATGAGGGCGGTCTCGGCAGCCTAAAAAAAACCCAGTGGGATTCCAACGGCACCTGTCGGATTATCGCCTCCGCTAACAGCGGCCGCAGTAAATCAGACAAGCTCGCCTGGCGCATGGACGCCAACCGCACGGTAATCATCGAGCCCCTTCCCGGTCTCGCGGGAGCGTCAGTGCGGTTCAAAAAAGATGGGAAGAACCTTGTCCCGGCCAACCAGGGGGATCTCAACACTACACTGCTGAACATTGGCACGCACGTCACGCTACCCGACGGCTTTGGCTCCGCCTCATTGAAATTTAAATACAAACAAGGCTCATTTACCGACGTGCCCAAGTGGCACATCCTGTTGGCGCTAACGCTCGGCGGTCTTTTCATCGGCGTGTTATATAAGGTGTTCAAGCTGGCGCGCGGCCACGGCCCGGCCGATGTCATCATCTCGCGCATTAACAACGACGGCATCCTGCCCATCAAGGAAGGCATCCAAACCGCTGCCATTTGCATTTCGTCCATCGGGCTAGGCGCGTCGGTGGGCCGCTATGGACCCGCTGTACACCTGGGCGCCACGCTCGGCTCGAGCTTTGCACAGCTATTCAAGCTAGGCCGCGTGAACACCGTTACCTTCCTTGGCTGCGGCGTGGCTAGCGCCATTGCTGCCTCCTTCAATACCCCCATTGCCGCAGTCATCTTTGCGCACGAGGCCATCATCGGCCACTACTCGCTGCGCGCCTTCGCGCCAATCACCATCGCGGCGGTCACCGGCAACGAGGTGGCCAAGTATCACGGCCGCCATTTTGATGGCTTCCAAAACCTCACTGATTTTCCCCCGCTGGAGCCGCACTTGTATTTTTGGCTGGCGATAGTCGGCCTCTTCAGCGCGGTGTTTGCTCTTATTTATATGCACAGCTTGGTGTCCGTAGGCAAGTGGGTGAAGGCCTCACCTATTCCGCAATGGCTGCGTCCCGCACTGGCCGGGATGGCTATCGGCATTGTTGCCATTTGGCTGCCCAACCTCCTTGGTCTCGTCGAAGAAACCACCACCCAAGTCATTCAAGATCAGGGTGTAGAATACACGCTGAAGTTGCTGAGTTTGTTGATTGTATTTAAAATCGCCTCCACCGCGTTGTGCCTCGGCACCGGCATGCACGGCGGTGTGTTTGGACCCGCACTGTGCTTCGGCGCGATGGTCGGTGCGGCATTCGCGTTGGGAATCAACCAGCCAGACCAATACCAGATTTTCGCACTCGCCGGTATGGGCGCCTGCATCAGCTCTGTGGTCGGCGCTCCCATTTCCACGATCCTCATTGTGTTCGAGCTGAATCAAAATTACACTGCGGCAACGGCGGTCATGGTGGCGGTAGTGGTAAGTAACCTCGTGACCAACCGGTTCTTCGCGCGCAGCTATTTTATTTACCAAGTACAGGCTGCCGGGTTCGACATCAGTGCAGGGCGTGAAGTGAACATCCTCCAGCGCCGCACTATCAGGGAAGTGATGGAGTCCGAATATTACACCATCGATCCCGACGCCAACATCAAGGCCATCGAGCAGGCCCTTCGAAAAAATCCCGATGCCAATCTTTACGTCACCGAGAAGAACGGCCAGCTTTTAGGCAACATCACCCTCGCTACTGCTTGGGATGCGTTGCGTAATGGCGGAGGTAAGACAGCCCGCGATCTCGCTCGCATGCCGGAGCATTGGCTCACTGAGGACACCGACCTCAACCGTGGCTTCGAGGTGATCGAGAAGTTTGTTGGCATCAGCGTACCAGTCGTCAACAACACCGAGGACATGCGGCTCACTGGCATCATCCACGAGGCCAACGTCATCCAAGCCTACAACCAGGCCGTCAAGGAAGCCCGTGGCGAGGAACAAGGTCTCGATTAATCCGAATTCTTGAGGGATTTAATCCATTGCCTCTTCCCCAACGGACACTCTAAACTCTGCCTGTGTCAACCAAGCCGAGTCAAAGTGCCGAGGATTATCTCGAGCGCATCCACGAACTTATAGAGAGCAAAGGCACGGCGCATGTGGCCGATATCGCCCAATCACTCAATGTCGGTCAGCCGTCGGTCACCAGCATGGTGCAAAAACTCGCCGATGAAGGCTACCTGCGCTATGAAAAATACCGCTCACTGACACTCACTGACGCAGGTCGTGCTGTGGCAGAAAGAATTCGTGATCGTCACACTGTTCTTGCCAGTTTCTTTACGTTATTTGACCTCGACGACGAGACGCAGGCCCGGGATATTGAGGGCATCGAGCATCACCTAAGCTCGGATACCCTGAATACTCTGGCAGATCTCACGGCATTTTTTGAGGAGCACCCTAAAATCCTGACACAATTCAAGGTTAACCACAAAAGCCAGCGAACGGAACAATGAAATGGAGCCGGAACTCTTCGACCGATTGCTGCAGTTGGCCAGTTCAGAAATAAGCGCCGCCAAGTCCGAGCTGCCTACCAACCTCCGTTCGGCCATCGAGAGCATCGCTATCACCTTTGAAACCAAGCCCAACGACGGTTTTGTGACCGACGGCATCGAAGCAAACACGCTCGGTCTGTTCCTCGGCGAGTCTATGGCCGACCCGCCAAGCAACCATCCTCAGCCCACGCAAATTATTTTGTTTCTTGAAAACCTCTGGGAATTCACTGGCACCGACGAGTCCGCCTTCCTTGAGGAAATCCGCATCACTTACCTGCACGAGCTCGGTCACTACTTCGGCTTTGACGAAGACGACCTTCAGGAAAGAAATCTGAACTGAAGCGAAGATATTAAATGCGCATTTTAATCATCGGCTGCGGATACATCGGCTTGCCCTTGGGAAAGACCCTGGCCGGCTTAGAGCATGAGGTGTATGGAATTCGGCGCAGCAAATTTTTCGCTAAGGACATCACTACTCATGCGCTTGATATCACTCAACATGGGGCATTAGATGGGTTGCCGAATAACTTCGATTGGGTGATCAACACAGTCTCCTCCTCGCGCGGTGATTTGGAGGCACATCGTACGGTGTTCGTAAATGGCACGCGTCATCTTCTCGACTGGCTGGGCGAGTCTTCGACTCACTTGCTCTTCACCAGTAGTACGAGTGTTTATGGCCAGCTGGATGGCTCCTGGGTGGATGAACACAGTGCGACAAAGCCAAACGGTGGCACAGGCGTCCATCTACTTGAAACTGAAGAAATGCTTCTTACCTCACCGCAACCTGCAACCGTATTGCGAGTAGCTGGGATTTATGGACCGGGACGCGGATTTCTTTTTCGGAGTTTTGTAAATGGTGAATCGGTACCATCCGGTGGAGATAAACGCTGGCTTAATATGATTCATCGTGATGACGTAATCAGTGCCATCCTCACCACAATGAAATTGGAGCCTGGTATTTACAACGTGGCCGACGATGAGCCAATTACGCAGCGCGCCTTTCTGGAGTGGCTCGTGAATCGACTGGACAAGCCAATGCCACCAGAGGGTGAAAAGGCTCCCAGTAAGCGGACGGTGACTAACAAGCGCGTGCGGAACACAAAGTTGAAAGCCGTCGGTTGGATGCTGCGTTTCCCAACGTTCCGCGAGGGTTACGAGGCGTTGATCCGGGAAGAGTAGGGCGGACCCAATGGGGCCCGTCCCTACCCGACACGGAACGAAATACGCGCGATCAACTCCGCGCCAAAGGCGTGCTGCAGCCGCTGCAAAATTTCATGACGCCGATAGCGCACAATCTCACTTAGCCATACGTTGCTGTCCACGCTCACAAAAAGTGTGCCCTTGTGAATTCCGGTCGGTTGGGCGTGTGCAATCACGGTGGGATCGATAAGATTATTCCACACCTTGGCGATCTCGGCCTCGCTTTGGCGTTGATCGAGTCGAAGCTTTTTCACCAGGCCGGGCATAACACTGGCAGACGACTGCGTGCGATTGGTGCGTGCGCGTTCCTGCTCGGTGAGATCAACTCCGCGCCATTGGGCCAGAATGCCCCGAGCTGCCCAAGTGGGAGTATGCGCGCTCAACGGCTGGGTGCGGTTGCCTTTCATCAACACGCGTAGTGTCGGTTTGAATTAAACTGTATGAAAGGCCACGTTATCCAAACTTGTGAATGCCTATTTCCCTGCGAACTTCACAGGGACAAGCTGCCAATAACAAGGTGTAATCCTGCGAACAACACAAGGATATGTACGAGGATGCTAGATTTTCCAATTCTAATTCGCTCGTAACATCACCCCGATGGGGACCTGCAGAAAATACATCGCGTCTTACTGAAGACTTTCTGGCGTCAATAAGCCCCCGTCAGGGCAGAAGGGTATTTTGGTTCAGTCGATCCAAGTAAAGAACAGTGTGAGGGTGGAAACAAAACACTCCTTGGGCAATTGCTGTAAGGTCAAAAAAACATTCGCTATCGAACCACTCTATGCACGAAGACTTCACGGCACTGCTAACAGAAAAGACTATTAACCGCTTTGGCGCGTGATTGATTCATGTGCAGGGCACGAGGATGTCTATCGAGCATTTTCATCACTGTTGACGTAACTCACCTGAGTTGTGTGTTAATAAGACACAACGTTTGTTAGCTTGACCCTACAAGTGGCAGTATGCTAGGTACTCCACAGCCACTATATGTGGCTTTCTGCCAAGGAGGTTTGAAACAACGCAATGCGTTGCCCTAAGTGCTCATGTATTGAGGACAAGGTGATTGATTCGCGCTCGTCGAAAGAGGGGGCCATCATTCGCCGTCGCCGTGAGTGTTCGGATTGTAAGCATCGTTTCACAACCTACGAAGAGATTGAGCATCAGAGACTCATGGTGGTAAAGAGGGATGGGCGCCGCGAGGAGTTTTCCAGGGAGAAACTGCTCTCCGGCATTTCCAAGGCCTGCCAAAAACTCCCCATCAGTCAGTTGGCCATTGAGACACTGGCCGATCGTGTCTACGACACAATTATGGAGGGATACACCGGAGAAGTCCCTGGGATCGCGATTGGCGAGGCGGTTATGACCGGCCTCCGTAAGATTGATCAGGTGGCCTATGTGCGATATGCGAGCGTCTATTGGCGCTTTGAGGATGTGGACGACTTTGTACAAGCGGTAAAGAAACTCGAAACAAAACATGATTCAGCTACATACCGATTGCCTGGTTTTTGAAACCTCAGACGGCGAAACTATCCCCTGCTCTGCCCAAGATGTGACAGTGGAGCTCCTCGGAGATGCCGCCCATGAACTTGAGCCTCACATGATCACCGAGGCGGCTGAAGCGGTGCTGTTTCACTTTAAGGTCGACCTCGGAAGAAACTCCGTTTCGGTAGGTGAATTCACAATGGCGCTGGAGCGTATTTTGCGTGGTTTCGGATTCAAGATTATGGCGACCAGCGAAGAGAGTGGTCAATCCAATCCCGACGCCGCTGAGACGGATTTACATGATCTCGCGCACCAAGCCGGCGAAGGACTGGAAATGGTTTTTTTCTGCACATTGCGCGATCAAATTCACGCTGACCTCCACGGCAAACCCGAATTACTTCGGGTAAAAGGCCTGCGCAAGGCTGTGAGCAAACTCACCGGCGCCAAGCAATGGAGTCCCCGTTGCCAAAAACTCAATGACCAAATTGTTGAGTATCTCCGCCATATTGTTTCCCAACACAAGCAAGAGGCCAAGCTCACGCTGATGATCGTGTAGCATGACGCTGTTCGAAAAAATTATTTCCCGCGAAATTCCCGCAGATATTGTTTACGAGGATGAACTCGTACTGGCCTTCAACGACATTAACCCGAAGGCTCCCACGCACGTTCTCATCATCCCGAAGAAACCCATCCCGCGCATTGCCGAAGCGGAGCCGGAGGATCATCAAGTGCTCGGACATCTGCTATTGAAAGCACGCGAAGTGGCGGGCGAACTAGGGCTGCACGAAAAGGGTTTCAGGCTGGTATTTAACAACGGCCACGATGCCGGGGAAACCGTACCCCATCTGCATCTGCACATCCTCGGAGGGCGTGAAATGACCTGGCCGCCGGGCTGATCTACTTCTTCTTCAAGGAAGCCAGATACTCAACCAGATCCACCAAGTCTTTCTCATTCACCGTCAGGTGCAAACCTGGCGGCATCAATGAAATAGTCTGTTGCGCTCGACCCTTCACATTGCCCTTTGCGTGCTTGGTCACAACCCCGGTCGGTCCTTTCACAGAAATCTCCTCAGGCGTTTCACTCTCAATGATCCCGAAGGCCACATTGCCATCCTTCATCGTTACCAGCCACGCCTCGTAGCCAAACGAAATCCCTGCGCTGGGATCCAGAATTGCCGCATACAATTCCTCTTTTGGCAGTTTGCTGCCAATCTCCGTGAGGGCGGGGCCAACATCAATACCCTGATCGCCCACCTTGTGGCATCGTGCGCAGGTCACCGACTCCCGCAAAAACACCTTTGCACCATTGGCAACATCACCCTTGCGTTTGACAAGTTCCGATATCGGAGGCAGCGGCTTGGCGTTTTGTCCGA
>CBFHWX010000028.1:0-29532 GCA_965659445.1 Limisphaerales bacterium | reverse complement strand
AATGTCCGGTGGCGCATTAGATTTTACCGTAGTGGACGGGGTCGCCGCGGGAATATCCTCTGGAGTAGAGCTGGAGACTCCCTTGGAAATTCCATCTTCCTCTATATTTTGGATTTCGTTATCACGAAAACCATAGGCAATAAATGACATGACCAACAAAATTCCGAAAATGCTGGCCGCCGAGATCGTAATACTGCGCACAAGACTGCTTTGAGCGATTGTGCCAAGCATTTCTTTCGGGGTTTGCCCCCTCATTTCACCGAGAAATTGCCGTAATTCAATAGCTGTGCTGGCGGTGTTAGATTTGAGGTTCTTCAAGTCTCCCTTTACACTTGCCATAGGCTCTAACACGGAACCGCCAGCGGCGTCCTTCGATTGAGTGCGCGGAACCCGGTTGATACCCGGAACATCTCTCAGAGACACCCAATCAGTGGAGCCCTCCACCCAAGCTTTAGTTTCGGGAGACAAATCACCCTGCTCCAAAAGGGCACGGACCTCTTCTAATTCCAAAGGTCCGTGTTTTTTGCCTTCATGATGTACATAAATTTCCATGATAACTCCATTTCCGAATATTTATTAAGATAACACTACTTCTTCTCCTCCATAACATGATGCAATTCCCCACCCGCTGCACTTACCGCCTCAATTACTGGTTCAAAGTCACGATAAGGCGTATCACGATGAATCTTGAGTAAAACCGTACGTTTTCCAGGCGGAGCATCACCCAAAAGACCCCGCTCACCAGGCACACCATTTTCGTTGTATAGTTTACGCGCCAACATATCACGTATGGCGGCAGGATCAGCCGTCTCGGACAAAACACGACCGTTAAGATACGTAACCCCTTCCTTGTCAATAGCCACACTGACACGCATCGTCTCGGGCTTTACCAACTCGCTCCCATCAGCTGGCTTCCACTGGATATGGCTATCATCTCTAACGCGGGCGAGGATCACAAAAAAGATAAGTAACAAAAAGGCAATGTCACCCATGGCCATGGCTGGCACTGTAGCTGAGAGTTTACGGCGCGGTAAAATCATGACTACTGAACGTTAACGGTTAACGACCTCCTCACGGACAAGGGTGATTATCCCGCCAGCCTTTTCTATGGCTTCAGTTATGTCCATCCACAAATAATAGGGAGCAGCCTCGTCCTTGCACATTACCGCCACAACTCGTTCTTCATCGCTTGTGCGGTTAACCATTGCACCTTGTAACTTTGCAATGAGGCGCGCGGGCAAAGCTGGATCACCACGACTATACTGTTCAGTTGGTTTTCCATCGCGGGAGTTAGGGACATTGACAACGATATCCGAGGGTGTGATATCGACATTAATCGTCTTAGTTTTTTGCTTTGCTTCGTCCTGCTCGTTTTTGGGAATTATCTGCTGACGACCTTCCTCCGGTTCCACTGAAGCGCAGACAAGGAAGAAAATTATAAGAATAAACGCAATATCACTGGTGGCACTGGCAGGCGGCTCAGTAAGAAGCATTTGACGGCGTATTTTCATTCCCGACTAGGCTGCTTGGCGGCCTCATTTAAAGTAAGCTGCAGGGTGACTGCCTCCATCAGTTCAGTCGAGGATTCTTCAACTTCCAGTACAAATGTATTTATGACGCTGGAAAAATAATTAAACGCCATAAAGGCTGGGATTCCAACCATGAGCCCAAAACACGTCGTAAGTAGAGCCACACTAATACCATCAGCAGCAGCGGCGACAATACTGGTAGCCCCTTCTATTTCCCCTTTGTCCATTTTTACGATTTGATCAAATGACTCTATCATGCCCGCTACCGTACCAAGAAACCCAAGCATTGGTGCGACACTGGATACAATTGCCAGAACCGACAAGTGTCGCTCAAGTGCGGCGACAATGTGCACACCGTAACCCTCCATACTTTTGACAACCTGTTCCTCCAATCGACCAGGGTCATAATTTAGCTTTTTCAACACAAAGTACTTTCGAAGCCCATTGGCGATAACTGCCGCAACTGGACCTCGCTGACGTTCACAACGAGCAAGTGCTTCCTCCACTCGGTCATTGGTGAGATCATCCAACACAGCCTGACGCAGTGATTCATTATCAGTGCCCAACATCTTCAGGCTACGCCAGCGTTCAATGATCACCCCCAACGCTAGAATAGCCAGTAGCAGTATTGGCACCATGAACCACCCCCCCTTAATTAACAGACCAATGGGGCCACTTTCTAGAAATCCACCAATCCATGATTTCTTTTTATCTTTCTCACCCTCTTCGATTTCAGACGCACTTGCAGCGCCAGTTAGATTATCCGACGAATTCTGATCGGTGGCGTTAACATCAGCAGGAGGGGCGTTGGTATTTGGTGCTGCTCCATTTGTGATCAACGAGAAGAGAAACAGAAAGAATAAGAAGTTTAGGGCGCGCATAAATTTATCGTTGGTCTTTTAATTGGAGTAAGATGAAATAAATAGAATCCAAGCAGCAAGGTGAATCAATTATCTTCATCGATGCTAGTCGCTTCACGTTCAAATTCGGCAAGCATTTCCGGCAGGGCCAACCGCCCTCGGGCATATTTGGCCGCATCGCTTTCGGGATGGTCCCATCGACAACGATTGTACCGCCGGAAAGCGAACGATACGTTATTAGCGCTCCGATAACTTTCACCGGCCCAAAATAGTGCCTCCGAACACAAGGGATCATCCGGAAATTTCTTGGCAAATAAATCAAAAACTTCAGCCGCCTTGGCAAATTGATCGGCTTTAAAGTGGCATTGTCCCCAACGGAAACCCATACGCGAAGCAAGCTCATTGTCACTGAACCGATCCATAAATTTCTCCGCAACCTTCGCTGCAATAGTGTAATTCTCCGCCTTATAAAAATAATCATTAATACGAACCATAGTTTTTGGAATCAGCGGACTCTTGGGATAGGTAGCAGCGAGAGTCACATATTCTTCAAGAGCCCGATCAAAATCACCTGCTTCCTCATAACAATGCGCTAACTTATACTGCGCGTCGGCCGCCAACGTGTGGTTTGGGTATTGGCGAACAATAATTTGATAACTGTTTGCCGCATCATCCCAGTCTTTTAATTCCTGTGAAAATTGCCCGGAAAGATATGCTATGCGAGGGAGGTATTTTGGGTCTGGGAAATCCACCATAATCTCCTGCAGACAGCGCCTGCCGGCCTTAAGCGACTTTGCTGTCTCTGCTTTGCGCTCGAGCTTACGATTGTTTTTAAACAGCTCAAAATAGCTCTCGGCGATATGGAACTGGGTCTCCACTGCCAATTTTTGATTTCCGAAGATTTTACTGAAAGCTGAGACCAAACCATCAGTGCCAATTGCAACCTGCAATTCTTGAAGCATCTCCGCGTTCCCTTCCTCCCCACTGGCTTCCTCATCAAAATAAATCATCGCAATCTTATCGCCAAAGAAACACTCTATCTGTGGCTCATTCGGGTCGAAGTTGCCCTTCAATGGTTTCTCATTCACTTTGAGGTCGTAAGACCCTGTGAAAACACCGCTGTGACTGAGACTTTCCTCTAGTTTTACCGACTCTTCCTCACCCGATTCGCTCTTGATGAGGACCGTCGCATAATCTCGATCGGCGGTTATATCAAGGTCAGGGTCTTCTACCACCACAAAGAGCTTTTCACCCACGTGCAACAAATCAACTGGCTCCTCATACCCCTCATCCGTGATCGATATAACCCCATCGGTGACCAATCGACCTTGTGACTTTAGCTCAACTTTCACTCCGTCCGCCCTGACGGCATCAGAATATTTTGCGACAATCGTATCCTTACCCATTAGGTTTAACACGGTAACTAGAAGGTTGTCTTTGGGTGCATCCTTTTCCTCTTCCTGGCCCTCAACAGGTGCCGGCCGTGCTCGGCCGACCGTTGACATCGTATCACCAAGAACACGCGGCACCTGAATAGGGCTGGCTGCATCTCCCATTTGCATACGCACCTGCCCCACAAAACGCCCCATCCACAGCGCTTGGCTCCCCTGCCGGTTATCAGACTCGTTCGGAGCAAATTCACCAAACGACATCGAGAGCATGCAAGTAACCTCTACCGCATTTGTGGTGCCCGCGTTTAACAAAACCTTTACTATACTCTGACTGTCCTTCGCGGCATCAGGGTCGATGACCTCGACTGTCAGAGGCATAAAATAGGAGACCCCGGTTTTATAATCCTCTGGCAGCTCTCCTTCAGGTATAGGCAGATACACGGCAGCCGGCTTAGCCTCGCTATTTTGCAAAGGCTGGTGAAACTGAGTTCCAATAATGCGAACAATGCCATCAGTCGGAGTATTGCCAAGCACCATACCCTTGCGTTCCTTTTCGTGCCCAGGGAAGGTGTTTTGCATATCGAGATATACACACTCAATCCGGTCACCTGGCATTACCAGTAGCTTCTCAGGATCCTCCTTATTATCACTCGTGTTTACTTCCGCACGGAAAACACCGGAATATTCTTCAGTTTCGGTTGCCTCTAACTCTTTCCATATCAAACCATTGCGAAGCACTTGAACCTTTACCGTATCGCGCTTGTCAGTTTGGTCCATGTCGTAGTCGGTGACCTCGAAGTAAATGCGCTCCCCACCGTCCACGCGCAGCAATTCCTTCTTTGATTGTTGCACGGCTCCGTCCCCACTGCGATCAAAGTCAAACGAAACCGGCACCACCTGCGCATCGTGGTAAGTTGCCGTTAGTTGTGCTGTCAGCAGCCGACTACCCCCTCCGGTCACCACAGCAGTTTCATCAGTATATGACGCTGTGATAACATCGCCGCCGGCAATCTCAAGAGTGTCATTGGTTGCCAGCAAACTCACGTCTTCTTTAGTCGGAATCAGTTGCACCTTTTCGGGCCCCCGAATTTCCACATGGTTTACCGACACCGAGTCGCCAAAATATTCATCAACCTGAAAACGAACATAGCGAAGTTTGACAGGGTCGAAGAAAAACTCCCACTCACGATCACGCATAATAACGCTCTCAGTCGTTGCCGGTCGCAATTCCACACTGCTCAACACCATCAGACCGACTCCTGCAATTTCCAGGGGCACAATATCCATCGCGCGCTCACCTGGCGCATCGATGTGTAATGCGCCAATTTTCACCTCCTGAAAATTGCTCCAGCTACCCGTGTTTGGCGTAACTGCTTGTATCACTTGATCACCAAATTGCACGCGATACTGCGAGCCCCCCCCGTTATGAGCCAACCGCATCCACACTTCATATACACCCTCCTGAACTGCGTTAAATTTCCACTGCAAATTATCCTCTAGCGCGGCCCAATTGGAGACCAACTTCGGATCCTCCGGCTTCGCACCATCGATCAGCCCAAATTTTTCCGTCTTATTGGTGAAGCCAAACTGATCGGATGTAGATTGAATTACTTGAGGCTGCTTCCCAACAGGAGCAATCTGCGGCAATAACTTAGATGCCTTTTCAAGGGCAAAATCATCCTCACTAAACGGCACCAATGTAGCACTTGCTCCACTTCGTTCACTGCGCGCACGTGTCACAACTACTCCTGCCTGCCCTGTCTTTGCTGCAGCAAAAATTGTGACTTCATGAATTCCCTTTTTGAGCCACACATCAACCGTACGACCACCTTCTCCCGGTGCAAGTTCAAGCCGCCCATCAACCGCCACCGCAGTCAGAGTTCCAGTTACTGAAAAACGCATTGCAGCGCTTTCCAATTGCCCCATCTTGCCATGCCACAACACTGCATGTGGTTGATCAGCTCCCTTCTCGCCGTCCTCGAGAGACCATTCCATATTTGTAGCTGCACTGTTGCTAATTGGCTTACCCGTCCGTGCCAGTGTAACAATCTGTTGCCAGGTCTTGATTCCCGAGTGATCACCAGTAAAAACCCGCTGTGTCATTGGCCCGTAAATCTCAGCAACCGGCTCTGCACGAGGAATTGCCGGGTGTGCGGCCATCGCAAACCAATAAACACCATCCTCACTACCCTGCACTACACCTCGGACAGGTGCATTTTCAGTGACTTTTGGAGTGTCAATACGCACACGTGAAACATCAAATAGATGCTTCATATCTACTGTAAGTAATTTAGGTGACTCGCCGTTGGGTTCGCTTTGCCAATAGCTCTCAGTGCTATGATCAATCGCCATCAGCGGGCTATGATCAATCGCACTATCTGTTGCCGATGCTCCCGCGGGTAATTCCGCAGTGGGAATGGCCGCCTTAAATTCGCCTGAGTGCGCTCCGGTTTCCTCCAGCTCCACCTGCACCTGATCCCCGCTGTTGGCTACAAGTTTTATCAGAAGCCGATCTTTTTCATCGCCCCGATCGCGATCGGCATCCTTTACCCGCAGGAAAATACGATTACCCGGCTTTACCTGAGTGGGAGGCCGACCCTGTGACACACGCTGATCGACTTCTTCCTCAGCCTGCTCACGCTCAATTTGCTGAGTCAATGTCTCCTTCTTTAGATCAACAATTTCGCTACTGGCCACATCGAACTGACCATCGGCTGCGATGCGGATCTCGACGTCCGACAAGGGCACAGTACGAAACTGCGCTTTAAAATCTGCTGGATAATCACTTTCGATCACGTCCCGACCTGTGATCTGCAACATTCTATCCCCTGGCTTCACTGTTCCAAGAACGGTGTCAATTTCACCACGGAACAACCCCTTTCCTGCACCCGCAGTACTACGAAGATATACCAATTCCTTGTCGCCACCGGGCTTACTAGTCACAACAACTGGAATGCGAGTCTGTCCGCGACTGACACCCAAATCGCGATCGTGCACCACGATAGACAATGCCTTACCCGGCACGTGTAGCCTCTTACTACTCTGACCCAACCGACCGACGGTACGTAATAGATTTAATTGTTCGAGGTAGCGTTGCTCTAATCCATAGATTTCCGACAGGCTAAAGAGCGTTTTATTAGCCAACTCCACATTGGGCACCCTCTCGAGTATATGCTGAAACTTTTCACGCGCCTCATCACGCTGATCCTGTCTAAACATTAATAGGCCACCGAGAAATTCTGCACGAATGGAAATTTGTATATCAGCATTGTCCTCCAGCTCCTTGAATACCATACCCGCCTGGTCAAAAACCTTCTGTGCCATAAACGTCTCACCCATACCAAAGCGCGCCTCAATTGCATGCGGCGTATTGGAGTAGCGGTTGGTTACTGTGGAATATTCCACCCGCGCCACCTCATAGCGTTGTGCCTTGTAATAATTCTTTGCCAATAGCAACTGCATACGCGCTTTGGCATCCTGACTCTGCTCCTTGCTCTCGGTGAATTTCACCAACCAGCCACGTAGGATGTCCTCCACCTGCTGAGTCGAGGCCTCCTCACTGCGCAAGATAAGATGGTTACAAACGAATTCAATTAGGTCCGGCGGCAGGTCATTACGCTTTTCCATGAATAATGCCGCATTGTCCTGATACAGCTCCAAGGCCTTGTCCTTGTCTCCTAAGCGTAAATACAAAGCCGCCTGTAGCAGCGGAGCTACAGGACTGTTCTCGTCAATCGTCAGCCCTACCGCGCCCATCCGCGAATGTGCACGTAGAATCGCACTGCGACCCTCATCTTTAGATTCTTTTGAAGAACTGGTGACGTGCGCTAGTATCCCCGTCAGAAGGGTCGCGCTATCCATGTAACGTTTCTCCTCAAATGCCTTCTGCGCATAGCTGCGGATAGTGCCCCAGCGGGTCTGATCGTTGTTGATCGACTGGCTCCCCCCACTTGCCTTGGTAATTCGCATCAAGCGCAGCAATCGCTGCATTGACGGCTCCTGATCCATCGCTCCTGCTAGGAGTAGATCGCACGTAGAATATGCTGATTCGTCACGCGTACGAATGTCTCGCAAGACCTTGTATACGTCCAATTTGGCCGCATCATCCAACACCTTGAAATCCTTGTAGGCAGGGTTTTCACTCTCGGTTAAGCTCTTGTTGTTATAGGCAAATTCACGCCAGGCATATCCCACGTCACGCCAGCTCTGAGTGGCAAAGGGTGTTTCACTTGCCGTCATCTGCAACTTCTGCACAGCCTGGGCAAAGGCAGGAACATTGCCTTGTAACCGCAGGATATCCGTAATCTTGAGTGCCGCAATTCGGTGCTTCAAATCCGGCCAACGATAATCGGCCTGCTCACGCCACGGGCCGGGAGGGTTTCCCCCGTTTGAAAGGAATCTCTCGGCACAATTACGCTCCTCATAACGGCTAATAGTCACGTTCGCATCAGACACACGCCGCCACCAATCCAACGCTTGTGTCTTTTGATTCAGCTTAAAAAGCACATCCCCAACATAATCACTGTAGGCAGCATCAATTGGAACCTTGATCGCCCACTGGTATATGGCCAGCGCCAGCGCCGAATCCTTGTTTAATTCGGCCACCTGCATCAGGCTGCGAACCAACCCGCTGTTGCCTCTCTTTAAAGGTATACGCAAAATGCGCTGGGCATAGACCTTGGCTTGCGTCTTGGTCTCTTCGTTTCGGTTATCTTCCATCACCCATTGCAACGCAGTGTGATCATTGGGATGCAGCTTCAGAAGCGTCAGCCCCAATTGCCGCGCGCGTTCCGGATCCTTCTTTCCGTAGCTAAACAACGCACCGCGCTGAGTGCTTATAATGTGAAATTGATTTTGCCGAGCCATCTGGGCCAATCCCATGATTGCCGCATCACGAACCTGCACAGCCTTATTCGGGGAAGTTGAGGATGACGAGTACTGCCTGATAGCTGTAGTCAATGGCTCCCTGTCTTGTTTGGCCACTTCCGCAGCAATATACTGAGCCTTGGCCTTTTGATCTTTATTCCCCTTGTTGGCTGTGGCCCATCCTGGAAGGTAGTTGCGATAATTAGTATCCAAATAATGATCGCGCCTTTGCTTGAGCATCATTGCCACGTCGGCGCGAAATTGGTTGTTTAATGACTGGCGAGCCAAAAGGTCATTAATGTGAGTCCCCATCCAGCTGGTATAAATCGCCGATTCCTTCACTGCTGCACGGTTATGTGTTAAGGCGACAGCCTCATTCTTAAGCATGCTTCGGTACAGGTTGTTTGCGAGCGCAAGCCGCAGGGCAATCTTGTTGTAGGGGTTCTTGGCCTGTGACGCCGCGGCAATAAGTGTGCGACTGACCTCATTGCCCAAGGTGGTAAACGTATTCTGATTTGCCGTGAGCGCGGCTGTATCGGTACGCAGCTTTACTTCAAGCGCTTGCCGCGCTTTCACAGCATTATCGTAAACGGTCTTGGCGTTCTTTTTCGCATTCGGATCCTTGGTTTTGTTAAAAGCATCCAACTTGGTTTTTTCATCCTTCCGGGCGTTCTCCAAGTTTGTCTGGGTCTGCATCTGGGTACCCTTGGCATTGTTAAGCTCTCCTCCCGCCTTATCCATTAGCCACGACACATAGTTTGCAGCCATACTTCCATGGCCTCCAGCATGGGCAAGTGCTGGCGCCACCGACCGTGCTGCACGCATGGGATCGCCTTCACGCGCGTACGCATTGGCAATGAAATTATAATTACTCCAACGAGTACTTTCATTTGGGAACCGGGCTGCAAAAGAATTCACTTCTGGAATAATCTGAGCGGCCTTCATTGCAGCATTGAACATGGCGTTAATCTGCTTCTCGTGTAATTGCCTTGCTGAGTCCTTAAGCCATCCATTTCCCTGGGCGCGCGCCTGTTTCAAGGAGGTCACAGCATTGGCCCACTGACTCAGGGAGATGTAGTTCTCAGCCTGCAGCCGGTATAACTCATGGCGAATGAGGCTCGTTAGCGGCAATCCACCCTTCTTAAACATCTTTTGGATGACAGTGTTGGATTCTACCCACCGACTTACGAAGCGATACTCACTCACCGCACGAAGCCCGGACCGTATGGTAAACTCACCCCCCGGCAGCTTATCCAATAGGCTTTCGGCCATTTCTGCAGAACGCGCCCGAATGCGGTGATTGCCCGTGGAAGCATAAAGCTCACTGGCACGCTGGCCGGCAATGCGATTGGCAGCCACAGGCCGGTGCAACCACAGAGCACGATAAGCATCTGCAGCCTCCAAGGGCTTGCGCTTTTGAATAAGTGCATCACCCAGACGCTGGACAACATCTATGGCCTCAGCAGAACCGGGATAACGGGAGAGAAATTCACGGGAAATAGTGATTAATTCATCACGGCGGGCCATTACTTCAAGCCCGTCAATCAACTTCACCATGACCTCGCGGTGGCGGGCATGGGAGGACTGCGCCTTGGTGAAGCGTTCACCGACGCGCACAAGGCCGAATACACGTCCCTCTTTGTAATAGAGGTCCACCAATTCAAGCATTACTTTAGCAGCTTCTGGGGAGCTGTCTAACGCCTTATTAAGCTGCGCCTCCAAAGCGGTGGCTTTCTGGTCAACCTCCGATGGCTTGGGAGCAGCGCATAACGCCAACGGCATTATAAACAAGGAAAAGAGAATACGTATTTTCATGATACTTAAATAATGGGTTAGGTGCTATTTGCTGCCCCCGGACAGGGCCTGTGCGATACGCTTGGCCTCCGGCGCCAACTGACTCTCTGGAAATTCATCAATCAATTGATTAAACTTTTTACCCGCCTCACCCTTACGGTCCATGCGATATAGGCAGCGACCATAGTTGAAGAGTATGACATCTAGAAAATTTGCATCCGGATGGTCCGAAAGCACTTTTTCAAAGATGTCTACTGCGCGGGCATAGTCCTTTTTCACATAGTAAAAATTCGCCATCTTAGCCACTGCATCACCCACCCGACCACTCTCTGGAAACTGCTCAAACACAGCCTTGTAGGCTTGGAAAGCGCGTTCAAACATTTGCTCGTTGTTACCAGTGACGCCCTTAGCCATCTGCTCGTAGCATTCACCAATACCATACTGTCCCTCTCCCCGTAACTGACTCTTGTTCAGTCTCGCAAGATTTTGATAGAGAGTCACTGCCCGCGCGTAATCGCCACGTTTTTGAGCAACTCTCGCCTGCTGCAATATCGCCTCATCCAGATAAATACTGTCCGGAAACTCCCGCTGCAACCGAAGGCTCATGGCCCCGGCCAAATTCAGCTTGTCCATCGCAAAATAAATGCGCCAAAGCTGTACATAAGTTTCCTCAAGAATACCCCCGCCAATCCTTCTTGCTTCATCAGCGATCTCTTCACAGACACTCAGCGCTTCTTGATATTTAACCTGTGCCTTGTCATCGAGTCCAAAGTCGCGATATTGTGTGCCAATATGCGTCAGGGCGTCGGCCGTCTTCAACTTGGTCTTGAGCGCCAACTCAGCGTCGTTTATTTCCGTCTTGGTTACGCGCACACCTCCTAGGTTTCCCTCAACACACTTAGCACGCATGTTCAGTGTGCGTGGTCCTGGGGTGGTATTCAACTGATCAATATACGTGATACGAATGTAGTCGCCGGACCGGGCTTGCAGCCTATCATCATTCTTTATAGCTTCCTCGACTTGATCCACCGGCACGGTGGTCCGGAACGTGCCCGTGTGGATGCTTTTATCCTCTGGCTCCACAGAGGGTACTCCCGCAGCTGGCTCTGGAGAAATGTCTCCGGGATCCTCAGAACCGACGGGTTCAGAATTTCCAGGCTCTACTGACTGAGGAGCAAGTTCTTCAACAACTCGCCCCGGCTTTGGAAGACGCACCTCGGTTAACACAGACTCCAAAGTGTCAACTACCTTAAAAGGATCAATCTCTGGCTCCTCCTCCACTGGATCAACACCCGGAATGACCGGAGGT
Organism: Limisphaerales bacterium; assembly: GCA_965659445.1. Classification (GTDB taxonomy): domain Bacteria; phylum Verrucomicrobiota; class Verrucomicrobiia; order Limisphaerales; family UBA1100; genus UBA1100. The sequence continues at coordinate 17,783 of CBFHWX010000028.1, read as the reverse complement.
CTTGGCGGCTGCCGATTATCAGGATCATTTTTTGAACCATCCGGAAGCAATTTCCCCTCAGCGATTAGCTTGGCTTTTTCATCCTCTATTTCCTCAGCTGTCTTACGGCGCAGCACTTCGACTCGCGCCTTCAAAACATCCGCCCCGTCACCCACATCGCGATCAGCGTCAAGCACCTGCAGGTTGGCCTCCTTCCCAAGCACCACACCAGTGAGAGATTCTGCATATGCACCGTCCATCACCGACACCATAGCATTGCCCACCACTATCACCTGCTTGTCACGCTTGGCGTCAAACTTTCTATCGGCTGTGTGTGCATCAACATATTCCACTTTCACCCTGGCCGTGCCGGTAACGTCAAGCTGGCCATTACCTTTCGTGGCTTTACCAAGTGCAGTGGGCAGTGAGCCTAGCACCACTCGCACGTTACGACCTATGGGCAAGCATTCGAGAATCTCTTCATCACCCTCAGTCGTCGTGACTTTAATTTTCACGACCTCATTCCTTTCGAGTATGGCCAAGTCCGCGTCTTCAATTTTCACAAAAAACCGCTTGCCTGCCTCAAGCTTTTCAGCACTTTTATCTTCCTTTGCTACAGCAGTTCCAACCTTCTCCAATGCAGCAATGGCCCGGCCATAATGGCCCTGTTTAAAATGTCCCAAACCGATGTAGTAGTACGCCTCATTAACCTGTTCAGAAACTGGGAATTCCTCAATGACCCGCCGCATCACCTTGAAACACTGGCCGTAGTGTCGCGCCTCATAAAAACAGGCACCGGTTTTCAGCACTGCTTCGGCACGCTGATCCTGGTCACGATTCTCCTCGCGGGCCACCGCTTCGAAATGCACCCGTGCCTTGTCGTATGCATTCTTACGAACGAGATAGAATTCGCCAAGCTTCAGGCGCGCTTCAAAACGTATTCGACTACGTGGATAGCGCTCGATGACCGATTCCCAAATCTCAATCGCCTTGTCCTCTTCCCCCGCATCAAAACGCAGCTCTCCTGCCTGCAATAGCTTACGCGCTGCACGATCTTCAATAATGGAGCCGCGAGCCGGCTTTTTGGCCGGCGGATCAGCGGCGTTCAGATAGGTCGTATAAATAGATGCTAAAAAAAGTAGGGACAGGAGAGAAGTAATGGTTCTCATGGGTCAAATTCAGACGTATATTTTAGGTGTTCCCTTCAATCGGGATTCAACGTGGGTGATAACGGACCAAAAGATATCGTATCAGCAGCACAAGGCAACCACACAATAAAAAAAGCCCCACCTAAGCATAGGTGTGGCTTGATATAACTTTATTCTTTAGCTGAATAATTCCAACACGGGTTTAGCACCCTCGGAGACCAGAGGCATTGGGCGTAACAGGCGTGTTTCGACCTTTTTCTCATAATCGATGCCCATGGCATGGCAAATAGTCGCGTGCAGATCATTCGGATTCACCGGACGCTCAGCCGGGCCCATGGCATCCTCGTCAGACTTGCCAATAACCTGCCCACCCTTGATGCCACCACCAGCCATAAAGCAGCTAAACACACGTGCCCAGTGATCGCGTCCCGCATTATTGTTTATGCGCGGGGTACGACCGAATTCACTTAACATGATGACCATGGTCTTTTCCAACTTGCCACTGGCAGCCAGATCCTCAATTAGCGAAGCCAGCGCAGGATCCATTACCCCACCATGATTTTGCATAGCGGGGAAGTTGTTGCTGTGGGTGTCAAAACCACCGCGATTTACCTGCACAAAACGAACACCGGTCTCCACTAGCTTGCGGGCAAGCAATGCCCCTCGACCAAAGGGGTTGTCACCATAACGCGCAAGCGTCTTGGGATTTTCCTTATCCAACTCAAACGCCTTTAGTGCGGGACTGCGCATAAGGCCCACGGCTTCCTTGGTAGCTGTATTCACCGCCTTCAGTTGCTGCGCATCAAGTTTTCTATTATCACGCTGATTAATGCGAGCGAGGATATCCAGACGCTTGTTGCCCCGCACTTGGCTGATGCCACCAGGGAAGGCGAGGTAAGGATCCTTCTCACCCGGTCGGCCGACGTAGTATGCTTCGCAACGCTGGCCGAGATAACCGGCACGACGTGCGTTACCGCTGACAGTGATAAAGGAGGGGAGATCACCCATTCTTTCCTTCTCATGCACAACGACAGAGCCGATACCCGGATGAACCAAGTTGGCACTCTGATTGTAACTTGTCTGCAACTGATATGACGCCCGGCCATGAGCGCCGTTGGTGCCGGCGATGGACCGAATGATCGCAGCATGATGCATCTGCTTGGCCAGCTTGGGAAAGATGCTGCTGATCTGAACACCATCGGCCGAGGTGGGGATTGCGTCAAATTCTCCCTGCACTTCCCGGCCCGGCTTGGGGTCCCACGTATCAATATGGCTCATGCCGCCACCATTCCAAAAAAGAATGACATGCTCACATGTTGCCTTATTGGTTTCTCCTGCCTTTGCCAGCATTGAAGCAATTGGCATACCCAACAGTGTGGCACTCGAAAGCTGCATCATGCGGCGGCGCGTAATTTGGTAATCAAGACAACCTGTGTTCATGTATATTCCTTATATGGTTTGTTTATTTAAATAATTGAATCCGAGTTATGGGAGATAGCGAAATTCGTTACTGTTAAGCAGAGCCCATCGGAGGTCAGCCATGCCATCAAGAGCTGGCTTGCCGGCACCCACAATCTCACGAGCCATGGACCATTCTGCAGCGGTGGGTTCTCGGGTGAAAATTTCCAGATAAGCCAAGCCGATGGCCCGATCAATATCCTGCTTACCCCTGCCAAGAAGTTTCCACATTGGCTCCATCGGCCCCACGCGTGAGGCTTCGTGAATTGCCTTGCCGTTAAGCATCATCAATTGCTGGCGCATGGAAGGGGTGCTTTCACGGAACTCACCCAAGGTTTCGCGTCCAGGTTGACCGAATACACGCAGGAAATGCGCAGGTGGCGCTGGAGTGGCCATGCGCATGGTACTACCAAAACGAGGGTTATCATCTACCTTACGCTCCATATCAACATACTTGTACTTCATGCTTGGGCCGGATGTCGTTTGGTTCTTAGCCATTTCTTGACGGCGCTTTTGAGCTTCTAGCTGTGAGTCTTCAACCCGCTTCATCATCGCCAGATCCTTGCGCAATTCATTCTTGAGCAGATCATCAAAATTCAAGGCAATCTGTGCCTCAAGGTTGTAACCACCCTGCGATTTCATTGCCATCATACTGGGCTGCATATTAGGGTCAGCATTCACCGCAGGAACAGGGTTTGGTGTTGCCTCATCACCCTCAACGACACCGTCAGCAACACGAACACGCTCGGTGTAGGTACGAATATTTGCGCCGGCTGGCCATTTGTAATTGGAGAGATGCCCGGCAACCACAATACTATCATACAAAGCCTCGCTGACCATGCGACGGGTTGGAGCAGCCGAAAAATTCTTCTCCGACTTCTCTCGCTCGATCACCGGAAGTGACGGATCAAGATGATCGAGAGAATACGCCTTGCTGGTGATAATCATTTTCATCAACTCCTTCAGATCATATCCAGTGGCAACGAATTCATCTGCCAGATAATTGAGCGTCTGTCCATGAACAACTATATCCTGAAAATCATCCACCGGCTCATAAAAACCATGCCCGATCAGTTCGGCCCACATACGGTTTACCATGTTGCGTGCGAAGTAACGGTTGTATGGGTTTGTTATCAGCTTTGACAACGTGCTGCGGTCCTTGCTTTGGCGATAGAGATCACCCTTAACATCCAGTGACTGTCCCGCGGCTTTGATTTCAGCCTTAACTTCGCGGCCAAAACCGGCCTCCTTATCAAATGCTATGTTGGGATTCACCGCCTCAACCAAATCATCAAGTGATTGGGTCTTTGCTCCATTGGCAGAGGCGACCTGCAACTGAGCGCGTTTGGCCTCAAACCGCTTAACGAACTCAGGCTTCTCATCATACTCATCCAGCTCAATTGGAAACTTTGGTGGCACCGGGTTGCGCACCTTGGGCTTGCGGCTCTCTGGTGGCCACAACACCGTAGTGGCATCGGCCTCGGTGGTGTAAACGCGACGACTGAACTGGTTCTCCATACGGCGTGTTTTCCCAAAGTATGTGGCCAGTTCATAAAACTGCTTTTGTTTCCACACATCAAAGGGATGGTTGTGGCATTGCGCACATTGCATACGTACACCGAGGAACATCTGGCTGGTGGCTGCCGCCAAGGCCATCGGATCGGCATCCTCGCCGAGGATGAATCCCACCGCCGGCGCGTTACCCGTGGTGCCATTAGCACTGATCATTTTTCGCGCGAGCTCATCCCACGGTCGGTTTTCCTCCAGTGCCTTGTGAATATATGCTAAGAGCGCATTACCACCGGTTGCGTTGGAGCGAATGCGTAGAATATCAGAGAGGAAAACGGTCCACCTATCGGCATAGCGCGGATCAGCAAGCAGCTTATCAACTATCTTTGATCGACGCTCTGCGGCTGGCCATTTCTGAAATTGTTCAATCTCGGCGTGGGTTGGAATCCGACCAATGATATCTATCGAAGCCCGACGCAAAAATGTGAGGCCATCAATTTGACCGGCCCGCTTTAGAGGCTGCTTGGCCTTTGCGTTTCCTTTGGCCAAAAGGGCGTCCACCTTGGAAGGTTTGGCATCAGTGTTAAAGGCGCCAATAAACGCCATAACGAGAGATAATTTCAGCAGGAAAACAAATGTGCGCTTCATAAGCCTTATATTTGGACTTTGTCCTAGAATTCAAACGGAAGCAAGTAAAAGTTCATTCAAAATATTGGATACTTATACAACTATTTTTTAAAGGCCAAACCGAGGAAAACACTTTTCATTCCTCGATATAAAACCTAAAGCCTTTCCCCTATGCCCTGCCCGCTTTGCAATGGAAACACCGCGTTTTTCTTTGAGGACGAACGCCGTGCTTACCAGCAGTGCAAAAAATGCGCTCTCATCTTTGTACCGGCCGAATTCCATCTCATGCGCGCAGAGGAAAAGGCTCAGTATGATCTTCACGAAAACAACCCAAAAGATTCCGATTATCGTCAGTTCCTCAGTCGCCTGTCTGATCAACTAATAAGAAAACTCTCGCCCAATAGCTCCGGCTTGGATTTCGGCTGCGGCTCCGGCCCGACGCTCTCAGTAATCCTAGAAGAAGCCGGCCATCAAGTTGCCTTGTATGATCCGTTTTACCAACCCGACCCAACCACACTTAAAGCCACATACGACTTCATTACCGCCACTGAAGTCCTTGAGCACCTTTTCCACCCGCGCCGCGACTTGGAATCGCTGTGGAATCGCCTGCGCAAAAGCGGCTGGCTGGGAGTAATGACCAAGCGGGCAAAAGACCGTGAATCGTTCGCGAAATGGCATTACAAACAAGATCCCACACACGTCTGTTTCTGGAGCAACTCCACATTTCAATGGCTCGCAGATTACTGGAACGCACATCTGGAACTCATTGAACCAGATGTTGCGTTATTACAAAAATGATCAGCACAATTCAATTTCCTGTGTTACTTTGAAACGTGGTGTATTCAAGGCTACCAAGTTTCACGCCCGCGTATGGAGTGATTGCGTGTATAACACTTTGTGCCCTTTCTTTTGGCCAATCGGCCATCCCCCGGCCACATCCCCTTTCCGCCAATCAACCTGCACGCTGCGCACAGTTATTTGAACGATCAGCCCCGGCAAACTCGCCTAGACAAATGCGCGCGAACCTGCGCATCGGCTACATCAACAAAAGCCGCCCTACCAGCACTCTCGGAGCCCATCACCAGCCTACTGTGACCCAGCGTTGATACATCCCCTCATCGCGTCCGGTTGCGCAGGATCAAGACAGGCAGTTTTTCGTGCACCCAACGCCGACGGGTTTTAATCGGGATAGCACCAACGCCCGGGCCAAAGTTCATCGCACCCAGCACTAGATCCACATCATTGTCGCCATCCACATCACCGGCATCCATCGTGATCCATCGACCGCTCTGCGCACCGGGCATTTTCAATCGTTTAAACTCCATCGGCTTGTCTTGCCTCAGGTATATGAGTGCGGCTTCTGGATCCCCCTTGAAGTCGGCAAAATAGGCGATAGAGGCAATATCCAAATCGCCGTCACCATCGAAGTCCTCAGCCAGAGCACGATAAGCCCCAGGTTGCGCGAAGAATTTTCCTTCCAAGAAGTTTCCTTTGCCGTCGTTCAGGTGAATACGGATACCGTGATACGGCTTTACCGGAACCTCTAATAAATCTCCATTATCACCGTTGGTGATGAGCAGGTCCGGATGCTGATCGCCATTGATGTCCGCCACCTCCAGATGCGAGTGACCCCAAGATGGATGGCGCGGCAAAATGGATCGTGGTTCAAACATACCTTTACCATCACCAAAAAAAAGGAACACTCCTTCCCGCGCCTGACCAACGAGCACCGCAAAATCAAGATTACCGTCCCCGTTCAAGTCCGCACTGGCTGCGTTGAGAATTCCGGGTTGGTCCAACAGGGATCGGCGGTTGGACTGTTCGTTCTGGCGGCCGATCCATGTAACCCCGCCAACCAAATGGCCAAACTCGCATAGCACGTAGTCCTCCGGTTCTTTGCCGTCAAAATTCCCTACCAATATATCGGCCGGCCGCCTAAGGGATTTCATTACCGGCACGATCTTGTCCCCATCAACCCTAACCAGACTCCCGTCGGCATCACTAGTGGGAATTAAACCACCCATCATCACTGCTAGAATCCCCTTCCCGTCAAATCGGAACTGGGCCGGTGTCCCACCCCAATCCAAAACCTCACTCCACTTCCCACGGGCATCCCCACGGAACACGCCATGATCGTCTGCACTGCCCCCCCAACCCGCCCAAATCACCCCGGTCTTAGGATCCACTCGCAACGTCATGTAAAACGCGCCAAAGGGCGCCCTTGCGTCCACCACTTCAAACAACTTTGCCTCGCCATCGAATCTGGCGGGCGTTACCAACAATTTCTCGGGCGCATTTGCCAGATAATATTCCTTCAACTCCGTCCACTGAACTGCATCGATCATTTTTTTTGATGGGAAGAGCCTATGCAATTCTTCGGGCATATCATCAGGAATCGGTTTCAACCCAAGCCATGGTTCCATCTTACCGAGCACCTCCAACCATGTCTTACGATTCAATACAGCCGGCTCAGGCCAAACGTGGCAACTGCTGCATACCTGCATGGAAAATATTTTGCGCCGGCCATTTTCCTCGGCGCTCAGAACCGGCACCTCAATTTTGGCAGGATTTTTCGGGAGTGATTTCTTGGCCGTCCCTTGAATCAGAGGCTCCGCAGGCCCACACCCCATTCCCGAAAGAAGCAACGCGTACACGCTGGCAATTAACCGCCAATCCATCGAGAAACCTTACGCGCACGCCACTTAGCACGCGAGAAGGATCACGCAAAAAGATCGATTCACCAGGAGATTTCTGTTAGCTGAAAACCCCGTAATGCAATCGAGCGTAGCTACATTTTACCGTTTCGCAGATCTTCCCGACCTCTCCGACTGGAAAGCCCAGCTTCAAACCCGGTGCGAAGCAACAGACGTACTCGGCACCTTCATCCTCGCCCCTGAAGGCATTAACGCCACCATCGCCGGACCGAAAAAAGGAATCGATGCCGTGCTTACTTATATCCGCATGGACAAGCGCTTTGCCGACATGCCGCACCGCGAATGCCTCACCGAACAACTCGTCTTTCATCGTTTGCGCATTATTCTCCGTGATGAAATCGTGACACTGGGCAACCCCTCGATTAACCCAAATGAAGCTGTCGGTAAATACGTGCCACCTGAAGAGTGGAATGAATTGATCAACGACCCCGAAGTGACTTTGATCGACACTCGCAACAATTACGAAGTGGAACTGGGCAGTTTCCAAGGTGCCCTCGACCCACAGACTGCTGAATTTGGCGAATGGCCGGAGTACGTGCAAAAAAATCTGGACCCGAACCAACATAAGAAAATTGCGATGTTCTGCACTGGCGGCATACGATGCGAAAAAGCATCTGCTCATTTACTGAAGGAAGGTTTTGAACAAGTCTACCATCTGCAAGGTGGCATCTTGAATTATCTCGAAAACACCCCCCCTGAAGAGAGCCTATGGGAGGGGGAATGCTTTGTGTTTGACCACCGGGTCTCGGTCACCCACGGACTCAAACGCGGCCAATGCGAGATCTGTTTCGGATGCCGCTGGCCGCTTAATCAAGAGGAACTTGAATCTCCAAAGTATGAACCGGGCATCTGCTGCCCACGATGCGCTGATACCCTTACCGACGAACGCCGTGCGCGCCTCGAAGAACGTCACCGCCAGGTTGTTCTCGCCCGATTTCAAAACAGGCAACACATTGGTCAAAAAATAAAATAGGATTAGGGCTCGTAGGCTTTTTTTGAATTAGCCAAAACTTCTTCCAGGGCAAACAGGGTTTTCCTTTCTTTTTCCTCCGAAAAGAGTGACGACTGATCGTTATAGTGCTTCGAAGTCGAGTCAACTGTAGCGCTGCCAAACTGGTGAATAGCCCAGGATTGAAGTTTTCCTGATTCACCCCACTCCACAAATTGAATAAAACAGTCCCCCGCCTTTGCGCTTAGAGTTCCATCCGCCTGCGGCTCGCCGTAAATTGCCCGCAACGTGTCCGAACCGCCTCCCAAGGGGAAACTTTTACCACCGCGAACCAGTCGATTCACCTTGCCCCATTCCACATCAATCCGACCAAAGTTCTTGCGGAGAAGCTTCGCAGCCTCTCGCAACTGCTCGAGTGTGCGTTCGGGGTTGGATTTCATCTTCCCAGTATTGGAACGCGGACGGAAAGTCAGGAGTGTAATTGCAGCTGACTTATTGCCTTTTTCCAAAGAGCCATTCCATTGGCTGATGAGGCCCAGCTCCTCTTTCAAATTCTTATTGGCCTCAACATTATCCAAAAATTCTTTAATAAGTTTACGCAACTTAGAATCCGATCCATAATTTTTGTCATACTTATACTGAAAGAACTCCTCACGCGTGATGGAATCATCGCCCCCATAGAGTTCCAAGGCACGGCGCGCCCGATTAGTCATCGATTTTTCAATGCCATGAGAATCTTTGAATCTTGATTCATCGGGATTACCTTCGCCAGTGGTCGTCATAAATGGATTGCTGTTGCAGTTTTGCAAAAAACCCGAATCTGGATTTTCAACCTGTGGCAATTCATCGAGCGAAAGATATTCCTCCCAAATCAATTCCCTTGAATCACCCTTGATGGTACCACTCCAGTTGCGTCCAGGAAGTCGCTTGGGCAGAAGTGCATTATATACATAAAATATGTTACCTTCCTTGTCGCCGTAGCCGGTATTGAACATTGAAAGTGCTTGGATCCTCATCGCCTCCTTAAATGTCTTTAAATTCTTCGCCTGCCCCATCCTGTACCATTGTTCCAGCTGTCGAAACTGATTCATCCCGGCATATCGCAGGGCGTAAACCTTCTGCTCCACCCGCATAACCGGGCCAAAAATCGAATGGAGCACCTCACGCTTGACCCTCAACCGATAGTTCCCGGTCAACTTAACTTCAATTGGTGCAACTGATCTCTCAAGCTGTAGCCATTGGCCGTCCACCTTGTATTGTCTTTTATTCTGCGGATTCATTTCCAGCTCGAAGACATCTACTAGATCGGGCCCATTGACCGTATGCCCCCAGGCAATTGATTCATTATGACCAAGTAAAATCACGGGTGATCCTGGAAACAGGCCACCATAAACATTATTTTCCTCACTGATTAGATGCGCCTCGTACCATGCCACCGGCCCGGTCCAGGGTTGGTGCGTGTTAATGCAAACACGGGTGGCTTGGTCGGCAGAACGACTAGGTCCCACGGCCAGGAAATTGGAGCCAACTGGCACCTTCCCCGGGTTCAGGATGCTGGCTTGTTTCTTAGATTCTTTTGACTTCTTCATAAGCCTGCCGATCTCCCGATCTAGGCCAATGAATAAGGGTAGCTTATGAACGAAGCCTGCCACCAAATCCTGCGGCTTTACCGGCCATACATTACGCGCCAGTTTATCTTGATGGCGACTGGCATAGAGATTCAGCCCGTCAGCATAGCCCTGACAGACCGCCTGCAACTTAGGATCCAACTGTTGAAATTTCTCATCCATGCCATCCCAGATTTTAGTAAGATGAACATAGTAGTCATTTGGTGCAGCTGATATCCCCTCCACGGAGGCCAGTTTACCCCGGGCAGCTAAAAATACCTGCTGGATGGTAAGGAAATCATCTTCGGCATGCGCATAAGCCAACCCGTAGGCCGTATCGGCGTCAGTTTTTCCGATAATATGAGGCACACCCCATTCATCGCGGACAATCTGCACCTCATATTGTTCCGCCCGCTCAAGGCTTTCCAAAAAATCCGGCTTTGCATCCATGCTAAACAATAGATTCACGGAAAGATAGGAGCCGACCAGAATACCCAATAGAGCAAGGAATCCTCGTCTTGGCTTTTTGTAGAGGGCATCCAAAAGCCATGCCGGACTGACAAGAAGAAACTGTAGGTCCTCAGTGAATGCCGGCCGTTCACCCTCAATATGATGACCGATAAACTGCCCCACCCACGCCAAGACAAATACAACCAGTGAGAAGGTAAAAAGTGAAACCGGACTCATTTCAAAGCTGACACACAACACGCTTGCAAGAAACCCAAAAAACATCATGCCCAGAAAACTACCGAGGGAAAGCGAGAGGTAGTAGATCACTGCCAAACAAATAAAAACAACCCCAACATTGAGCGTGAGGAAATATGCAGTTGTTGGAATGGCGATATCGGCAATCTTGATGCACCACAAAAGGCCGATCAAACTAAATGCAATGGCCGGAACACAAATATAGTGAATCAACTGATTCGTAGAGTGCTGGTGAAACTCCTCGTACCGGGCAATTAGATTCTCAAGTTTGCTTGTGTTTGCTGGTTCAGAAGAATCACTCATGCTAACAAAGCCCTTGGAAAAGATTTGGCTCCAGAGGCAGGACTTGAACCTGCAACCCTGCGGTTAACAGCCGCATGCTCTACCATTGAGCTACTCTGGAACTCGAAGGCCGGGAGGCTAACGGAGCAACGTAGACGCGTCAATTTGTTTCCTATCCTCGCTGGCAGGCCGGGCAAAAGTAGGTGCTGCGCGCGGCCTGGACGATTTTTTGAATGGGCACGTCACATCGTTCGCACGGCTCCCCTTCTCGATCGTAAACCCGCAGGTGTTCTTCATAACCCTCGGCATTGGGCGCGCTGCCGTAATAAAACAAACCGTCACCCACGCCCTGACCCGCAAAATCTAACGGCACCGTGCTGCCGCATTCGATGGCCTCGGCGAGCACTTCGCGAATGGCTTCCGCCAACCCATCGCAATGCGCGACCGAAAGGCGACGCCCCATTTTCCGCGGAGAAATTCGCGCGCGATAGAGCGCCTCGCTGGCATAGATATTTCCCACGCCCGCGAGCAGAGATTGATCTAGCAGCTTCGGCTTGATTGCCTGGGTGGTACGCCGCAGTGACTCGCGCAATGTGTTCCCGGAAAACACCGTCGAAAACGGTTCCGGACCCAAATTTTCCAGCGGAGTTTTATCGAGTGTCATGCGCCCAAAGTACCGCGTGTCTTCAAACACAAAAGCGTGCCGTCCAAGGCCAAACGAAACTGCCGCGTGCTTGGGCAATGCTGCTTTAGCTGGCTGCAAATACATCCGGCCGGTCATCCCCAAGTGTCCGAGCAGCATAAAAGGTTCTCGCCCCGGCTGTTTCATGTTGAACAAAAGATATTTGGCCCGGCGCGTTACGCCCTTGAACTTTGCGCCCACAAGTTTTCCGCGCATGGTTTGCGGGAGCGTGGGACGTGTGATCTTGGGCCGATGGATCACCACCGCGCGAATGGTTTTACCGCGCAACACGGAATCCAAATGGCGCGCTAGCACTTCAACCTCGGGAAGCTCCGGCACGCGCACAGTCTAGCGGCGTTGACGCCCCGGCGCAAACGCGTTGGGCTGATGGCGAACCTCATCCACCCGGCCATTGGCCAGCAGCACTTCCACAATGTCGAACCGATAAGGAACGTTTGAGTCATGCAGCAATCGCAAATAATCACGAGCGGTGGCGATGAGCTTGCGCTGCTTGTCGGCATTCACCGCGGCGGCCGGCCGGGTCCAGTATTCTGAGGAGCGGGTTTTCACTTCAACAAACACAAGGGTCTTGCCCTCGCGAAAAATGAGATCGATCTCTCCATGCTCCGAGGAGAAGTTGGCGTAGAGAAATTTCAGGGCGGCCTTCTTGAGCTGACGCTTCGCTGCGCGCTCACCCAACCGGCCACGGCGCAAGTGCTCCGGCTCATCCCGACGCACCCATTCGGCAATCCAATCGCCCCAGACCATGTTGGTAAACTAACCAAAGCGAGCCTGCCGGCAAGCGGGAATGAAAGATATATGAAAACACTGCGTTACGTATCCATAGAGTCTTCGGTGTGCTCCAGGACTTTATTCCCAAACACGCTCTCAATTGCCGTGTCGCTGGAAAATTACAACTCAATCATGCGGGATTCTTCATCTATCACGTCGCGATAGATCGTTCCGGTCCGATACAGGATTTCTTGGTCCATTTATTGGTGCCATACTTCGGATTTTGTGGTTAGATTGGGGCGTGCGACAGATCGGTGAAATCGACAACGAGGCGGATGCCAAGCGTTTTAGCGACTACCTCAACACCAGCGGCATTACCCACGACCTTCAAGATGAAGACACGGGGTCATGGTTGATTTGGGTGCATGATGAGGATTTGATCACCAAGGCCGAGGCGCAACTCAACGACTTCCTGAAAGATCCAACATCAAGCCTCTACCCTGAAGTCACCAAGAAAGAAGCCACGGACAAGCCCGAGGGAGTGCCGCCGATCCTGCCTATAGAAGAAGCCGTGCCGCCTATGCCGCTCAAGGTTGCACTCGCTATCAAGCTCATCTACATTCAGGTAGGGATAAGCATCGTGTATTCGCTCTTTCTGCCGTTTTGGGGAGGCGACGCATATCGTGCCGGTGCTCAAGAACTCGGACTGAACGCCGTAGAATTCCACATGTTCATGCTCTGCGCTTCGGTGATCGGCGGTTTGGTTGCATGTTTTTTTGCGTATAAAATCGGAAAAGGCCGCAATTGGGCGCGTATTATTTTGGCGATTTTAACCATCGGTGGAATTTTTTTGGTGGGTATTAACGGACAAGGAATCGAGGTGTTGTTAGAGATCGGAAATACGATTCTCAGCTTGGTCATTGTGGTCTTCCTCTTTCAGAAACCATCTGCTGACTGGTTCAAAAAGATGGCCGCCTGATCCGCATACAACTCCACGCCCTTGGACTTGGTCAGTTGATTGGCAACGACGCACCCTGGCTCTCGTGTCTTTCAATGTATCCACCCACTGCCAGCGGCGTGGTTTCCACTCAATTGCACTGAACTTATCGTACTTGGGCGTGTAATTATTCAACGCAGTGGATAACCGCACGTACCGGGGCGAAGCTGCGACGGTGGATGGGGCACGGGCCATGTTGTTCGAGAGCGGCTTGGTGGGCGGCGGTGCCGTAGCCTTTGTGTTGGGCGAAACCGTATTCGGGCCATTGTTCGTGGTATTCGCGCATGAGGCGATCGCGGGTGACCTTGGCGAGGATGCTGGCGGCGGCGATGCTGTGGCTCTTGGCGTCGCCCTTGATGATGGCGGTTTGGGGCATGGCGAGCGTGGGCACAAGGCGTCCGTCCATCAGCGCGTGGGCCGCGGGCGGGTCGAGTTGGGCGAGGGCGGCGTTCATCGCGCGGTGGGTGGCTTGGAGGATATTGATGTCGTCGATGAGCGCAGAGTCGATGATGCCGATGCCGAAATGGATTTGCGTTTCCGAGTGAATGGCGGCGAAAAGTTCCTCGCGGATTTTCTCGGTGAGTTGCTTGGAGTCGTTGAGACGCAGGAGGGTTTCAGGGAGGCCTTCGGCGACCCACTCAACCGGCAACACCACCGCCGCCGCCACAACCGGACCGGCGAGCGGGCCGCGCCCGGCTTCGTCCACACCGGCTAGGCGCGTGAGGCCGCGCGCATGATGTTCACGCTCTAAATGGAATCGATCCACGCACAGGTTGTGGTGGATGGAGGGCAAGTTGGAAATGGAAAGATATTCGCGGCGCTACTTGCGCTCCTTTACCGTCACAGCGCGCTTACCTATGCGTTCACGAAGATAATTAAGCTTGGCACGACGTACCTTACCTTTGCGCTCCACGGTTACCTTGGCAACATTGGGACTGTTTACGGGAAAAATGCGCTCGACGCCTTGGCCGTAGCTGATGCGGCGCACGGTGAAAGTGGCATTCAAGCCACGACCACGGCGACCGATGACAATGCCCTGAAAAATCTGAGTTCGCTCCTTGCCTCCCTCCTTCACGCGCGTGTGCACCTTCACAGTGTCGCCTACGTTGAATTCCAGCGGATCGGCGCGGTATTGTTCAGATTCAATTTTATCAAATAGTGCTTGGCTCATTTTGTTGTCTCGTCTTTAAAATTTTCGTTGTTGTCTTCCTGCAATTCGGGCCGGCGTTCGGCGGTGCGTTGCGCGGCCTGTTCGCGCCGCCATTTCTCTATCTCCGCGTGGTTGCCCGACAGTAACACCTCGGGCACTTTCATGCCGCGAAATTCCGCTGGCCGCGTGTACTGCGGATATTCCAGCATACCTTCGCTGAAACTTTCCTCCGCGCTGCTCGCGTCATCACCAAGCACGCCGGGCAATAGTCGCGTGACCGTGTCAATCAACACCATCGCGGGCAATGCCCCATTAGTCAGCACATAATCGCCGATGGAAATTTCGTGATGCACCCGCGTGCGGATGCGTTCATCAAAACCCTCGTAGCTGCCGCACAAGAGCAGCAAGTGTTCATGCGCCGACAGCGCGCGCGCCTTGGGCTGACCAAAGGGCTCACCCTGCGGGGTGAGCATCACCACCTGCGTGGTGTCATTCGTCAGCGCCTCGATTGCTTCAAAGATCGGTTCGGGCTTGAGTACCATTCCCGGGCCGCCACCGTAGGGTTCGTCGTCCACAGTGCGGTGCCGGTCATGCGTCCAGTCCCGTAAATTATGTATGGCCAGCTCCAGGCGGCCGCTTTCGCGCGCGCGGCTGATGATGCTCTCATCAAGCGGCCCCGCAAACATCGCAGGGAACAGCGTCAGCACGTCCACTTTCATGGGTTCGCGAGGTCACGCGGTGGGTGTTGGCGCAGCCGACTTGCCGGCCTAGTCGTCATCCTCAATGATTTCCAAACCGCAGCGAAGGCCTTTTTTGGCCCCTCCGGCCTGAACCAGTGAGCGGATGGCGTTGATTGTCACACCCCGCCGACCGATCACCTTGGCCACGTCGTCCGGATCCATGCGCAGCTCGTAAACCGTCGAGCCGTTCTGCTCGACCTCGGTTACTGTCACGGCGTCCGGCTCATCAACCAAGCCCTTGACCACATACTCTACAAAATCCTGCATGATAATAAGCGATTAAAAAATTAGGCGTCCGACTTAGGTTCCTCGGATTTTTCTTCGGCTGTCTCCGCCTCAGACTCTCCGGCTTTGGCGGCGCGCCGTGCTTTGCGAATGAAACTGCGCACGGTGTCGCTCGGCTTGGCACCCACGCCCAGCCAATATTCCGCTCGCTCAAGGTTGATGGTAAAATTCGGCTCCTCCTTCGACAACGGGCTGTACGTGCCCAGCT
Organism: Limisphaerales bacterium; assembly: GCA_965659445.1. Taxonomy (GTDB): domain Bacteria; phylum Verrucomicrobiota; class Verrucomicrobiia; order Limisphaerales; family UBA1100; genus UBA1100. The sequence continues at coordinate 2,011 of CBFHWX010000028.1, read as the reverse complement.
CCTCTTTCGGACGACCATCGCGGGGTTTGCGGCCATCGGTTGCCACAATGCGAAAAACCGGCGTATTTCGCGTGCCAATCCGTTTCAATCTTAACTTTACTGCCATGATATTAAATTCATCGAGCCCAGCCTATGTGCGGGAATCTTCAAAAAGGGGCGGGAATTTACCAAGCCCACTTAAGATTGCAAGACCTCTTTTAGTCTTAAAATCACATTTCCGGCTGCGGCATCACCACCCGAAGCCCCAGCGCTTGCACAGTGATTTTCCCAGGCAATACTCCCATGGCATCACCATCCAACTGCACTGAGACTCGTTTGTCGCCTTTCGGTGTTAATTCAATTGTTTCAGACTGGAGATAATGGACACCGTCCAGCTCCGGCAATGTGCCTGTGAGAATCGCCTGCGCATACTGCGGCACTCGCCATTTTTCAACACGCTCGGCAACAATTGCGTCCACCTTACCATCATCCAAGAGCGCTTGGGGAAACATATCAAAAGGCCCACCGTACATATGACCATTGCCCATCATGATAAGCTCAGCCGATTCAATCACACGCTCATCCGCCTGCACTCGAAATGTCGGCATCTCCTCATTCGCAGCTCGAAATCCAGCGGTGATATAAGCCAATTGTCCGGATTGCTTCTTGGTTTCCCATCGCACCAACTCACACGCGCGCGCGTCTAACCCCGCGCCGCCTAAAGCGGGGAAGCAGCGCCGCTGAGCTTTGCCTTCGCGCTGCAATTCCATCCAAGGCAAATCAATCCACTGAGAATACCCGCGCCGAATCACTCGCCACGCCGCCTCGAAGTCCAATGGAACCTTCAGCTCCCGTGCCATCACATTGACCGTGCCCATCGGCAAAATTCCCAATGCAACCTGATCCAATCCATCCGGATGCCGTACCAAACCATTGGTCACCTCATGCACGGTACCATCGCCACCGGCCGCCACCAGTATTTCGAAGCCATCAACTACCGCTTGCTCAGCCAAATCCTCAGCGTGGCCGGGGCCTTCTGTTGGCATTAACGTGCATTCATCTGCAATGGAATCCAATTGGGATTGCAAATTACGCGCCTTGTCCCCTTGTGCTGATGGATTAAATATTAGCCCGATACGCACACGCGGAATGTGCATACAAGAGACGCCACCGTCGAGAACGGAAGCTACTGGAGGACTCGCTCCCGACCCGCTTTGCGCGGATTTGCAATCGCAATGGAAACATATTCCTTGGCCAGGTGCACCGCCTCGGACAACCCCTTTCCTTTCGCCAATTCCGCCGTGATGGCGGCAGAATAAACACAACCCGTTCCGGGTAAGGCCTTCCCCTTGCTTCGCGGAGCAGTAAGCAGCCACTCTTCTTTCCCATCAAAAAGAATATCCACCGCCTCCTTCATTCGAGGCAGATGTCCACCCTTCACCAGTGCCGAGCATCCATGCGTTTCATAGAGCGCTCGCGCCGCCATGCGTAAATCTTCCGGCTGGCGAATATTCAATCCCGTGAGCTTTTCTGCCTCCGGCACATTGGGCATAACCAGTGTTGCCAAAGGAAGAAGCTTAGCTTGCAACACTTTCAGAGCGGAATTCTGCAATAAAGGCGAGCCACTGGAGGAAACCATCACTGGATCTACTACCAACGGCCGTCGTTTCTTTTGTCCAAAAAAACCAACCACACACTCAACCGTTCCCAAAGCCAGCAGCATACCCGTCTTGGCGGCTTTTGGGGTGAATGCGCTAAATACTGCCTTCAGCTGCTTGTTAATCATCGCGGGCTTGACCGGTTCAAGGCCAATAACCTCTTTCGGGTTTTGGGCAGTAACAGCAGTCACAACGCTGGTGCCATACACACCCAAGGCGGTGAAAGTTCGCAGGTCAGCTTGAATCCCTGCTCCGCCACCTGAATCCGACCCGGCAATAGTCAGGGCGACAGGCTGTGATTTTGAACGACTCATTTACCCGCTTTCTCCCAGTTGGAGGCAGCTGAAGCTAACTTCAGTTGCTTCTTATTCGCA